>CAXTMK010000170.1:0-713 GCA_964245315.1 uncultured Acidobacteriaceae bacterium | reverse complement strand
TCAGACGGGCCAGGCAAGGCACATGCAGCTGTTGGACGAAATCAAATCTGGTTCGCGGATGGCTCCGCGATGGCGACGCGGTTCCGTCCATCTTTTTTGGCGCGGTACAGGCTCGCATCGGCGGATGTCATGAAAGTTTTCACGTTCAGACAACTGCTGGAAGTCTCCTCCGGAGCGCAGGAGGCAAGGCCTATGCTGACCGTGACCACGCCACTTGCCGGGTCTCCCGCGTGAACGATTCCAAGCCCCCGCACGAGGGTGCAAAGGCGAATCGCTACGCTCAGGGCTCCCTCCCGGTCGGTCTCCGGCATCAGAAGCACAAATTCTTCGCCGCCATAGCGTGCTGCCAGGTCTCCAGGCCGGCGTGCCACGGCCTCAATTTGTGCTGCAATCGCCCGGAGGCACTCGTCGCCCTCCAGATGACCATAGTGATCGTTGAAGAGCTTGAAGTGGTCGGCATCGATCATCAGCACGGAAAGCGGGAGTTTGCGTCGCGAGCATCGCCGCCATTCCCGCTCCAGGGTGTCATCGAACTGGCGCCGGTTGGCAAGCCCCGTCAGCCCATCCGTCATCGCCATCTGCTCGACCTTTTCGAGTGCGTATCGAAGCAGTTGTTCGGCATGCACACGTTCGGATGCGTCCCGCATGACGACGATGTAGTCTCTGGCGTCTCCGGACTCCGGGGCAGGGGGCATCCGCGCGCGACCTTCGAT
>CAXTMK010000169.1:4030-9933 GCA_964245315.1 uncultured Acidobacteriaceae bacterium | reverse complement strand
CCTGCGAGCGTTGCCATCGACCACAGCGGTAACATCTGGACCGGAGCGGGTTCAGGTGCGACTGCCAACTACATCAGCGAGCTCAATCAAACGGGGCAAGTTATTCTGAATCCGGTGAGCACAGCAAATATTCCGGCCTACAACGTCAATTATGTGGTCACGGGAACCGGACCGCCGTCCGCCTATCCGGGCTCCACTGGGTACGCATTGGGTTATGGGAGACCATTCAGCCTCGCGATCGACACTAACAACAATGCCTGGTTCAATGCTTATTCCGCCACCTCGCCGGGCACCCTCTCCAACACGCTTCTCAGCGGCGTGCTCGCGGAAGTTACCCCGACCAACCAGACCGGGGTCGCTGCCGGGTATATCGTCGGCAGCGCCAACGGCGCTATCGCTATCGACGGTTCAAACAACATCTACATGAACGATTTTCCGACGAGCGGACGCTACTACCTAAGCGAACTGACGGCAGCCTCCAGCTATCAAACCTTCAACGAAGGCACCGGACGTTCGACCGGCATTTACAACAGCGTCTTCGTCGACGACAGTATCGCCCAGTACGCCTGGGCCTTGAACTCTCCCACGAGCTGCACTATTCCCTCCACCATAGATCGCGCAAACTCCACGATGGAGGCCTCCGGAACCACTACCGTTTCCGTAACCGACACCGCTAACTGCGCCGGCTACGGTGCTCCTGACGCAGCAGGCAATGCGTGGGTCACGTACGGCGGCAACCTCTACTACATCAATATCGGAACATCCATTACCGCTCCCACAATAACCACCGTATCGGGAACCACGAATGCATTAACGACGGGCAATGGAGGAACCGGCGGCCTGGACAATGCAACTGGTGTTGCGGTCGACGGTGCCGGTAACGTCTGGGTGATCAATCGCCTGAGCGGTTCCGTTATCGGCGGCCTCTCGGAGTTCACGCCAACCACAACGAGCGGCACCACTACTGTTGTCGCCCAGTCCGAAGGCGGCTCCGCCACAACTCAGATCGGCGAATTCGGCTTCCAGACCTTCGGTGTTACGGCCCCGCAAGGCGTACAGATCGATTCTTCCGGCAATCTTTGGATCAATGGAACGTCTGGAAGCTACCTCTACCATATGGTCGGGGCAGCCGCTCCCGTCGTAACCCCAACCGCGCTGGCAATCGCCAACACTGCGCTGGGCGCCAAGCCCTAATTTGCCGCTGCACCACGTATCGCGCCGGGATCGCACAAGCGATCCCGGCGTTTTCCTTTGTCCGTCACCCTCGTATGATGGAGTTACCGGGCACGCAACGCCCCGCAGGAGCAGCATGAACATCGAAACCCTCCCTTTCGACGCCACCACCTTCGCAACCCATTCCCTATCCTCTTCCGCCGCACTCGCCGCCGTGCTGGACCACACGCTGCTCAAGCCCGAAGCCACCCGCGCGCAGGTCATCCAGCTCTGCCACGAGGCCGCCGAGCATCGTTTCGCCTGCGCCATGGTCAATCCGTTCTGGGTCGCGACAGCGGCCGAGACGCTCGCCGGAACCGGCGTCCCCGTCGGCGTGGTGGTCGGCTTCCCGCTGGGTGCGACGCTCTCCGCATCCAAGCGCGACGAGACCACGCGCGTCCTGAAGCTGGGCGCGCACGATGTCGACATGGTCCTCAACGTGGGCCTGCTCAAGTCCGGCGCGAAGGAGGATTTCGACCTGGTCCGCCAGGACATCCGCGGCGTTGTCGAACTGGCGCACGGCGCCGGGGCGATCGTCAAGGTAATCCTTGAAACCTGCCTGCTCACCTTCGAAGAAAAACTCCGCGCCTCCGAGATCGCTCTGGCCGCGGGCGCCGACTTCATCAAAACCTCGACCGGGTTTTCAACCGGCGGAGCCACCGTCGACGATATCGCTCTGATGCGCGGTGTCGCGGGCGACCGCGCGGGCGTCAAGGCCTCGGGCGGCATCCGCACCCTCGCCGACGCCTCCGCCATGCTGCACGCCGGAGCGACGCGCATCGGCGCATCGGCCAGCGTCCGCATCCTGGCGGAACTTGCAGGGCAGGCGGCTACGCCCGCGCCGACCGGCTACTGAAATGGATTCGTGACCTTTACCAGCTGCCATTCCATCCGCACATAGCCGCGGCGCTTCAGGTGGGTGCCATCGCTGAAATCCTGTGACTGCCCGTTCAGCGTGTCGTAATAGTCAGCCACTTTGACGCCCTTCGTCCGGCCAAGAACGACGATCCCGCGATTCAGGGTCACGACCGCCCGCAGATGCACTCCGCCCCCGGTGTAGATGGGAGGAATCTCCGCGAGCACGGGCTCGATGCCGGCCTTCCGCGCCAGGTCCACCATGGCACCCAGGTTGGCCAGCGTCGCCTGCTGATCGAGCCCCAGCAGCGTGTCGTTCGTTCCACCCAGAATCACCACTTCGCGGTAATCGTGTCCGACAATCTGCGCTGGAAAGCGGACGAGCATCTGCGCCGTCGTCTCGCCCCTTACGCCGAAGTTAGCGCGGGGGAAACCCCAGCCCCATGTAAGAGAGTCGCCCATGAAGGCGACGTGGTTGCCGCCATGGTTCAGAGTCAGAGCGGCACCGCCCAGCGCCGCCGCCAATATCGCCGCTGCAAAAATCCTTCGAAGCACGGCACACGCCTCCGCGATCAGGTTAGCAGGGAAGGCGATCTTCCTTAGGATCAAGCGTTCCGCTGCGCGTAAAATCGTCTGAACCCATGTCGTCGCCGTCTAAACCCGAAGGTACGCACGAGGCCGAGCACCTCGAAGGCGACTATCGTCCCGCCTCCGCCACCCCGCGCGCCCTGCTGCATGCGCACGCCGAGCAGCCCAACATCCGCGTCTCGCCGCTGCAGCTCGACTTCCTGCTCCGGCTCGCCGACGCGCTCAATACCACGCTCGACCTCAACACGCTGCTGCACCGCGTCGCCGACCTCGTCCGCGCCGTCATCGACTATCGCATCTTCGCCATCCTGCTCATCAACGACCGAACCCACGAGCTCTGGATGCGCTTCCAGAGCGGCCACACGCCCGATGTCGAGCGCATCCGCATCAAGCTCGGCCGCGGCATCTCCGGCCAAGCCGCGCTGCAGCGCAAGTCCATGCTGGTTGAGGATGTGACGAAGATCGACAACTACATCAACGCCAACAGCGCCGTGCGTTCCGAATTGGCCGTGCCTCTGATCGTAAAGAACCGCGTCATCGGCGTGCTCGATCTGCAATCCGAAATGCCGGCTTTCTTTACCGCCGACCACCAGCGCCTGCTCGAGCTCACTGCCTCGCGCGTCGCTATCGCGGTCGAAAACGCGCGGCTCTACACCCGGGTTTCGCGCCAGGCGCAGACTCTCACTGTGCTGCACGAGATCTCGCGCGAGATTACCAGCATCCTCGACCCCGACGACCTGCTCGAACGCGTCGGCGCCCTGCTCAAGCGCGTCATCGACTTCCAGATGTTCACCATCCTCCTCTGGAACGACCGCACCGAGCAGTTCGAGCATCGCTTTTCCACGCGCTATGGCGAGCGCGTCGTCCGCGAGCGCAACGTGGAACTCGGCCGCGGACTGATCGGCACGGCGGCCCAGGAGCGTGCGCCCGTGCTGTCGCCGGATGTCCGCAAGGACCCCCGCTACGTGAATGAGAATCCCGAGACGCGCTCCGAGCTTTCGGTTCCTCTGATCTACAAGGGCAACGTCATCGGCGTGATGGATCTCGAACATACGCGCGTGAACTACTACAACGACGACCATCAGCGCACGCTCACCACGCTGGCCTCGCAGATCGCGGTCTCGATCGCCAACGCCCGGCTCTACCAGCGCATCCACGAGGAAGAGCAGCGCATGGAGCGCGACCTCGACATGGCGCGCCAGGTACAGCTTCGCCTGCTGCCGTCGGCGCCGCCCATTCCCGACCGTGCCGAGATCGCCGTCAGCTTTCGCCCGGCGCGCTCCATCGGCGGAGACATCTACGACTTCCTCGACTACGGTCCGGCCCCGCGCCCTGATCTTGAAGACCCAGACGACGAGGTTGCGCCGTCGGCGCTCGCGCTGCACGTTGCGCCCGGCCGCACTCTGTTCGTATTGGGAGATGTGTCGGGCAAAGCTGCCCCGGCTGCGCTTTACGCGGCGCTGGTCTCGGGTCTGCTGCGCTCGCTGGCCCCGCAGCATCTGTCTCCGGCGCGCCTGCTGGCCGTGCTGAACGATCAATTACAGGAGCGCAAGCTGGCCTCGCAATATGTCACGATGCTGCTCGCCCTGTGGGATGCCGGGATGCGAACGCTGTGCGTGGCTAACGCCGGTTCGGTGCAGCCGATTCTGGTCAGCGCGGCGACAGGCGAGGCGAGCAGAATCCGGGTCGAGGGATTTCCACTCGGCCTTTTTTCGCACGCCATTTACGAAGAGACGCTGATTCAACTCTCGTCCGGGGATCAGATTGTTTTGTTTTCGGACGGAATAACGGACGCGGTCAATCCGGATGGCGAGGAGTTCGGCGGAAATCGACTATACAGCGTGCTGCAATGCTGCCCCGACCGCGATGCCCAGGCGACGGTCAACGCGATCCTCGAAGCTGTCACCGAGCACCAAGCCGGTGCCGAACACTTCGACGACGAAACTTTGATCGTGCTGCGCGTTCGCTGACTACCGCAGAACGACCCAGGTCGTCGCGACCATCAAGGTTGCGACCACGGTAATCGCCGCGTCGACGACTTTCACGGCTTCATTCTTCGTGTCCTGCATCCTCAGCCAGCCCGAAAACCCAGCCATCATGGTCCGCATGTGTCGTCTCCTGTCGTCTTGCTGCGATGAATGAATCTTCGGCGACACTGCCGAAAAGGCAAATAGCACTTTCGTGGCTCGACTATAACCGTCTTGTCTTCTCTTATCGGCGCCGAAGGCACACTTCATCAGACGGTTGACGTTCCTCGATGGGCTACTTCCGCTCAGTAGAGTGAATCCGGCAATGTTCGCAAAGTTGTGTGGATTCAGTACGGGCGCCGCTTCAACCCTACACGAAAGAGCACTTCGAGAATTCGCACCGCCGCTTTTGCCGATGCTTTCCAATCCCCCGAGACCTTGCTGACGCCGCCAATGCGCCGACGGTAGTCGACCGGGATTTCGAGGATTCGCAAGCCCTGTTGAGCCGCTTTGATCTGCATCTCCAGGTTCCAGCCATAGGTCAGTTCGCTCATCCGCATCGCCACCAGCGACGAGCGCCGGATTGCGCGGAACGGCCCCATATCGGTGTACCTGACCCCTTGAAGCACCCGCAGGAGCCAACCAACCAGATGCCCGGCGAAGACCTGGCTGGGCAGCATCGAACCCGCCTCACGCTCACCGCGGATGCGCGAACCGATGACGAAGTCTGCTGCATTGGAGGAGATTGGCGCGGTGAGACGGACAAGGTCGGCGATGATGTCCGAGCCGTCGCCATCCATGTAGACGAGAATGTCGCTGGTCGGAAGCGCCGCCTGCGAACCAGCGAGACATGCGGCGCCGTATCCTCGCTGAGATTGGATCACACGCGCTCCGGCCGCCCGCGCGATGTCCGCCGTGGCGTCTGTCGAGCCGTTGTCAACGACGATGCACTCGGCGATGAGCGTCCAGGGCATCTCGGCGACGACTTGGCCGATGGATTCGGCTTCGTTCAAAGCCGGGATGATGATGGAGACAGACGGCACCCGATCCAACATGACTAAGCTTCTTTTCTTAGCGTGGCCGCCACTGCCTGGTCCTGGACATATTGAATTGTCTTATCCAGATCGAAGCGATTTTCGCCGAATCCGACGATGAACCTGCGAACGAGAAATTCGAAGCCGAAGACACCCAGCACCGCGGCCGCAACCGGGGCCACTGCCGGAGAAATGAAGTGAACTTTCAAGACATCGTCATCTCCGTACAAGAGCACCAATGCCATAT
>CAXTMK010000169.1:486-4020 GCA_964245315.1 uncultured Acidobacteriaceae bacterium | reverse complement strand
ATGCCATATCGGTGGTCACAGACATCAGGACTGCGAGAAGAAGAAGATACCCAGCCATCCAGAGATTCAAGAATGATCGGACCTCCACGGAAGCCTGCGTCTCTCTGGCCACTCTGCCCAGTCCAAAGACCAACATAAGTCCAAGCATGACGACAAAGGCCATGGGATGGCTCGCAGCCGCGTCGACAATTGGCGTGGTCGTCGAGCCGACCTTCCCTGGCTCAAACATTCGCTAGCCGTTGACGAGCTTTCCTAAATCTCTGGCGACCTTCAGGCCCCTGGCCGTAACGTAATACCTCTTCAAGCCCGTCCCCACGCCGATGAGGTCGGCGTCTTGCAGAGCGTGGAACTGGTCGCTGAGGTTCGCGTCGGCATTGTCAGTCTTAAGCGAATCTTCCGCGGCGATACGTCGATTTGCGATGGTTGTAAAAAGCTGACGAGTCGAGGGGGAACTCAGGACGGAATCCAGCAAGCGTACCGTGATTGTGTCGATCGCCATGTCGCTTCTCCTAATGCATCGTAGACCAAGTTCCCGTGCCGGTCCATACGGGAATTACAAACTCCACCGCAACCCACAATTGGCGCAGGCCGGCGGCGGCGCGCTCGTCAGCAATCCCTCGCGAAACCGCTGATACTCGCTCCCATTCCAAATCTCCTTCAAGCTCGCCTGCGTAGCGTCACCCAGCGTGAACGCCCCATATCCCTTCATCGAAAACGGAGCGATACAGCAAGGCAGCACTCGCCCATTCGCGGTAATGTACATCAGCGACCAGGGCCGACGGCACAACGACCACGGCGCGTCGTCGCGCTGCTTGCGGATCGACTCGCCCGGATCGACCGCGCCCGACGCCGAGAACATCACGCCCAGCTCCTGCGCGACCTCTTCCGCCTCGCGAATCAACGCCTCTTCCCGCTCGGTCGTGTGCTCGAACAGCGCCGACTCCGCGCGCGCCATCGACTTGTCGCTCATGGGATCATCGAAGAAGACGAGCCGCTGCAGGTACACCTCGTACACACCCACGCGATGCGCCAGCCGCACAAAGTTCGGTAGCTGATCGACCGTCTCGCGCAGCCCCGTAAGCCACAGGCTCACGCGCGGCTTGGGAGCGTTCAGTTCTCGCTGCATCTTCGTAAAATTGCCGACGTTCTCGACGATCTTGTCGAAGAAGTCCTTGCCCCGCACCATCTGGTACACATCGCTCTCGGCCGCGTCCAGCGATACGCGCAACTCATCGAGGCCCGCATCGATCAGCGCGCGCCCGTTTTTCTCGTTCAGCAGCGTGCCGTTGGTGTTGAAGAGCACGTAGATGCCGCGGTCCTTCAGGTACTTCACCCGCTGCGCGATGTCCTTCACCAGCATCGGCTCGCCGATGCCATGCAGCACCACCCGCGCAATGTTCGGGTACTGCTCGATCAGCGACGTGAACAGCTCCCACGGCATATCCGCCTCGGGCTCCAGCTGCTCATAGGTCCGCGGACACGTCGTGCACAGCAGATTGCAGCGGTTCGTCGTCTCCAGGTACAGGCACACCGGCTCGTGATCCGCCACCGCAACCAGCTCTTCGTCCGGCTTCTGGAAGTACCGCCGCATGCGGTTCTTCTCTTCCTCAGCGGCCTGCGCGGCAGGTGTCAGGGTGTCGCGTTCGAGCAGATCGGAAGGCGGCAAAATCGGCAGCAGTGTACTCATGGTCTCAACTCCCCAACTCTCAACTCAAAACGTGGAACTCTAAAACCAAACAGCTTGCGCATGGTTACCTCTATGATAAGAGCAATCAGCACCGCCGCGTACAGAATCTCGTTTAGTTCATACTGCTTCGGCCCATACCCCACCGCCAGCGCGGTCGTGCACAGGTAGAAAAACGCGCCGACATACGTCACCACCGTCAGGCTCGGCCTCAGCACCAGCAGCGGGATCAGCCACGCCACATACCACGGATAATGCGGCGAAAACAGCAGCATCAGCGCCAGCGCCAGCCCGAATGCGGGCCACAGAAAGGCGTCGCGAGCGCTATCGTCCCGGCATCCGGTGCGCCACGCCCACAGCATCAGCGCGCCGAAGATCAGCGCCGCGAAGATCATGTACGCCGCGCTCGAAAACCCATGCAGTCCAGGGAGGCGCTGCATGAACTGCAGCGGGAAGTAGCGCGTACCCGTCTCCATGCCCTCCTCGTAGACATAGCCGCCGAGGAAGCCGAAGACCCTCTTGCCTACACTCAGATACGGAGCATAGAACAACGCCGCCATGGCCGCCATCGTCGCCGGCATCTTCCAGTCGCCGCGCCGGTACAGCGCCGGAAACAGCACCAGCGGGTAAAACTTCGTCAGCACCGCAAGCGCGAGAAACACCCCCGTCAACACCGGCTGCCGGCGGTAGCGGAACAGCAGCGCCAGCACCATAAACGCCATGACGATGGCATCGACATGCCCCGACCCCGCAAACTCCCAGATCGGCATCGGCATCCACGCATAAACCAGTGTCCAGACGAGCGCCCACTCGCGGCGCACGCCCATCTCGCGCAGCAGCCGCACCAACCCCCACAACATCAGGCCTTCAAACAGGATCATCGCCGTCTTCATCGCAGTCATGGTCGCCGAGATCCACGTAATTGCGTAAAACAGCATCTGCGCCGCCGGCGGGTAGATGGTGTGCGCGTAGTCGCGGCGGTTGATGTTGTCATACGTCTCCTGGTACATATCCTGCGTCGGCAGGTGGAGAAAATTCAGAGCCTTATCGGCCGGCACATAGCGGTACGGATTGATGTGGGCATGCTGCACGATGCCGTCCCAAACGTAGCGGTACACGTCCGACGACAGCACCGGATCGGGAAACAGCGCCACCAGCCTGCACAGGATGGCAAACGTGAGGATGATGGGAAAGGTATAGCGGTCGATGTTTGCGCGCTTCACCAGAAGGATCGCCACCGCCGCCAGATACAGCGCCAGCTGCGCACTCGACACACCGGAAAAACCGATCTGGTAATGGTGTTCGGTGTCGTACTCCCAGATCAGCTGCCGGGTAAAGCACACCAGCGCGAAGCCGATCAGGATGAGCGCCGCATTCGTATGCCACGGCTTTGCATCGGCCCAATGTGTCTGGCGGGATTGGGTCACTGCGCCTGCACCGCCATCATCGCCTGCAACAGCTCGCGGGTGTGCGGAGCCGCATAACCGCGCATCTCCGCGAACTCCGGCTGGCGGCTTTCGAGCAGTTCGGCGGTCAATACATCCAGCGTCGCGGCGTCATCCACGTCGTACCACATTGGCAGCGTCACGACTTCGCGTCCTGCTTCCCTGCACCGCGCCACCGTCTCGGCGTACACGCTGCCGGTGCTCCAGGTGATGCGCTCGAAGGGCGCCGCATGCGCCTGCTTCAACCCAATCAGGTAGTATCCACCGTCGTCCGAAGGCCCGAGCACGACGCGATCGCCGGGCGCGCGCAAGGCTTCCACGGCGCGGTAAAACGCCGCCGCTGGCACGGTAGGCGAGTCGGAATCGATCAGGCACACGGCGCCATACCCAATGGCGAGAATGTCT
>CAXTMK010000169.1:0-332 GCA_964245315.1 uncultured Acidobacteriaceae bacterium | reverse complement strand
CCAAAGCCATTGCCGCGCTGCGGAACCAACGCGAACGTCTCCGGCAGCAGCCCCGCAAACAACGCCTCATCGCCCACCGGAGTATACGAGATCAACCCCGCCGAACCCGGAATCGTCGCGATGTTCTCCGTCGTATCGCGCAGGAATTGTATGTTCAGCGCCGCCGTCTGTTCGAGCGTCAGCGGAGGCGACAGCCGCGTCTTCACCCGGCCGGCACGCGGAGCCTTGGCCATTACTGCCAGCGCGCAGAGGTGCCTCAACGCAGGGATCGGCTGCTCTGGATCGATAATCGTATAGCCGCTCACCCAACCCTCTTCTGACAGACAGCATTC
>CAXTMK010000168.1:2984-10115 GCA_964245315.1 uncultured Acidobacteriaceae bacterium | reverse complement strand
GCGCGAAGGCCAGCGCGGAGTAAAAGCCGGCGCGCTCGCTCCGGAACAGCCGCAGGCCCAGCGCGTAGATGGCGAAGAGCAGCGCCAGCATGGTCAGGGCGATGGGCAGGCGCGCGGCCCAGTCGCGCTCGCCGAAGACGCGCATGAAACCGGCGGCGAGCCAGTACATCAGCGGAGGCTTGTCGAAGAAGCGGATTCCGTCGATGTAGGGGGTGACGAAGTCGTGGCGATGCAGCATCTCTCGCGCGATCTCGATGTAGACCGAGTCGACGTCGTCGAGCAGGCCGGGCGTGAAGAGGCCGCCGATCTGCAGGATCAGCCAGGCGAGGAAGAGGATCGCGATGGATCGCGATTGCGGGCGAGCGGGTTGGAGTTCGGGCTCGTTCATGGCAGTTTTGTAAGGAGGGCACCCTCCCGCGGTTTTTGCGTAAAATATTGATTTTGAAACAGTTAGCTTTGAACCATTTTTGGTGCAGCGGGTTTAAATCAGGGGTCCAGAGGGCGGTCGGTGATGAGTATTTTGCCGCTGGAATCGAGCAGCACGGTAACATTCGGTCCGAAAAGGTCCAGAATCTGCGTTCGGCGTTCGAGCGGGACGAAGAGAATCTTGCGTGGACCTTTGCCCCACATCGCCAGCAGGCCCGGGCTGGTCGCAAAGACAGGCGGCGCGTCGGGGAAGGTCGACCCGAAGAACATGCTGGTGGTGCGGGCGTCGATCAGCAGCACCGGGCGGCCGAGATAGAACGGGATCGAGGAGCCGAAGGCCTGGTCGCCGAGGATGGCAACCTGCGTGTCGGCTGCGATGCGATGCGCGGCCTCAAGCTGCTGGATGCGCGCCGCGAAGGCCTCGCTTGAAAGCATGGGCGCAAAGCGCGCGAAGGCGAGATGCGCGGCGAAGAGGAAGACCGCGGAGGTGAGGCCGATGCAGGTGGTCGCGGCGATGTGCCTGCGCTGCACCCGCAGCAGCCAGGCCAGCGCCGGTCCGAAGGCGAAAGCCAGCGCGGCGAGCAGCGCGGGCAGGCGCAGCGCCGCGAACGAAGGCGTGGTGAGGTCGAAGAAGTGCGAAAGCGAAAGTGTGTAGGCGCCCACCCCGCGATGCGCAAGCACGGTGCCGATATCCGCGATGTAGGGCAGCTTGCGCGAGGCCCACAGCCCGTAGAAGAGCGCGATCGCGAAGGCCGCGCCGAGCAGCGTGAACGCCGCATGGGCGAAGGCGATGGCGCGGCGAGCCTCGAGATTGGAGGAGAAGGTCTGCTCCGCGCGGGTGATGGTGGCGGCGATGAGCAGCAGAATCGGCAGGTAGGCGGGAAAGGTGTAGTACTCCTGGTTGGTGGAGAGTGAGAAGAAGATCAGGATGATGGCGGCGAAGAGGGATAGCAGCAGGATGGAGCGTTGCTGGGGGTCGATGCGGTGGAAGGGGCTGAGGGTGAGTTGACTGCGACGCCGATTCGCCAAGACTTCAAACAGCAGGGCCTCGATAGCGATGATGACCAGAATCTCTACGATCTCCAAACGCAGTAGTGAATACAGAACCAAGGCAGTGACGCCGGTCACGGACGGCAGCACGAACGGGAATATCACACCCTTCTCTTCCGGACGGCGTAGCGTAAGCACCGTTGTCTGGTGATTGAAACGCCTCCACAAAGCGGCCAGAGCAAGCGGCAGAAACAGCGTCCACGGAAAGAGCCAGATCAGGTTCGAAAGCCAGAAGAGATAACCCGGCAGCTTGTTGTAGTCGTTGGGGATGCGGCGTCCGAGAAAGCGCAGGAAGTGCTCGTTGACGAAGTAGAACCAGAAGAAGCCGTGGCCGTTCAGCCCGCCGGTGTTGCGCAGCCCGGCGAGGATGTGCCAGGGCGCGGCGATCGCGAGGAAGAGCAGCAAGCCGGTGAAGGGGCGGAGCTTGCGCCAGTCCTGGCCGAGGGTGCCGGTCAGGATCAGGAAGGCGAGGGTCGTGGCGAAGAAGAAGACGAGGGCTACGAGGCCCTTGGTGAGGACGGCGAAGGCCAGCATCGCCCACATCAGGTAGGGGTAAAAGAGCGGGCCTGCGTACCAGGCGATGGCGGGGCGTTCGCGGATGCCTGAGGAGATTTTTGCAGGCTCAGACCCATGTCTCAGATTCGAGACATGGGGCACCCGGCTTTGTTCCGGGGCGGACTCTGCTGAGATGGGCCCCAGCGTCTTCAGGAATGCGAAGAGCGACGAGCAGAGCAGCAGCGAGAGCAGGACTTCCGGAATGAGGATCCGTGTGAAAAGGAAGACGCCGGCGCTGGTCAGCACGGCCAGCGCGGTATAGAAGCCCGTCCGCGCACCGAACGCCTGGTTGGCCCAGCGATGGCCCAGCAGCAACAGCAGCAGCACCGCGATGGCCTGCGGCAGGTGCGCGGCAAAGGTGTTGAATCCAAAGATGCGGAAGCTAAGCGCAGCCAGCCAGTAGATCAGCGGCGCTTTTTCAAGGTAGCGAACGCCGTCGACCTTCAGGGTGACGAGGTCGCCCGTCGTGGCCATCGCGCGCGCGGCCTGGGCGTGGGTGGCGTCGGCGTCGTCGAGGATAGGCGGGCTGAAGAGGGCAGCGAAGAACAGCAGAAACCAGAGCCCGAACAGGATAATCGCCGCGTTGCGTGGGCGCGGCCCGCCGGCGAACGATGTCGCCAGGAGAGAGAAGTGCGGTTTGATCTGGGTGGAAGCCGGGATGGAAGTCTGGATAGGCACGATTGCAACGCAGCTAACAGGATAGCGGAGAGATACAGTGTGCAGGGAAGAGGGTGTAGGGAGTAGTCGGGGGCCCAGTCATCGCGTGAAGCAACGGCGCGATGAATGGGGCACGGAGGATGTGTATGTTGACGCCTGTTCAGACTCGGATTGTTCGGGTACCATCCAGCCATGCCTTCTAAATGGGTTGGACGTCTGTTGGTGGCGGCGGTGGTGTCGGTCCCGTCATTCGGGCAGACTAGCCTGGCTACGAATGCTTCGCGAGGCACTGCGCTCTCGACGCGGGTGGTGGCCTATGTGCTGGACGCCAACATCGACGTGGAGAAGAAGAGCGTCGATGCGAAAGAGACACTGACCTACAAGAACCTGACCGGACAGCCGCTGACTACATTTCCGTTTCACCTCTACCTGAACGCCTTTCAGCCGGATTCGACGTTCACGACTGAAACCCATTCCGGCGGTGGCATCCGCGATTCGGAGGCGGACAACTCGTACCCGGCGAAGAAGCTGGGATCGATCGCGATCACGCACCTGGAGGCGGACGGCTTCGGCGACCTGACCGGGCGCATGCGGTTCGTCGCGCCCGATGACGGCAACGCGAACGACAGGACTGTCGCCGAGGTGACATTGCCGCGTGCACTGGCGCCGGGTGACGCGATCACGTTTCGCATGAGCTTCCACGACCAGTTTCCCGAGTCGGTGGCGCGCAACGGCTACAAGCGCGACTTCCTGATGGGCGGCCAGTGGTTCCCCAAGGTGGGCGTCTTCTGGCATGGCGGCTGGAACTGCCACCAGTACCATTCCACGACGGAGTTCTTTGCCGACTTCGGCACCTTCGACGTCTCGCTGACGCTCAGGAAGAACTACACCGTCGGAGCTTCGGGCGTGCCGACAGGCGACCGCACCAACAACGACGGCACCCGTACGCTGTCGTTCTACGGGGAGGACATCCACGACTTCGCCTGGGCCGCCAGCCCGAACTTCGTCGTGACCAATGGAACATACCTGTCGTCGATGGGACCGGTGCAGGTACGGGTGCTGGGATTGAAGGCGCATCCGGGTGTCGGCAAGCGTTACCTCGACATCATCCTCGCGTCGCTTGCGCAGTTCGACCGGCGTTATGGGCCGTATCCCTATAAGGTGCTGACGGTGGTCGACCCCGAGCCGGGCAGCGAGATGGAGGGCATGGAGTATCCGACCCTGATTACAGCCGGCACGACCATTGTCGATCCCACGCGCATCACGGAGATTACCGCGGAGCACGAGTTCGGACACCAGTACTGGTACGGCATGGTGGCGACCAACGAGTTCGAAGACGCGTGGCTGGACGAGGGCATCAACAGCTACACCGAGGTGAAGGTGACCGGGGCGATTCTGGGGCGCGAGACCAATGCCCTTGGTCTGCGCTGGACGAATCTCTCGGACGCGATGCTGCAGTACACGCAGTACGCCGCCATGCCGGACTACGATCCGGTGACTCGCCACGCCTGGCAATTTCGCGACGCGAGCTCCTACGGCGGCGTAACCTATGGCAAGAGCGCGACGCTGCTGGCGACGCTCGAAGGCCTGGTGGGCGCGGAGACCATGGATGCGGCGATGCGCACCTACTTTATGCGCTATCGCTTCACGCATCCGACGACGGAAGATTTTCTTCGCACCATTGAAGAGGTGGCGATTGCGCGCGGAAGGGCGACGGGAACGCATCTGCTCACAGGCGAGATGCCGCTGATGCCGGCGGGCTGGGCCGGGCCTGCCGACCTTGCATCGCGGCCTGTCTACAGCGACTCTTCGCTGCGGCCGTTCTTCAGGCAGGCGGTGTATGGGACGGCGCTGCTGGACTATGGGATAGACGCCATATCGTCGGAGCCAGCGCGCTGGTGGGTGTCGGATATGCAGCAGCAGAAGCTGCTGCGCGACGTGGTGACGGTGCATCGGATCGGCGATTTTGTGCTTCCGGTCACCGTGCAGGTGGTGTTTTCGGATGGATCCCGCGTGCGCGAGCGCTGGGACGGGCAGGATCGCTGGAAGAGCTTTACTTATGTGCGCGAGGCCAGGGTGGTGTCGGCGGAGATCGATCCGGACCACACGATGCTGCTCGATCTGAACGAGTTCAACAATAGCCAGACGGTCGCTGCGAATCCGGTTCCCGCGCGCAAGATTACGACTATCTGGACCAGCTTTTTGCAACTGAGTTCGCAGATGGCTGGGTGGTTGGTTTAGAAGCGAAAAGCAGATCCTTTTGGGATGACAACCAAGGGACACATAGGACATGGAGGATCATGGTGCGTCGGCGGTCCATTTTGTTGCATGGCTTGCGTCTGGTGGTGATGCGGCCGGGCGCGCTGCTCTGGACCTACGCGGCGAATCTGGGGCTGGCGCTGGTGTTTTCGCTGAAGGTGCGCTCGCAGCTGGGGTCGGTGCTGGACCACTCGCTGGCGGCGGAGCGGCTGAACTCGGCGTTCGACCTGGGCACGCTAAATGCGGCGTTGCATCGCATCTCGTACATGGCTCCTTCGACCGGCCGCAGCGCGTATGCGGGCGTGCCGCTCTATCTGCTGTGCTGTTTCATCCTGGTTCCCGGGACGCTGTTTTGTTATGAGACGGAAAGTCCGGCGCGGCTGCCGATCCTGGTCAGCTCGGGGCTGTCGTTCTTCTGGCGCTTCGTGCGGATCACGCTGCTGACGGCGATCGTCTCCGGCGCGGTGCTGGCGCCGCTGATGCTGATTGAAGGCGGGCTGACGCAGGCGATCGACGATCGCATCGTCGGCTGGACGGCGGTCTACGAGGAGCTTCCCGGCATCGTGCTGATCGCGCTGGTGGCGGCGCTGCTGCGGCTCTACTTCGACCTGGTCGAGGTCTATACCGTGCAGCTTGGCGATCGATTACGGCCCGACGGCAGGCCCGACCGGCGCGTCCGCAAAACGCTGCTGCCGGCGCTGCGCACGCTGCGGGCGAACTTCGGCCGGGCTTATGGCAGCTTCGTCGCGCTGACGCTGCTGGGGTTTGCGGCTGTCTTCGTCACGGGCCGGATTGCGATGCACATGCTGGCGCAGCCGGGCGTGTGGCCGATGTTTCTGCTGGCCCAGGCGGGTCTGCTGGGCATGATGGCGACGCGCTTCTGGCAGCGCGGCGCGGAGACGATTCTGGCGGCGGACAATCCGCTTCCGCAGCCGGCGGCCCCGGCCGTGTATGCGGATGAGCCGATCCATTACAGCGCGCCGCTCACCCTGGGACCTCGGCAGACAGTCGCCGACGCGCAAAGCGATCCCGAGCCGGCGGCGCCTTCGCTGGAGGAGCCGGATGCGGGAGTGTTCCACCGTGAAGCAGGGAATAGGGAATAGGGAATAGTGAGTAGAAGGCGGGTTTGCTACTCCCTATTGCCTACTCCCTACTCCCTCGCACCTGTTCTACAATTGTTACAGGACTATGAATTTATACCTTCTTCGCCATGCCAGTGCGGGCACTCGCCGCGTAAATCCTTTGCTTGATGTGAAGCGCCCCCTCGATAAAGAGGGCAAGCAGCAGTGTTTGCAGCTGGCGCAGGTTTTAAATGCGCTGAAAGTGACTTTCGATGTTGTGGTTTCCAGTCCGCTGAAGCGTTCGCTGCAGACGGCGCAGCTGGTCGCGACCGAGACCGGCTTCGAGGCCAAGGTACGGCTGTCGACGGGGTTGGCGCCGGCTGCGACGTTTGCGGAGTTTCAGGCGTTGCTGACCGAGCTTGGCGACTGCGAGAACGTTCTGGTGGTTGGGCATAGCCCGAACATCCAGATGTTTGCCGGTTCACTGCTCATGCCCGAGGCGTCCCAGCCGCCACAGATTCGCATGCGCAAAGCTACGCTGGCTCGGGTTTCGCTTACCAAGGGCAAAGCCACGCTGCTGAGCCTGCTGGAGGCGCGTACGGTGCGTTCGCTCTACGCGACTTCGACGAAGAGCTCGCGGCGGAAGACCTCGCGGAAGTAAGCGGCTTCTTTCTTCACGGCCCAGAATTCGAGCTCCGCGCCGCCGCGGCCGGGCACGATTTCGAGCACGACGCGCTTCGGGTAGACGCGCGTGCGCAAACCGACCACGGCCGAGGCGCGGTCCTGATTCAGCGCCACCGCCAACCGCAGCAGCACGACGGCGCGCGTGATGCGGGCCTGTTCTTCCATCGGAACGGTGCGCATGAAGCGGTCGATGGGGTCGGGACGGCTTTTGCCGAGGTAGCGGGCGATAGCGGCGACGATCAGGCGCTGCTCGGGCGAGAAGCCGAAGATCTCCGAGTTTGCGATGATGTACTGGGTGTGGCGGTGGTGGCCCTGGTGGTTCATGAACTTGCCGACCTCATACATCATGGCGGCGGACTGCAGCCATAGCCGGTACTCGGGCGGCAGCTCGTGAACTTTCTCGAGCGAATCGAAGAGCTGGAGGGCGTGGGCGCGCACC
>CAXTMK010000168.1:0-2974 GCA_964245315.1 uncultured Acidobacteriaceae bacterium | reverse complement strand
ATGTTGTAGCGCTTGCAGACCGCCAGCACACCGGCCCAGCGTTCGCTTTCTATCTTCTGGTGCACTTCGGCGCGCAGATCGACTTCGCCCAGCATCTGCGCCAGCATGCCGTCGCGCAGACCAAGCGGGGAGTAGCGGAAGTCCTTCAGGTTGAAGCGCTCCAGCAGCGCGGCGTAGACCTGCGCTCCGCCGATGATGATCTCCGACCGTTTGGGACCGATGCCGGGCACGGCTTCGCGCTGCGCATTGGTCATCTTCAGCAGCTTGTCGGCGAGCGCGCGCACCTGCTCGGTGGAGGCGAGCTGCGGCTTGAAGCGGACGAACTTCGAAGAGCCGGGACCGGATTTGGCGAGGGTCTTGCGCACGGGCAGCCTGGAGGCCGTGGCGACCGAGGCCTCGGCCAGCGCGGCGGCGGTGCCGGAGGTGGCTATGACGAGCGGAACATGCGGGCGGCCGAGCTTCTTTTCGCCGCGCTGCAGCTCGCGGTCGATATATTGCTTCAGGCGGCCGATGTCTTCCCTGGTCGGCGGATCGTGCTGCAGGAACTCCTGCTGCAGGCGCACCGCGCCTAACGGGAGCGAGACCATCTCCTTGACGAGGCCGCCGTCCGAGAGCGTGACCTCGCAGCTTCCGCCGCCGAGATCGATCAGCAGGCAGCGGCCTTTGGCGCCGGGCTCGTGCGTGACCACGCCGAGATGGATGAGCCGGCCTTCTTCGAGTCCGGAGATGACTTCGACGTTCCAGCCGGTGGAGGATTTGACCCACTCGGTGAAGGCCTGGGCGTTGCGCGCGTCGCGCATGGCGGAGGTGGCGACCACGCGCACCTTGTCGACCACATGCAGCTGCACGGCCTTGTGGAAACGGCGCAGCGCCTTGATGGTGTTGGCCATGGCGTCGGGTGAGATGACGCCGGTCTGGAAGACGCTCTCGCCCAGGCGGGTGACTTCGCGGTCTTCGTGCAGGGTTTTGAGCTTGTGCGCGACAACGGAGGCGATCTTCAGGCGGGAGGAGTTGGAGCCGATGTCGATGGCGGCGAAGGTCGGCATTCTGGGAGTGGCTCCTGGGGTGAATATGTCCTTCATTAGCAAGATACATGGCGATCACCCATTGACAGGGTGTAAAGGCAGGATGAGACACTCAAAGGGCTGAGTCATAAGCTGGACGCTTAAAGGGCACATCCGGGGGTCAAAAGTTTCGCCCTGAAAAGCGAAACGCCTCGGGGGACGAGCCCCGAGGCGATCTTATGACGAGGTAGCGGCCCATGCGACGAATCACCGTCAAATGGGGAAAGCTGAAAGTTGAGTTTCCAGAAGAGTTGTTCTGGCTTCTGTTACTCAAAGCTTTCCTACTGTTTCATAACTTAGCGGTTAGTACCGCTTTCAACAGCCCCCGAGTGGTTCCAGCCACAAAGGGGTTTTACTTCATCAGCACGTTCATCCTTCTTTCGGCAGATTATCACACGTTGGCTCAGGATGCGCAAGGATTCACTATCCTTGAGTCTTTGCAACATCCTTTACTTCGGATTCATGATGACCAAAGCTCGGTGGTCAGGATGCCGAAGAGTTCGTGATGAATCGCGACGGGCCTGAATCCATTGGCGCGCAACGCTCGCGTGTGGTCGGGGAGCTGGTTCACCCGCAAACCGGTGAGGATGCGGAACACGAAATAAAGGGCTCGAATATAGATGCGCGCGGGCCAGTGCAGCGGGCCGGTCGGAACGCGAAAGTCGGACACCAGCCAGAGTGCCTCGGGGGCGGCCAGGCGCGCGATCAGAGCGTCGACTTCCGGCTGCGTGAGGCAGTCAAGGAAGAAGTGGGTGACGATCAGATCGGGGTTTGTTGCGGGAGTGAAGGTGCGGGCGTCGGCGTGGTGCAGGCGGAGACGAACAGCAGATCCCTTCGCTGAGCTGCGGGATGACAAACAATTGGTCCGGGATGACAAACAATTCAGCATCCGGCGGCTGATGTCGACGGCATCCGCCTGCAGCAAAGGGTTTGCGGCGAGCAGCCGGGCTGTGAAGCGGCCGTCGCCATCGCCGAGAATCAGCGCCCTGCGGCAGGCGCTCAGACGCGGGATGTGGTGGTTGCGGGTGCGTTCGAGCAGCGGGCCGAGCGTCAGGTATTCGAGCCACCGGTAGGCGCGGGCGATGCCGTCGAAGTTAGGCGTCTTCATCGCAGGAAAGGCGCGATCAGCAGCGGAGTCAGCAGGACCAGGTCGGCGGCGGCGCGCAGGTTAGTCGGTTCGAAGTTGCGATTCATGCGATTGAGCGCCAGCAACAACGCCGCGGCGAGCGAGATTGCAAGCAGGATCGGCGTGAGGCCGGACGCGGCAGCCAGGATGAGCGCGAGCGGCAGGACCGAGGTGAGGATGCCGAGGGGCGTCAGGAACTGGGTGCCCAGGCGCGTGGTGAGGTGGGCGGTTCCCACCCATCGCAAAGGCGCGATGGATGGGGCACGGTGGATTTTGGGGTGCTCCCAGGCGTAGATGCTGAGGCAGTTCAGGGTGCAGAGCAGGGCGAAGGCCGCGGCGGCCGGAATCGTCGCTGGCTCGAAGACCGGCAGGAAGATGGCGGCG
This sequence comes from uncultured Acidobacteriaceae bacterium, assembly GCA_964245315.1. Taxonomy (GTDB): domain Bacteria; phylum Acidobacteriota; class Terriglobia; order Terriglobales; family Acidobacteriaceae; genus Edaphobacter. Next base: position 400 of record CAXTMK010000168.1, on the reverse strand, counting down.
GCGAAGAACGGGCCGGGGACGATCTCTTTGGGGAGCGATCGCTTTCCGGTGAGATGGATCAGCACGAACCAGAGCAGCAGAAGCGCGGCGAGAACGCAATAGCGGCGGAAGATGCCGGGCGGAATCTGGTGGAGCAGCGGGATCAGGGCGAGCGATGCCGCAAGGATGGCTCCGGTAAAGACTCGGCGATGCTCCCGGTGGAAGAGATGACGCGGTTCGAGATCCTCGCTCCGTTCCGAGCGAGAGTCGAGCAGCCGGTCGGTGGCGTAGAGCAGCCAGACGGCAAGAAACATCGCGCAGGGAGCCGCGGGAGCGAGCGGCGCATGGACGGCCCGCGCGACGAACCACGTCCAGAGCGCGGCTACGGCAGGTGCGTCCAGCGAAAGCAGATGCCACAGGG
>CAXTMK010000167.1:8107-10178 GCA_964245315.1 uncultured Acidobacteriaceae bacterium | reverse complement strand
GCTCGCAGCCAGCATCGCCACGGACATCGGCACGCCGCGCTGGACGAAAGCGCATCCCTAGCGCGGACGTCGAAGACACCGAAGACCAGCAGTAAAGACTTGACAAACTCGCCCCCCACAGAGCCCACCAGCCTCCCCCGCGGCTCTACGCGCACCTGCAGAGGTCCGGACCTAAGTCTTTGCTTTTGAATATTTTGCGCAAAAAGTACAGGGGGGGTGGGGGTACCCCAAAAAACGCTCCTGTACTATCCTTGAACGATGGCCTTCCCCATCAAAACCTGCGTCATCTGCAAAGAAGAATTCGAGCTGAAACCCGGAAAACCCGGCTTCGCCAACCGCTGCCCGGAATGCAGCGAGCCGGAAGCGACCGATCTACCCTCAACTGGTAAAGTCGACCGCGGAGCCAACGAAGCGCGCCGCGAGGCAATGAAAAACCTGCTCTACCGCAAGGAGAGCTAGACCGCGTTCCGCATCAAACCGGTTATGGCCGTCAAAGAGTGGATCGAAAGTCTCACGCAGGATATCAAGCAAAAGAACCGGGAAGCCGCCGAAGAGTTCGGACGCGGGCAGCATCGCGACGACATCATTTCCGCGCAAGGACGCATCTTCTTCAGCGATATGGTGCGCTCCCTGGAAGACAACTTCACCCAGATTCGGCGTCAGCTTCAGGGCGATCCAACGTCGGCGGAGATCGGCATTCTCGCGACCGGCGCGACCCAGGCTCACCTCACGCGCAGCCGCTTTCCGTGGTTCGACGCGCACATCGCCCACCACGAGCAGAAGATCACGCTCGATTATGCCAAGGATCTCGGCATTCCCGGCGATCCCAAACTGGTCGAGCGGAAGACGCTGATCTTCGACTTCCATGTCGACTCCGAGGACAAGCTCTCCGTCCAGGACGCTTTCGGCGATATGCCGAAGGCCTACACGACGCCGGACGATCTGGCGCGAAAAGTCACGGAAATTCTCTTCGAGATTTAGCGCTCGTAGACAGTTCGATGCCCTTCGAGCCACCAACAAGCGCCTGCGCCTGACTGCGGAAAGAGCGACTTGCTGCACTGCACCACCTCGGTGCCGTCGGGAAAATATTCTTCCTTGTTGCCCTTCATCTCCGCGACCTGCAGCAGCCCGACCGTGACTGACCCCATCCCTCCGCCGGCCGCAACGCGAATCCGCCATATCGCCCAGTCGCCTACGTAGACCAGCGCCACGGCCGCCAGCAGATAGACCATCATCTTCGCCACAAACCTCTCCATTTCCGAAGGCTATCATTATTGCAAGCCCGTATGCGCGAGCTTCTCTTCATCTACGGCACGCTGCATCCCGACCGCGCGCCGGCCGAGATAGCCGACGCCGTGAGCACACTGACGCTTGTCGGCCCGGCGACGATTCGCGGTACGCTGCTCGATCTGGGCGACTATCCCGGCGTGCTGCTCGACGGCGCGACCACAGAGGTGCCGGGAAGTCTCTTCGCGCTTCCGCAGCCGAGCGATGTGATCTGGATACGGCTTGATGCGTACGAGGACTTTCGCGCGAACGATCCCGCGGGCAGCCTGTTCCTGCGCCGCCGCACAGTCGCGACGGCGCCGGACGGCACGTCTGTAGATTGCTGGGTCTATGTCTACAACCGGGTCTACATCATCGCTCGCAATCGTTTATCCTGAGCACTATCGACCACCTCAGGAGATCTCCTATCCGATCCTCGACTCTGCTCTTCTTTGCACTCGTCGCCGCGCCGCTACAGGCGCAGGCGCCGCCCTCGGTTCCGGATACGCTCGTCTTCGTCAACGGCGAGCAGCTTACCGGACAGCTTGAAAAGGCCGACGGCGGAGGCATCACGTTCAGGAGCGATATGGCCGGCGAGATCAACGTGCCGTGGGCGAAGATCAGGACACTGACCTCGTCGAAGAGCTTCGCCGTCCTCACGAAGAATCAGAAGCTGACGCGCAGGGACGCTCTCGCGCTGACGCCGCAGGGCGCGATCACAGCGAATACCAAGACCATCACCCTGACGCCGCCCGCGAACACGCCCGGCAAGACGATTCCCGTCGCCGACGCCAGTCTTCTGGTC
>CAXTMK010000167.1:0-8097 GCA_964245315.1 uncultured Acidobacteriaceae bacterium | reverse complement strand
ACTCCGGCGTCTTCAACAAAGCGATCGATCATCCGCCGAACCTGCTGCATGGATGGGCCGGAACGGCCACGGCCGGTGTAACCGCGGTGCGGTCGACGCAGGACAACACGAGCTTCAACGGCTCGCTGACGCTGAGCCGTTCGACCCCGACGGTAGGCTGGCTGCCGGCGCGCGATCGCACGCTGATCAACTACACGCAGAGCTACGGCCTGGTGACGCAGCAGAATACACAGACCGTGGAGACGAACATCTTCCACGCCAACGCCGAGCGCGACGAGTATTTTTCGCCGCGGGCGTTTGCGTTCGGCTCGGCTACCTTCGACCATAACTTCGCCTCGAACCTGGGCCTGCAGGAGGCGTATGGCGGAGGCGTCGGAATCACGGTCATCAAGAACGCAAAGCAGGAAGTCGACTTCAAGGGCGACATCCACTACGAGAAGGAAAACTTCTTCAACAACTTCAACAGCACCGCGGCGACGGTGCAGAATCAGAACATCCTGGGTTCGACCTTTACTGAGAGCTGGGTGCGCCACCTGAACAAGAAGGGTCTGGTGTTCAACGAATTCGGCAGCGTGTCGCCGTCGTGGGAGCAGTCGAACAGCTCGCCGACGCAGCCGAATGCGTTCTCCGCGCATGCAAACGCGGCGCTGGTGTTCCCGGTCTATAAGGGCTTCGCGTTCAATGTGGGCTTTGTGGACGACTATATCAATAACGCGCCGCTGGGCTCGCTCAACAACTCCACGCAGTACACAACCGGCATCACGTACGCCATCAAGCCGCGCTGATATGGGACTTTTCAGGAAGAAGCTGAAGCAGGAACACAAAGTGATGCTGCAGGCGGAACGGGCCGGCGGAGCGCTGCTGCCGGAGTATCACCGCGCCACGCCGGAGTGTCCGCACCCGGAGCGCTGGCACATGTACGACTCCATGACGGCCGAGGCGGAGGTGCTCGAATTTCTGCGCACGCTGGTGACGACGATCAAGCCGGAGCTGATCGTCGAGACGGGGTCGTTCCTGGGCGTCAGCACGCTGTGGATGGCCGAGGGCATGCGCTCGAACGGCTTCGGCAGGATCGTCTCGTGCGAGTTCGACCCCGAGGTTTTTGCCAGGGCGAAGGAGAAGATCGCGGCTTCGGGGCTGGCGGAATTCATCGACCTGCGCAAGGAATCTTCGCTGGAGATGAAGGTCGAAGGCACGATCGACATCCTGTTTTCGGACTCGGATATGCCGATCCGCGAGGCCGAGGTGAAGCGCTATCTGCCGCAGATCCGTCCGACGGGGTTGATCCTGCTGCACGACGCCAGCTCGCACCTGAAGGTGGTGAGGCATGCGGCGTTTTCGCTGGAGGCGGAGGGTTTGGTGTCGTGTATTTTTTTGCCTACGCCGAGAGGGTTGGTGCTGGCGCAGAAGCGGCAAGGGCGGGCGTGAGCGGCCTTTTGCTACACCCCACCCCCCCCTACTCTTTGTGTGCAAAGTATTCACTCCACACGTCTTAGGTCCGGACCTCGGTTGCGCGTGGACGCATGTGTGGTCCCATAAGGAGGGCTGGGAGCTGGCTATTTGTCAAGTGGGCGGGGTTTGTTTTGCGCACTCAAAGTTGGCGCAGGAGATATAGCGGCCGACGGACTCGCGAGTTTTAGGTATCGTTTCCCCGATCTCTCCCCGTATTATTTCCCTGACTACTATCCTGATTACACGCAACGCTAAAGAATCCCTTATCATAAGGGCTTGAAACCGATTATGTGCCGCCCTGCCGAGATTGCGCCAACAATGACAGTAGCGGGACTGTTCGCCGGAATCGGAGGAGTTGAGAGAGGCTTCGAGCTCGCAGGCTTCAAAACTGCCCTCCTCTGTGAGCTAGACGAAAGCGCGCAAAGGGTTCTGGAATCTCACTTCCCCGCCGTGCCAATCTTTGGCGACGTCAAGGAGTTGAGGTCTATTGGCCAGGTTGATGTCCTCTGCGCGGGCTTTCCATGCCAAGACCTGAGCCAAGCAGGGCAAACCGCTGGCATTAATGGCAGGCAGTCCGGCCTTGTGAGCGAGGTCTTTCGCCTACTAGACGCAAAGGTGGTACCGCAATGGATTGTCTTCGAGAATGTGCCTTTTATGTTGCATTTGGATAAAGGCAATGCAATGAGAGTCCTCACGAAAGAACTTGAAAAGCGGCAGTTTCGGTGGGCATACAGGATCGTCAATGCACAGGCCTTTGGGTTGCCTCAACGCCGTAGGCGAGTTGTGATCATCGCCTCGCGCGAGCACGACCCGAGACCCTGTATTTTAAACCAAGAAGCGAACCAGTCGCCGAGCAAAGGCACTGGACATTCCTTCGGATTCTACTGGACTGAAGGAAACACCGGACTAGGGTGGGCAGTGGATTCGATCCCGACATTAAAGGGAGGCTCAAGTATTGGCATACCGTCGCCACCTGGCATATGGATTCCCGGTTCCGGGCTTTTTACCCCCGAGATACGAGATGCAGAACGCCTGCAGGGATTTCCGGCGGACTGGACTTCAATGGCGTCGGCACGACAAAAACAAGGCGCGAGATGGAAATTGGTAGGCAATGCTGTTCCCGTGCCTATGGCTAAGTGGGTTGCTGAGAGGCTGAGTTCCAAAGAAGTGTTTGATTCGGAAACGTCCCTTGCGCTTGATGAAAACGCTGCGTGGCCCAAAGCTGGCTGGGGTTGCTGCGGGCGTCGCTTCAGCAGCCCCGCGTCCGAATGGCCGGTAAATCTACCAGTCACACCTCTTTCCGCCTACCTCCAATATCCGATGAAGCTCCTCAGCTTCGCAGCAACGGCTGGCTTTTACAAGCGAATTCAGGCTAGTAATTTGCGTTTGGTGGAGGCCTTTGTAGAGGCAGTCGGCGATCATCTCGAAGCTGTCAGGCCACTTCAAACTCGAACAGATCCTGCGGGACGAGAATTTGAAGCGACCGTCGTCTAGCTCTGAGCAAGCTTCCAGAAGAATGAAGGCGGTGCGCCGTCGTGAAACGCTTGCCGAGAACTCTATTTTGAAATTGATACGCGCTTCGGGTGTGACCATCGAAGAAGGGATCAGGATCCCAGGCCATAAAACCGTTCCTGATATAACATTTCCACACGCCAAAGTTGCCATCTTTGTCGACGGGTGTTTTTGGCATAGCTGTCCCAAACATAAAACCCAGCCCAAGAATAACGCCTACTGGTGGCAGGCTAAACTCGAAGCAAACAGAAAACGGGATATACGAAACAGGGCGAGATTGCGCCGATCTGGCTGGCATGTGATGAGAATATGGGAACACGAGAAGCCAGATCTTGCGGCAAGAAAGATTTTAAAATTTGTGAGGAGATCGGAGTTCAAATGACAACTCGCAGAGGTCAACAAAAGTTACTGACGCTCGGAGATGCCGCTCGAAGCGCCGCAATTGAGCGGCAACTGGTTGAACAACAGCGAGAGATCGACTATGACACGAAAGAGTTCACTGTGGAGTTGTTAGTTCAGAAGTTCGACGCAGGAGATTTTTTCGTGCCGCCCTACCAACGAGAATTCATTTGGTCAACTGAGCGCCAGTCGAAGTTCATTGAGTCTGTGATTCTCGGCCTGCCTATACCGTTTATGTTTTTCGCAGAAAATATGGATGGCCGCCTCGAGATCGTAGATGGAGCGCAGAGGATGAATACACTAGGTGCCTTCATGTCGAACCGGCTCAGGTTGACGCCTCTCAGGATCTTGACGGAACTTAGCGGCTGCTCGCTAGCAAATATTCCCATCTCACAGCAACGCAAGTTAAAAAACCGGACAATCAGAATGATTGTGCTCACTGACAAAACTTCAGCAGATTCAAAGTTCAGCATTTTCGAAAGAATAAATACCGGGAGCGACACTGTGCGTGCTCCAGAGCTTAGGAAGGGCGCTTATTCCGGCCCGTTCCTAGACTTGATCACGGAACTATCCGGATTGAGCAACTTCCTTTTACTTTGTCCGGTGGGAGAGAATCCCGCAAAGCGGGGTGAACGACAGGATCTTGTTCTTCGTTTTCTTGCTTACTGCGAACGGTACGAAAAGTTTTCGCATGATGTCGCTCCGTTTCTCGATCAATTCGTGATCGAGAAGTCAGAGTTGTACAAGAGTAATCCCGCAGCGGCGGCGCGTGACAGCGAACTGCTTAAAGATAATTTCATAAGAATGCTCACCTTTGTTGGAAGATATTTTCCAGATGGTTTCGCAAAATCTCTCAACGCCAAAACGACTCCTAGGGTCCGATTCGAAGCGATATCAGTAGGAGTACATTTAGCACTGAGAATCAACCCCCGCCTACAGCCCAAAAGTATGGCTTGGCTGACATCGCCTGAGTTTGAACGGCAGACTACAACCCATGGCAGCAATTCAGGTCCTAGGTTACGTGGCCGAATCGAATACGTACGAGACATGCTTTTAGGGTAGAAAATGCTAAGCAATCAATTCCGCGAACGCGTGGCAGAAATCGATAAATATTACGCTTTTCTCGACTCCGTCACAGCTCAGAGGGTCTCCGTCACTGTTGAGCGCAGAAATAAGCAAGTCGTGCAATCAGTCGATAAAGATTTGGTGAAAATATTGAAGGCTAATGCATTTCTTTTGCTTTATAATCTTGTTGAAGCTTCCGTGCGTGAGGGAATAGAGTACATCTACGATTCTTTAGAAAATGATGGACTTACTTATAAAGATCTCCGCGACGAGTTGCGGCATATATGGATAAACGAGTCTGTTGTGCCGGATTCACGGCGTCTGCCTGAAAACTTGGTTACCTTGGTTCAAGAGTTGGTGCAGTCTGCGATCGATGATCACGCAGTTACGTTTAAGGTAGAGTCAATTCCGATAGCTGGCAACCTCGACGCCCGCAAAGTTAGGGAGCTTGCTGTAAGGTATGGGTTTGATCATTCAACGCATTACAGGGCCAAAGGCGGTGCGGTGCTGCTCAAGGTAAAACAAGAACGAAACAACCTGGCACACGGGGTCACATCATTCGTCGAGTGCGGGAGAGACGTGACATACCCAAGTCTTAAACAGACCAAAGCTCAATTGGTACGCTACATAGAAAATATTCTTGACAATATTGAGCTGTATGTCGAGCAAAAGAGATATAAGCGCTAACGTTACCTTCCCTTATTCCACAATCACGCTCGTTGCCAAATTCCTAGGCTGGTCCACATCGCACCATCTTCTCACGGCTATGTGGTAGCTAAGGAGTTGGAGGCGAACTACTACGACCGGTTGCGCGATGTCTTCGTCGCCTTCAATTGCGTTGGGCGATGACGCAGCCGGAACGCGCCTTCCTTCGAGATACCGGGCGCAACCGCTTCACAGGCCGATCCTGGTCGCTCACTATCGAGGAGCACTTCTACCTGCTACTGCCCTGCATCCTTGTTTCTTCTCGGAGCGGCGATGGGCGATTCTGGCCTGCCTTACGCTGACCGCGTTCGCCTGGCTTGCGCTCTACATCAGGCTCGTGACACCGCGGTGCCCCATGTCTCAGAAGCGAGACGTGGGCCACCCACAGATTTTTGGACATCGGCGCCGCAGATGCTTCGCGCTTGTTGTAATTTGATTGCATGAGAACAACTTCTTCCTTCGCTCGTCTGTGGGTGCCGTGTCTTTTGAGTTGCGTTGCCGTTAGATCCGCTTTTGCGCAAAAACCAGCGCCCGCGCAGGCCAACGATGTGGAGTACACGCAGAAGATCCACGAGTATCTGAACGATCCGCGGATTACGTCGGAGCTGGTCGATCATCTGCCGGCGTCGGCGAAGATTCCCACGCCGCTGAAGTTCCTGGGCAAGATGCCGGGGCAGCCGGGCGAGCTGTACTACAGCGCGGAGATCAACAAGTATTACGAGGAGCTGGCGAAGGATTCGCCGCGGGCCAAGTTCTGGAAGCTGCCGCTGAAGAGCGAAGAAGGCCGCGACATGGTCGTGCTGGCCATCGGCAGCGAGGAGTCGATCAGGAATCTGGATAAGTACAAGGCCGACCTGGCGGCGCTGGGCGATTCGCGCAGGACGACCGAGGCCGAGGCGCAGAAGCTCATCCATACGTCAAAGCCGATCTACTGGATTACGTCGGGCATTCACTCACCCGAGACGGGCGGGCCGCAGATGCTGGTGGAACTGGCGTACCGGCTGATCGTCGAAGAGACTCCGTTCATCAAGGAGATTCGCGACAACTCGATCGTGTTTATTACGCCGGTGGTGGAGCCGGACGGGCGCGAAAAGGAGGTCGACACCTATTACTACGGCAAGAAGACCGGCAAGACGCGGCCGCCGCTGATGTACTGGGGCAAGTACGTTCAGCACGACAACAACCGCGACGGCATGGGCCAGTTGCTGAACCTGACCAGGAACCTGACCTCGGGTGTACTGGAGTGGCATCCTACGGTTTTCCACGATCTCCACGAGGCGCAGAGCTATCTGTATGCGTCGACGGGGACGGGGCCGTACAATCCTTCGCTCGATCCGATCGCCATCGACGAGTGGTGGGGACTGGCGGAGACCGAGGTGATCGACGCGGCCAAGAAGGGAATTCCGGGCGTGTTTACCTATGGCTACTACGATGGCTGGGTTCCGAACTATCTTTTCTGGATTGCGAATACGCATAACTCGTTCGGGCGCTTCTACGAGGTGCAGAGCTATGGGCCGGAGGTAAACAACAACCTAACGCTCTCGCCGACGGCCACCAGCCGCGAGTGGTACCGGCCGAATCCGCCGCTGCCGTCGATCAAGTGGGGTCCGCGCAACAATACCAACATTCAGGAGAACGCTATTCTGGTCGCGCTGAACAAGGTTGCGAAGGAGAAGGAGTTCTACCTCGAGAACTACTACCTGAAGAACAAGCACTCGGTGGATAAGGGCACCGATGGCCCGGTGTACGGCTGGGTTCTGCCGGCAGGGCAATACCACAAGATCAACACGGTCGATACGATCAACGATCTGCGCGCGCAGGGCGTGGAGGTTGGCATCGCGACGGTCGACGGCACCTACGGCGAGACCAAGGTGGCGGTGGGCGATTACGTCATCCGCGCCGACCAGCCTTACCGCACGCTGGTGGATATGTACTTCGCGCTGCAGAACTATCCCGCGACCAACCCGCTGCCCTATGACGACACCGGATGGACGATGCCGCTGATGCGCAACATCGTCGTGAAGACGATTGGGGACAAGAGCTTCCTGGCCACGACTCCGACGCCGATCAAGGCTGAACTGATGGTGCCGGGCGTGATCACCGGCTCGGGCGATGTGCTGGTGGTCGAGAACAATACCGATAACGTGCTGACGACCTTCCGCTTCAAGCATCCCGATGTGAAGATGGAAGCGGCCGAGGCGGACTTCGACGTGGACGGGCATCATCTGCGCGCGGGAGCGTTTATCGTGCGCGATGGCGCTAATGCAGCGGTGCGGAAGACGGTTGCGGATTTGGGGCTGATCGCGTTTGCTACCTCGGCGCCGACGGTGAAGACGCATCCGCTGACCGTTCCACGGATCGGCTATGTCCATAGCTGGTCGCGCACCCAGGATGAGGGCTGGGTGCGGGCGGCGCTGGATCACTACGGCGTTCCGTACACCTACTTCGCCGATCAGAAGCTGCGCGAAGGCAATCTGCGCGCGAAGTACGACGTCATCGTCTTCCCCAACGTGGGCGGCACTTCGGTCTCGCAGGTCAACGGGATCCCGATGACGGGCCAACCGATTCCGTACAAGAAGACCGACATCACGCCGAACCTGGGCGCGGAGGACTCGAGCGACGACATTCGCGGCGGCATGGGCATCGAGGGCCTGACCAATCTGGTCAAGTTCGTCGAAGAGGGCGGAACGCTGATCACGGAGGGCTCGACGGCGACGATTCTGCCGGATTACGGCATTGTGACGGGCGTGACGGTGGAGCACCCGACGACGATGTACTCGAAGGGCGCGATTCTGCGCGGCATGATCTCGGACAAGGGGTCGCCACTGGTGTACGGGTACGAGGGTAGCCAGATGCCGGTTTATTTCTCGAACGATCCGGTGCTCTCGGCCGGACGGGCTGGTGGCTTTGGCGGCGGTGGTGGCGGCGGAGATTGCTTTGGCGCTGGTTTGGAGACGGTCGAGA
>CAXTMK010000166.1:6913-10233 GCA_964245315.1 uncultured Acidobacteriaceae bacterium | reverse complement strand
TCCCCACCCGCACCACGCCCCTTAGCCGCGGGAGGCACCGTGGTCGCCGGCTGCTGCGGAGCCGGCGCGGGATTTTGCGCAAAGGCAGATATCGCACACCCTAGCAGTAAAGCGGGCAGAATTCCAGTAGCAATCTTCATCTTGAAACCCTCCAAAAGATGAGATGCCGCTCGCATCACCTGCGACACGTACGAGTCTTGAAGACGACCACGGATAAAAACGAAGCGCACGGATTCCTGCTTATCCGTGTGCCTCCGCGCTGATCCGTGGTTGTTTTATGCGGTGTGCACCAGCAGCTTCGACCGCAAGGAATCCGCGATCAGCTTTCCATGAAAGCGTCCATTCTCGATGAAAATCTCGTTGGTCCGTTCTCCCGCGACGATCACGCCCGCCAGGTAAATCCCCGCCACATTCGACTCCAGCGACCCCGGATCGCACATCGGACAGCGGTCGTTCGCCTCATCCAGCGTCACTCCCAGCTTCTCGATGAATTCGAAGTCGGGATGATACCCAGTCAGCGCGAAGACAAAGTCGTTCGCAATCGTCACGGGCCCGTTCGGGGTTGCCAGCGTGACGCTGTCTTCCGCAATCGACTCGACGGTGGACCCCAGGTACGCCGTCACCTCGCCGTTCTTAATGCGGTTCTCGATGTCCGGCTTAATCCAGTATTTGATGTGCCGGTGCAGAGCCTCGCCGCGATGCACCAGGGTGACATGCGCGCCGTGCCGCCACAGGTCGAGCGCCGCGATCGCCGCCGAGTTCTTGCCGCCGATCACCAGCACCTTCAGCCCCGCATATGGATGCGCCTCGTTGTAGTAATGCAGCACCTTCGACAGATCCTCGCCCGGAATGCCAAGGTAATTCGGCAGGTCGTAGTATCCCGTCGCGATAATCAGCTTGCGCGCCCGCAACTGCACCTTGCGGCCGAACCGATCCGTGGTATACACGGTGAAATCTCCATCCGCGCCCGCGACCGAATCGACTGCGTGGTACTGCAGCACGTTCAGCTTGTAGTGTTCGGAGACCTTGCGGTAGTACTCCAGCGCCTCGTTGCGATTCGGCTTCTGATTCGGGCTGGTAAATGGAATCGACCCAATCTCCAGCAGCTCCGGCGTGGTGAAGAAGGTCATGTTGGAGGGGTAGTGAAACAGCGAGTTGCACAGGCAGCCTTTGTCGACCACTACCACGGAAAAGCCGGCGCGCTGGGCGTCAATCGCGCAAGCCAGCCCCGTAGGACCAGCGCCAATCACCAGTACATCGTAAAGCGATGAAGAAGCCATTGCTCCATTGTATCGAGCCACAGGCATGGGTGCCCCATGTCTCGATTCTGAGACATGGGGCGGACCACCTCTGCTCTACGATCTCCGCTCTACAACTCGTCCGGCAGCACCAGTTTATGCGCGATCGCAAACAGCGCCAGTTCCAGCCGCGTCGACACACCCGTCTTGTCGAAGATGTTCGAAAGATGCCGCTTCACGGTCTCTTCCGAGATGTTGAACTGCCGCGCGATGTCCTTGTTCGAGCAGCCCTCGACGATGCACTGCACCACTTCGAGCTCCCTCGGCGTCAGCCCATAGGTCTTGCGCTCCGGAACCGCCGCGGCCTTCTGCATCAGCTCGTGCAGCGCCTTCAGCAGGTTCGCGACGCGCTCGCCGCCGATCCAGTAGTCGCCCTGCAGCACCGCGCGCAGCGACTGCGCCAGATCGCCCGCGACCGAATCCTTCAGCACGATGCCGCGCGCGCCAATCTGCAGCGCCTCGATAATCTGCTGGGTCGAGATCGTGCTGGTCAGCAGGATGATCTTCACCCGCGGCGACTTCGTCATAATCGCGCGCATCGCTTCGAGCCCCGGCAGCCGCGGCATCTGCAGATCAAGCAGTAGAATGTCCGGCTCCAACTCCAGCGCCTGCTGGATGGCGACGTCGCCGTCCTCCGCCTCGCCCACCACGTCGAAGCCGGGCTCGTTCATCAGCATGTTCTTCACGCCGAAGCGTACGACAGGGTGATCGTCCGCGACCACGATGCGGATGGTCTGGACCGGTGCTGCGGGGCGATTGATCGGTGTCTTCATGCGTTGCTTCATCTCCGGATGCGTCAAAAATCACGCTGCAACAGTTTTCTATAGAGCGTTCAGAATACGCCTCAGACGCGCCGATGCCGACAGGAATTCATCGAGCATCTGCCTGGGGGGTACCAATTCGTCAACATCCTGCGACCCATATTCCTCCATCCGCGCCGCCATCCGCGCGAGCTCAAGCGCGCCCACCATCCCGCAGCCGCCTTTGACCGAATGCGCCCCCCGCTTGTAGGCATCGTCGTCGTCCGCACTCAGCGCCATCCGCATCTGCCCGATGCGAGCGTCCGCATCATCCAGGCACATCGCGTAAAGTTGCCGCAGCTGCTCGCGCGGCATCGATTTCTGAAACGAAGCATAGATCGATTCACTCAGAATCCCCACAGCGGGTTCGATCCTTGGCGCCGCCGCCGACTTCTCGATCGCCGCACTTAAATCCTGCATCGAAAATGGCTTCAGCAGAAATCCGTCGAACGCCTCAATCTGCTCTGCCGGAACTGCCGTTCCACTCATCGCCAGAATGACAGCCGTAGGTCCGCGACCCGCCCGCAGCAGCCGCGCCAGCGAGTCTCCCGCGACACCCGGCAACTGCATATCGGTCACAATGACGTCCGGCGTCAGGCTATCGAGGGCCTCAAGCGCGGTCTCGCCGGTCTCGAAGGCAGCGACCTCAAACCCCTCCTCCGCCGCCAGCAGGCACAGGATCTCGCGCGTCGGAGCGTCGTCGTCGACGATCATCAGGCAGCCAGCGTTACTTCCGTTTACACTCACGGAACTAAGGTAACAGGCCGGGGCTTACAGCGAAAGGCCAAATCTCCGCGCCTTTCTCGCGCAACTGGCTCGCTAAGCGTGAACCTCACCACAAAGCTGCCGGTCGCGGTAAAGTAGGCAGCATGGCCGAGGATCAACTTCCGAGCGCGAACGACGAACTAGTGGCACTCGCCGCCAGAGTCGCGCAACTCGAACGCCAGATCGCCGAGCTGACCCGCCAGGCGCCCGCGCCCGCCGCCCCGCCACCGATCCGCCAGGTCCCTCTCACGCCGCCGATCTTGCGCGGACAGCCCGAATCGCCACCCAGCCTTGGCGCGCAAATCCAAACCGCCGCGGCAAACCGATCGCTCGAAAATCGCCTCGGCTCTCAGGTCTTCAACCTGATCGGCATCGTCGCGATCATCATCGGCGCGAGCTGGTTTCTCAAACTCGCGATAGAACGCGGCTGGCTCGGACCGATGGCACGCGTCCTCAT
>CAXTMK010000166.1:0-6903 GCA_964245315.1 uncultured Acidobacteriaceae bacterium | reverse complement strand
TCATCGGCCTGGTCGCCGGAGCCGGCTTCGTCCTCTGGTCGGAGCGCTTCCGCCGCAGGGGCTTTGCCGCTTTCTCCTACTCGTTGAAAGCCCTCGGCAGCGGCGTCTTGTACCTCTCGCTCTGGGCCGCATTCCACCTGTATCACCTTCTTCCGGCCGGCGTAGCCCTGCTCGCAATGATCCTTGTCACCGCCTGGAACGGCTTCATGGCCTGGTCGCAGGACTCCGAACTGCTCGCCGGCTACGGTCTGTTGGGAGGCTTCGCGACGCCGCTGCTGCTCTCGCCCGGCGGCAACCACGAGACCTTTCTCTTCACCTACATCGCCGCCATCGATCTCGCCACCGTCCTGCTGATGCGCCGGAAGCCGTGGCAGCGCCTGCTGATCCCCGCCTTCGCCAGCACCGTGGGCTACTTTATCGGATGGTACGTGGCATTCTTCTCCACTGGTCAAAGCTGGACTTCCGACTCAACCGAAACCGCGGCCTTCGCCATTCTGTTCGTTGCAATCTTCGCCCTGGTCTCAATCAAAGGCTTCAGGATCCTCGCGCCTGACGCGACGGAAATGATCGCGCCCGTTCTCATCCCGCTCGCTAACGCCGCCTTTCTCGGCTGCGCGCTCTACTCCGTCCTGCAGGACTCCGGCTGCCACGACCTGCTCGCCTGGATGATGGTCGCGCTGGCCGCCGTCTACCTGGGCCTGATGCGCCTGCAGGCTACGGCCATCGCCGCCGCCATGCACCTCGCCGCCGCGGTCATCTTCCTCACCATCGCGATCCCGCTCAAAGCCAGCGGCCACACCCTCACCACCGCGTGGCTCATCGAAGGCCTCGTTTTGTATTGGGCGTCAACGCGCTTCGAAGGCGCGGCGGCCAAAGTTCTCTCGCTGCTCTCGCTCGGCGGCTACGCGCTTGGTCTGGTCGCGCTCACCATCGACCGCCTCTGGATCGACCAGCGGGTCGACTTCCTCAATGCCGCCCTCGGCTCCGCACTGGTCGCGTTTGCGTCGTTAGCCGGAGCCGCATGGCTTGCCGTGCAGCCGCCGCGCCGCGATCTTCCGGCGCTGTTAGCGGCGCTTATCGCGCTCGATCTCGTCGCGCTCCTGCTGCTTTGGCGCGAGGTCGTACTCTCAAATATCGGGGACTTCGCGCACCCCGCCTTCGCCAACCCCGAGTTCGCAACCGCCCTCATCGGCCTTGCTGTACTCGCGGCTGTTGCCTACATCAGCTTCCGCATCGCGCCTTCCGCACCGAGCCTCGCCACCATCGCCGGCGCCACCTTCACTGCCTTCAACCTGCTCGCCATTCTCACCATCGAGCGCGAGATCGGCGCGCTCTGGACCCGCTCCGATGCGAACCTGCAGCGCTCGCTCGCCATCTCCGGCTTCCTGATGGCCTATGCCGCCGCGCTGCTCGCCGCCGGCTTCTGGCGCCGTTCGGCTTTCGTGCGCTGGCAGGGTCTGATCCTGCTGCTCTTCACCATCGCCAAGGTCTTCCTGTACGACATCAGCGGCCTGAGCCAGGGCTACCGCGTCGCCAGCTTTCTCGCGCTCGGCGCTCTGCTGATGGCCGTCAGCTTCGCCTACCAGAAAGACTGGCTCGGCCTGAAACAGCCGCCGACGGGAAGCCAGTCATGAAGCCGGCACTTGTCGCACTCCTGCTGCTCTGGCAAGCCATCCCCCGCGTCGCGCCCGAGCCCGGACACTTCCGCTACGAACGCGCGATCGCCGTACCCGCCGACGCATCCGGCCCGGTCTGCGCGACGCTCGACGGCACCGTCTACGCCCACTCGCCCACGCTCGCCGACGTCCGCCTTTATGCCCGCGCACAGGAAATTCCCTACGCCCAGCTCACCTCGCAGGCCGCGACCGTCGAGAACGATGCGGCTACGATCCTCAATCTCGGCGAGCAGCAAGGCCATATCGTCTTCGATCTCGCCATGCCGCCGCGGCCGTACTCCACCGTCAATCTCGCGCTCACCGGCGAAAACTTCATCGCCACGGCCAAAGTAAGCGGCTTGGACGGCAAAACCATCGATCTCGGCACCTTTACGCTCTTCGATTTGACCGCCCAGCGCCTTGGCCGCAGCACCTCGCTCCCGCTGGTCGAATCCACCTTCCCGCGCCTGCACATCGATCTCGCTGTCACACCCGCACCGGGCCATCCCGGCTTCAAACCATCACCCGCAATGGTCGCCGCCGCTTCCATACCACCCAGCCGCGAGGCCCAGACCCTCTACACCACGGTCGCCGAAACCAATGACATCAAGCAGTCCGGCCAGCAGACTTTCGTCACCTTCCAACTTCCGGCGCACATCCCGGTCGAGCGCGTCAGCTTCGACGTCGACCCCAGCGACAAGACGAACTTCAGCCGCCCCGTCCGGATCACAGCGTGGGTGGGCGAAAAACAGCACTTGTCAAAAGCTGAACCACTGGAGGAGAGCCTCCAGGGGGATATCTCCCGCGTCAAACTCACGGCCGGCGGCAAGGAAATCCGCGAAGAATCGCTCTCCGTTCCCGCGACGCTGGGCGCGAACGCGCGCGACGACGCGCAGATCACCGTGGCCGTCGAAAACGGCGACGACCGCCCCATCGCCCTGCGCCACGTCCGCCTCGAGATGCGCCAGCGCAAGCTCTGCTTCGACGCACCCGAACATCCGGTCACCTTGTACTACGGCGACGACAGCCTGCGAGCGCCCGTCTACGACTACGCCCGGCTCTTCCAGCCCGCCGCCGCAGCGACCCCAGCGCAGCTCCAGCTCGAAGAGGCCAACCCGCTCTACGTGGCGGGCGCGATGGAACGGTCGGTCACCGAACGTCACCCGGCTATGCTCTGGGCCGTGCTGCTGGCCGTAGTGGCCATTCTTGGTGGCATAGCGTTCCGCTCCGCCAAGGCCGTCCGTTAGACCGGTTTTCCTGTAGGTGTAGCCGCCACGCGAGACGCGGATTCCCTTCGGGAATGACAAACAAAAAGAAAGCAGGGGCTACAGTAACTGAGAATCCGATCTAAACCTTACGCTTTGCCGCCTGCGATGATTGGGCTAGCCATCGTTGTCGGTGGCGCAAGCCACACTTACCGCGCACTTCCCTGCGGCCACAACCACGCCGCGCCACGAACGCCGCTCGAATCGCCATACATCGCCGGGCGCAGGGGCGTGTCGAAATCCCCGCCAAAGACATAGGGCTGAATGCGCGCAGGCAGCTCCCGGTACAGCCGCTCCACGCGCGAGACCCCGCCGCCAAAGACGATCACATCCGGGTCGAGCAGGTTTACGACGTTGGCCAGCGCCCTTCCCAGCCGGTTCAGAAAGCGCTCGAACGCCGCATGCGCCTGCGCATCGCCGGCTGCATCGAGCGCGGCGATCTCACGCGTCGTGGCCTTCCTGCCGGTCACGCGCGAAAAGTCGTCCGATATTCCCGTTCCCGAAACCCACTTCTCCAGGCATCCGAACCGGCCACAATAGCACTCTGGCCCGGGAAGCTCGTCGGCTGTCGCCCACGGCAGCGCGTTGTGACCCCACTCGCCGCCTACGCCATTCGGCCCCGCATGCACCTTGCCGTCGAACGCTACGCCGCCGCCGCATCCAGTGCCCAGAATCACCGCAAACACCACGCCTATGCCGCGCGCCGCGCCATCGGTCGCCTCCGACACCGCAAGGCAGTTGGCATCGTTCGCCACCCGAACCTCGCGCCCCAGCAGACGGCCCAGGTCGACCGGAACCGGCCGCCCATTCAGCCACGTCGAGTTGGCATTCTTCACCAGCCCGGTAGACGCCCGCACACTGCCGGGAATTCCAATCCCCACCGTGCCCGTCGCTCCGGTCTCACGCTCCAGCCGCGCGACCAACCCGGCTACCGCTGCCAGCGTCGCGTCGTAGTCATGCTGAGGAGTATCGACGCGATGCCGCCCCAGCTCCCGGCCCGCGTCGTCCAGCGCCAGCGCCTCGATTTTGGTTCCGCCCAGGTCAACCCCAATCCGCATCTATCCCCGCAATCCGTGCCCCATTTTATTGCGCCTTTGTCTCTCGCGATGAGCGGGCTACCGCGAAACTTCCCCGGCTCCATCTGCAATCTCACACACAAAAACCTGAGCCTCGACCCCAGTTGCATCGAAGTACCCCTGCTTCAACTCCCGCGCAAAGGACTCCGCCGCAGCCGACTCGACCAGCGACACCGTACATCCGCCAAACCCGCCGCCGGTCAGCCGCGAACCCAGGCATCCCTCCAGTTCCAGCGCCAGCCGCACCAGCAGATCGCACTCCTTGCAACTCGCCTGAAAATCATCACGAAAACTGGCGTGCGCCGCAGTCATCAACTCCCCGAACTTTCTCGCATCGCCCGCACGCAGAAACGCCACGCCATCGACCACGCGCTGGCTGTCGGTAATGACATGGCGTGCCCGCAGAAACGCCTCATGCGACATCTTCCCCTGCGCCGCATTCAACTGCTCCAGCGTCACATCGCGAAGCTGCCGCCCAAACACATGCGCGGCTTCTTCCACCTCGTCGCGGCGCTTTTTATATGGGCTCTCGCCGGCCACCTTGTGCGTCACCATGGAGTTGCAGACCACCAGCCGCAGTGCCTCGGGAATCGGCGCCAGCTCCGCCGTCAGAGCTCGCGTATCGATGGCCAGCGCATTCCCTTTTACGCCACAGGCCGAGATGTACTGGTCCATAATTCCGCACGAGCCATGCACATATTCGTTCTCCGCCCGCTGACACGCCAGCGCAATCTCCGGCCCGGGCAGCGTCTTGCCCGCAAGCCCCAGCAGCGCCGTCGCCGTCGCCACCTCCACCGAAGCCGACGAGCTCAAACCCGCGCTCAGAGGCACATCACCCGAGATCGTCAGGTCGGCACCGGTGAGCGCAATCCCCTTCTGTCGCAGGCTCCAGGCCACGCCCTCGCAGTAGTGATTCCACTCTGTATGCTCGCTCAGCGGCGGGATCGAAAGCGCATTCAGATCCACCTCGGCCGTGCCGCCGAAGTCCATCGAGCGCAGCCGCAGCATCGAGTCGGCGCGCGGCGTAGCCGCTACCAGCGTATTGAAGCTGAGCGCAGCGGGCATGCAGAAGCCGCCGCTGTAATCGGTATGCTCACCCAGCAGATTTACGCGGCCCGGCGCCTGATACACGGCCGCTCCGGAATCTCCGTGCGCCGCCAGCAGAGCCTCAACTCGCTCGTCCATCGTCACTGTACCCCTGCTTCTCTCAACATCTCCGCCGCCTTTTCCGCTGTGATATCGCGCTGCGGCATCCCCAGCATCTCGAAACCCACCATAAACTTGCGTATCTCCGCCGACCTGAGCAGCGGCGGATAGAAGTGGGCATGAAACGTCCACTCCGGGTGCGCCTGCCCGTCCGTAGGCCGCTGGTGAAATCCCATCGTATAAGGAAAGCTGACGTTGAAAAGCGCGTCATAGCGCGTAGTAACCTGCTTCAGCAAATCCGCAAGACCTGAAACCTGCGCCGCATCCAGGTCCGCAAAACTCCCCACCTGCCGCTTCGGAATCAGCAGCGTCTCAAACGGCCAGACCGCCCAGTACGGCACCACCGCCGCGAAGCTCTCGTTCTCGCAGACCATGCGCTCGCCGCCCTTTTCCTGCGCCAGATAATCGCTCAACAAAGTGCGTCCGTTGGCTTTGAAGTAGTCGAGTTGCGCCGCGCCCTCGGCCGCGGGCTCGTCCGGCACATGCCCGGTCGCCCATATCTGGCAGTGGGGGTGCGGATTGCTCGAACCCATCATCGCACCGCGATTTTCAAAGATCTGCACGTAGTTGATCGACGTATCACCGCCGATCGTCGCCGTTTCATCCTTCCACGCCTCGACCACTCGCACGATCGACTCCACCGGCATCTGCGAAAGCGTCAGGCTGTGGTCCGGATCGAAGCAAACCACCCGGCAGCGGCCGTTCTCCGGCTCGGAAATCAGCAAACTCCCTAGCTGCGGCGGAGCCTGCGCGCCATCGTCGGGCAGCAGCGCCGGATAGTCGTTGTCGAAGGCATACACGCTCGTGTACTTCGGCGTAACTGCCCCACCCGCACGCGGATTTCCCGGACACAGATAGCAGGCGGGATCGTAGGTGATGTGCTCAGCTACCGCCGGCTTGGTAGTCTGCCCCTGCCACGGCCGCGCGGTCCTCTGCGGCGAAACCAGCACCCATTGCCGGCGCAGCGGGTTATAACGACGATGCGGACGTGTAGCCGAACTAAGATTCAAAGTAACTCCCGAGTACTTATGTTTTCACTTAAAGCTTATAGCTCAGAAGCTTATGGCTCTCGAACCAAGCATTTTCTAACTCGCTACCGAAAATCGAAACACAGTAGAACTCCGGATGATATCGCCCGGCCGCAACACGGTACTCGGAAAACCCGGCTGATTGGGCGAGTCCGGATAGTGCTGCGTCTCCAGACAAAGCCCCGAGCGCCACGGATACACTCCGCCCAGCCGATTGGGCCGCTTCCCGTCCATGAAATTGCCGCTGTAAAACTGTATTCCCGGCTCGGTCGTCTCGACCGTCATCACGCGCCCGCTTGCCGGGTCGGTCAGCTTCGCTGCAAGCTTCATCTTCCCGGGCGCGCCCATCACCCAGTTGTGGTCGTAGCCGCCGGCACGCTGTAGCTGCACGTCGTCGGCGTCGATGCGAGCGCCAATCCGCTTCGATTCACGAAAATCGAAGGGCGTTCCCGCCACCAGCGCCAGTTCGCCCGTCGGAATCAGGTTAGCGTCTGTTGGCGTGTAGTGCTCGGCCGTCAGCATCATCTCCTGCGCGTTGATCGGGCCGCCGTCCTCGCCCGCCAGGTTGAAGTAGGCATGGTTGGTAACATTTACAACCGTCGGCGCATCCGTCGTCGCCGTGTAGTCGATGCGCAGCGCGGCGTCCTCCAGCGTGTACTTCGCCGCGACCGTG
>CAXTMK010000165.1:0-10325 GCA_964245315.1 uncultured Acidobacteriaceae bacterium | reverse complement strand
GGTACACCCGCCCCGGCGTTCCCGCCGCCCCGGTCGTACCCGCGGCGCCCGAGGCGCCGGTCGGCCCTGGCGGACCCTGAGGCCCAGCTGGTCCTGTCGCACCCGTCGCGCCGGCTGCGCCCGCGCTTCCAACGCCCGCAGCCGCCAGCAAAGTCCAGGCCGCCGGGGAAAGTCCCGGTGTATTTCCGTGATTGGAGGCAATGAGCGAGATGTAGCTCGATCCCTCGAACGCCACGACATCATCCAGCGCGTAGTTCACCGTCGAGCCATACGTGCCCTGAAATCCCAACCCCGGCAGGCCTTGCAACCCCTGAATCCCCTGCGATCCGGCAGGTCCGGCCGGTCCGGTTGCGCCAGCAGGTCCCGCGGGGCCAGCAGGCCCGGTTGCACCGGCAATTCCTGCACTTCCGGCAGGTCCCTGCTGTCCCGCCGGCCCCATAGCGCCGGGCGCACCGGCCGGACCCTGCGAGACGATCGTCACCTCCAGCGTCGCCGCATGCCCGGTCAGATCGTTCTCCTTGCTGTCGATCTCCGCCACCGCCGTGCCCGCCGTCAGCGCGACCCCGAAGTTCGTCGCGGGAGCCGTGACCCACCCCTGCACCAGCCCGGTCACGTCCAGCGCGACGTACGCCCCGGCCTGGTTCACCTGGAACACCTGCACCGCGCCGCCAGTCACAGGCATGGTCTGGTAGGTCACGCCATATTCGCTCCAGGCGCCGCCGATGGGTGCAACGCTGACCAGTCCGGTCGCATCCACGCGGTTCACATACACCCGCAAAACCGCGCGCGAGATCTGCGCCGCAGTCGTCCCCGTGGGCAGCAGGCTCAGATCGAACTGCAGCAGTCCGGTGTAGCCGCCGCCTACATTCACGTTTGAGATCGCGCCGCTGTTTACCGCCGGGAGCGCCGCGTTCACATGCGTATCGGCCACCAGCGTTGTCTGCGCGCCAAGTCCCCGCACAAACATCGCGAGCGACAGCACCAGCCACCGGCTTCCTCCCAAAACACGAGCCCGTCTACTCACGAAATCTCCGCACTCAAAACGCCCTGCTGGAATCTCTTCATTCAACTATCCAATCGCGCAAACGGCAAGCGATTTCGGCTGCGCCGCCGATCCGTCGCATCCCGGCGCTATCGACTATCATCCAGTTACGATGGATTTCGACGTACATACTCTCCTGAAGGCCGGTGCCGCGCTCACCGACGAGGCGCTGGAGCGCCTGCTGCCCTCGCCCGACACCCAGCCGCACTCCATCCACCGCGCCATGCGCCACAGCACGTTTGCCGGCGGCAAGCGGCTGCGGCCGATCCTGTGTCTGGAAGCCGCGCGCATGGTCGCAGGCGGCAACTCAGTAGACGGGCCGGCGTCGGAGTTGGGCGCGGCGCTGGAGATGATACACACCTACTCGCTCATCCACGACGACCTGCCCGCGCTCGACAACGACGACCTGCGCCGCGGCCAGCCCACCTGCCACGTCGTCTTCGGCGAAGCGACGGCCATCCTCGCCGGCGACGCGCTGCAGACGCTCGCATTCCAGACCATCTCCCGCCTTAATATCCCGGCTGCCGCCACCGTCGCGGTACTGCAGGAGGTCTCCGCCGCCGTCGCCACCGGCGTCGGACGTGACCTGCCCGGCGGTCTGCCTCCGGGCATGATCGGCGGCCAGGTCATGGACCTAGAAGGCGAAGGATCGAAGCCCACTGCGGAACTCGTCGAGCGCATCCACCGCGCCAAGACCGGCGCCCTCATCACTGTGTCGGTCGTCGCGGGTGGCGTCCTCGCCGGAGCCGATGCGGACGCCGTCGCGCGTCTGCGCATCTTCGGTGAAAAGGCCGGTCTTGCCTTCCAGATCGTCGACGACGTGCTCGACGTGACGCAGGACTCCGCGCAGCTCGGCAAGACTGCCGGCAAGGACACCGCCTCCGACAAAGCCACCTGGCCCGCGGTCTTCGGGATCGAGGAGAGCATCCACGCCGCCAATGAGCTCATCGCCGACGCCTTCTCCGCGCTTGAACCATTTGGCAAATCCGCGGCGCCGCTGAAAGCACTGGCAACGTACCTGACCGCACGCACCAACTAAGCCGGCGCTTATGGTCGACGTCAACCCACATCCCGAGCTGTCGTTCGCCCTCGATGTCGCGGATAAGGCCATCAAGCTCGCTGCTGTCCTGCTCGGCGGCGTGTGGACCTATTGGAACTACCGCAAGGGTCGAAAATACGCCCAGAAGGTAGAATTGCAACTCACTGGCGCAGTCTTCGAGCAAGGCGGCATTTGTTTCGGCAGATATCAAAAACCTCGGTGCAGCAAGACACAGGCTGCACAGAGAAGATGCGTTTTGCGAAATCGTTACCATTTCGAATGATCTCTCCGAACGATCCATCAAGGTACGTGCCATCTTCGAGGGTGAGGACCAGATTGAACCCGGTGAAGCGATCAGTGATCTCTTCCTGCACCGGCTTGACCTAGGCGAGGAAGAGATCGTCTGGATCCGGATCTATTTGAGAGTCAGTTCAGGAAGCGTAGAATGGCGCAAGAGTCAATTGGTTCGTTTAGGCGATGTCCGTGGCACTGGCACACCAGTTTTATGACAGGAGTTTCCTATGAACGTGGTCACGTTTTCATCCCGGTCAATCGTTAATGGCAAGCCCGAGAACAAAGAAGAAACGGCTCGCCTGAAGCGCCTTCTACGCGAACAGGAACAACGAGAGCGCGAATCCATCGCTCAGCGTGAGTTCCAGAAGCAAGCCGCCGAGTAGCGATCAGGTTAAGTGCTCACTGAATCTGACATCCGCAAAGCTCTGCGCGCCTGCTACGCCTCCACCCCGGACAAGCGCACCCTCAACATCGTCGACCTTGGCCTCATCGAATTTATCTCGCTCGCCATCGACCACGAAGCCCCCGGAGCCGGGATCCCCGGCGTTCCATTAAAGCATCGCCTTCTCCTCACCCTGATCGCACCCAACGAGAACGAAGACACGCAGACTCAGCTCTCCGCGCAGATCGCCAACCGCCTCGCCGGCCTTCCGGAACTCTCCAGCACGCACATCTCGTTCGCGACCACCCCGCAGTGGTCGGCGTCCCGGATCACGCCTGAAGGCCGCCGTCTGTTGCAACTCGACTTTCCCATCCTGAACAATCGCATCGGCTAGACTCACGTCATGCCTCCCGCCGCGAAGCGCCGCCTCAAGCTGATTCCCAAACCCATCCCGAAGGCCGCGCCCATCCATCCATTCGACCGCCTGCACGGCACCGACACCGGCGGACTCATACCGCGCTCGGAACTGCTCACCGGCCACCCCAACGACCTGCACATCACCGCCTACTACGCCGTCGCGCCCAGCATCCTCGACACGCTCGTCGATCTCTGGCTCAAGACGTCCCCGCCTTTCGACATCGACCGCTATACCTTCCTCGACGTCGGCGCCGGCAAGGGCCGCGCGCTGCTCACCGCCTCGCTGCATCCCTTCCGCCAGGCAGTCGGGATCGAGCTCAACCCCACGCTTGCCGCTATCGCTCGCAGCAACATCCGGCTCTTCGAAGCCAGTGCCAACGCCAGCCCGCTCGCGCCCATGACGCTGCTCGAAGGCGATGCGCTGGAAGTCCCTATGCCGGCAACGCCTACCGTCGCCTTCCTCTTCCACCCCTTCGAAGCGCCGGTCCTGCGCCGCTTTCTCGCCCGCGCGCAGCAGCATTTCGCGCAGCGGCCGGGAAGCTTCGATGTGCTCTACGTCAATGCCGAACACGCCTCCGTCCTCGACCGCAATCGCGCCTTTACGCGGCTCTTCAACGGCATGGTTCCGATGAGCCCCGAAGACCATCTCGCCGACCTCGCCGAGATTGCCGAACAGAAGGAATACGGCTCGACCGGCGACGAACTCTGCACCATCTTCCGCTTTACAGGCCAACCGGCGGAGTGATCCCCGCGTCTCAAGCCTTTAGTCCCCCTAACATCCGAGGAAGTCCGCACATGTCGCTCGATCCCATGTTGTTCGCCGCCGTCGTCACGATCAACAACACTCTTGTCGCTGTCGTCGTCCGCCTCCTGATCGTCGGCATCCTGCTCGGCCTCATCAACCGCTACATCCCCATGGCCTCGAGCATCAAGTCGCTGCTGAACGGCGTAGTGGTCATCTACATGGTCATCTGGCTGCTGCAGGTCTTCGGCATTCTCGGCCCCATCGGTGGCGTCACGCTCGCCTAAGAGCCACCACCCGACTCCGTGCCCTGTTCATCGCGGTTCAGTCTTTCGCGATGAGTGGGTGGAGCGTCGATTCACTCTCTCCAGCGGACCCACAACGCTCTCTCATCCGCCTCCAGAGCCGTCATAGCCACCTCCGCATCCGCCCGATCGACAACGCTGGAAAATTTCTCTCCCCACTCCACCAGCACCAGCGCATCCGGCTCCGCAGCCATCTCTTCGATGCCGAGGGTAGCCAACTCCCGCTCCGTCTCCAGCCGGTAAAGATCCAGGTGATATACCTTCACCCGCGGCCCCTGATATTCGTGCACCAAGGTAAATGTAGGGCTGGTCACATCATCCGTGCTGCCGGCGTTCAGGGCCGCAACCCATCCCTTCACCAGCGTCGTCTTACCCGCGCCCAACTCGCCGCGCAGTACGACGACTCGCGGCGCCGGGAGTATCTCCGCAATCGTGTGCGCAATCGCGAGCGTACCCGCCACGGAGCGCGTTTTGAATCTCTTCTCCCGCGTAAATTCCTTCATGCGTTGCGAACCCCGCAGATCCACGTCAACCCATCCTCCTTCGCAACCCGATACCGAAACGCATCGCTCAAGCAGTCAATCACATCCGTAGCAAGCACGGTCTTCTCATCCATCTTCCGCGCGGCAAAGTCCGCGGCCAGCCCATGCAGATAAACCGCCGCCTCAACCGCACGCGCTACATCATCCGGCCACTGCGCCAGCATCGCCGCCACGATACCGGTCAGGATGTCGCCGCTTCCGCCCTTCGCCAGTGCCGGATTCCCCGTAGTATTCACGCCGATGCTGCCATCCGGATGCGCCACCAGCGTCCGCCATCCCTTCAGCACCAGCGTCACCTGGTGCTCGGTCGCAAACTTCCGCGCCAGCCCGATGCGATCTTTTTCAACCTCCGGAACCGTCATCCCCACCAGCCGCGCCATCTCACCCGGATGCGGCGTCAACACCATCGTCCGCGCGCTTCCATTCAGCGCGCCCGCCTTCGAAGCGTCGAACGCATTCAGCGCATCCGCATCGATCACGATCGGCAGAGTCGTCTTCGCAATCAACTCCCTCGCAAACTCCGAAGCCTCGCCCTTCGTCGAAAGCCCCGGCCCGATCGCAATCACCTTGATGCCCTTCAGCAACTCCTCCAGCCCATCCAGGTTCTTCAAATCCGCCGAACCCTCCGCGCCCTGCGAAAGCCCGCGCACCATCAACTCGGGCGCGATCGCTCCCACCAGCGAGAGCATCTCGCGCGGCACTGCCGCCGTTACCAGACCCGCGCCTGCGCGCATGCAGGCCAGCGAAGCCATGCTCGGCGCGCCCGCCGTTCCATAGCTACCACCAACCACTAGCACATGCCCAAACTTGCCCTTGTTGGAGTTGATCGGGCGCATCTTCTCCGTCAGCGCCTTCGCCGCCCCACCCCAGTGCACGCCGCCATCCGAGACCACCGCCGCATCCGGCGACCCGATCTCCCCGACGACTACCGGCCCGAATACGTCTGCCGTCAGGTGCCCAAACACATGCGCCAGCTTGGGCGCGGTAAACGTCACCACCGCATCCGCGCGAGATGCGCCGTCTACCGTTTCCTCCAGTGAGTCGGCATCCCACCCGCTCGGCAGATCGACGGCGACCACCGGCACGGCAACCTGCGCGAACGCATCCCGCACTGTTACGGCGAGCCCGCGTAGCGGAGGCTTGAAGCCCGTCCCGACCACCGCATCCACCAGCAGGTCCGCCTCGCCCAGCAGCTCTACCAACTCCTCTACCGAAGCACCTTCCTCCACCTCGGCAACGATCTCATCATCGGTAGCTTCCTTCAGCAGCGACAGCGCGTGAGCCGCCTCGCCCTTCACCTCGTTCTGGCGGCCCACCAGCAGCACGCGCACGCCGACACCTTCACCCGCCAGCAGCCGCGCCGTCACCAATCCATCGCCGCCGTTGTTGCCCTTGCCGCACACCACCATCACTCGCGCTGCATCGGGATACTGCCGCAAACAGAACTGCGCCACGGCTGCACCCGCGCCCTCCATCAGCGTCGCAATTGCCACGCCCGACTCCACCGAGCGCTTATCCGCCGCACCCATCTCCGCCGCCGTCAGCACCTTCATAGCACCTCCAAAACAAAGCCCACCTGTTCCTATGCAGAACAAGTGGGCGACTTACAACGAAAGTACGCAACCAGGATAAGAAGGATAAAGCGGGATACGAACAAAACGATACAGAGTGTTCGTCACAATAGTCAGGCTCCACTCTTATCCCGTCTTGTCCCTTGTATCCTCGTTTCGCTCTGTCTTAGTTCTTAGCTCCGAACGCCACATCCAGCAGCGCCTTCTCTTCCAGATCGTGCGCCTTCGCGCTCCCCGTAGCCGGGCTGGCGCTCGCGGCGCGATTTACGCTAACTACCGCGCGATTGCGCACCATGCGCCGCAGTTCGGGCAGCACGTAGAAGCGCGCGCCCATGTTGGCCGGCTCCTCCTGCACCCACACCACCTCGGCGTTGGGATGCTGGTCGAGCGCCTTCTGCATCTCTTCCTCCGGCCACGGATAAAGCTGGTCGACGAAGATAATCCCGACGCCCATATCCTTGCGCTTCTCGCGTTCGACGCGCAGATTATGCCCTATTTTTCCGCTGCACACCAGGATTCTACGCGGATCCTTGACCGCATTATCCGGGATCACATTCAGGAAGCGATCCGCCGCCAGATTCTCCACACTCGACGACGCATCCGGATGCCGCAGCATGCTCTTGGGCGTCATCACCACCAGCGGCTTGCGCCAGCTGCGCAGCGCCTGCCGCCGCAGCAGATGAAAATGCTGCGCCGCGGTCGACGGCTGCGCGATCACCATGTTGTCGTTCGCAGCCAGCTGCAGATACCGCTCCAGACGCGCGCTCGAGTGCTCCGGACCCTGGCCCTCGTAGCCATGCGGAAGCAGCAGCACAAGGCCGCTGAGCAGGTTCCACTTCGCCTCCGCCGCCGCCAGAAACTGGTCGATGATGATCTGCGCGCCGTTGGCGAAGTCGCCGAACTGCGCCTCCCAAAGCACCAGCGCCTCAGGATAATCGCGCGAGTAGCCCCACTCGTATCCCAGCACCGCCTGCTCGCTCAGCAAGGTGTTGTAAACCTCAAACCGCGCCTGCTTCGGAGCCATGTGCTGCAGCGGAATATACTTAAACTCCGTCTCGGTATCCGTCAGCGCCGAGTGCCGCTGATTGAACGTGCCACGCTGCGAATCCTGCCCGGTCAAACGCACTGGCGTGCCGGTCGTCACCAGTGAAGCGAACGCCAGCAGCTCGGCCATGCCGTAGTCGAACGGACGCTTGCCCTCGGCCATCTCCATGCGCTGCTCGTACAGCTTCTTCACCTTGGGATGGATGTGAAAGCCCTCGGGATACGCGGTTAACCCTGCGGTTAGCGACTTTACCGTCGCCGCGTCGAGACCGGTCTTCAGCGCCTTGTCTTCCTCGCTCAGCGCGCCGCCACGGAACTTATCCCAGTACGAAGGAATCTCCCAGAGATGCGGCACCTTATCGGCCTGCTGCGCCTCCTTCTGCTCGGCCAGGAACATCTCCTGCATCGCCGCTACCTCGGCCGACGGGTCGACGCCGATGCGTTTGGCGTAGGTCTTGTACAGCTCCGGCATGTCCTTGATGATCGCGTAGCGCTTCGGCGAGGTCACCGTCGGATCGTCCACTTCGCTGTGCCCATGGCGGCGATAGCCGATCAGATCGACCACCACATCCGACCCGAACTTGTGCCTGTATTCGGCCGCAATTGCAGCCACGCGCATCACCGCGTCCGGGTCTTCGGCGTTCACATGGAAGATCGGCATCGGCAGCCTTTTCGCAATGTCGGTCGCGAAGCGCGATGAGTTCGACTCCTCCGGAACCGCCGTAAATCCAAGCAGATTGTTCACGATCACATGGATCGTTCCGCCCACGTTATAGCCCTGCAGCACGGCCATGTTCAGCGTCTCGGCCAGGATGCCCTGACCCGCGAACGCCGCGTCGCCGTGGATGACCACCGGCAAAACCTGCAGTTGTCCCGACAGCCCGCTTTCGTCGCCCACCTCGTCGTCGATGCGCGTCTGCTTGGCCCGCGTGCGCCCCAGCGCCACCGGATCGACAGCCTCCAGATGGCTCGGATTTGACGCCAGATGCAGCGCAATTTCCTTACCCTCAGGCGAGACATACGTGCCGGTCGCGCCCTGATGATACTTCACATCGCCGCCGCCCATGGTCGAGCGCGGGTCCACATCCTCGAACTTGGTAAAGATCTGCGCCGCATCGCGGCCGACCGTGTTCACCATCACGTTCAGGCGTCCGCGATGGCTCATCGCCAGCACCGCCGTGGTCACGCCGCAGCCTGCGCTCACCTCCAGCGTGCGATCGAGGAACGGAATGAGCACGGTCAGCCCCTCGAGCGAAAAGCGCTTCGTGCCCAGGTAACGAGCCTGGATAACCTGCTCAAAGATCTCCGCCTTGATCAGGCCCGTCAGTACGCGCTTCTGGTCGGGAACCGGCGCCGGGCGCTCCATCTGCGCCTCCAGCCACTCGCGTTTTTCGGCGTTGGCGATGTGCATGTACTCGATGCCGATGGTCCCGCAATAAAATCCGCGAGCCTCCGCCGCCGCATCGTCTTCGCCCTCCGGCAGCGCAACCGGGAACGGCTCCGGCGGCAGGTACTGGCCCAGCGGATCGAGCTGCGTCTGCAGGTAGCCCCAGCGCCGGAACACCTCAAATGTGGCGGCCCTGCCCGCGTTTCCTGCCTGCGCCGTCCCGATAATCTCGTCCGTCCTCTTCACCTTGGTTGCCATTTGTCCCGCCTTGTCCGCTTTAAAGTCATGGGAGCCTTGCGACTCCCGTCACTTGGTATGCTAGTCCCATCGACACTGCAAAGGCATCCCCATCGCCGATATTCGCACACCGAACATTTACCCGTCTCTTTGTTGTCATCCCGTCCGGGATCTGCTTTTGCCCTCCGCTCGGCAACGACGCTGCGTCCAACGCTTATGAGCAAGCTCCGACCCACCCTCGCGACCGCCTTGCTCCTGCTGTCGGCCTCAGCTTGTCCCGGCCAGGAAGACAAGCCGCTGCCCGACATTCCCACGATGATGCGCGCGGTCGAAGCCCACGAGCGCCAATCCGAAGATATCGCAAAGAACTATATCTTCCACCAGGCTTATCAGGAGGACAAACTTGACGGCCACGACGGCGTCAAGAAAACCGAGTCGACCGAGTCCGAGGTCTTCTACCTCAACGGCGTCCAGGTAAGGCGTACGCTGGCCCGCGACGGCAGACCGCTCACCCCCGAAGAACTGAAGAAGGAAGACGAACGCCTCGACAAGCTCAGCGCCCAACTGAAGCAAATGCGCGACAGAAAGAATGCCCAGGGCAAGGAGACCGACGCCCGCGGCCACGACGAGATCACGCTCTCGCGAATCCTCGAACTCGGCGCCTTCTCGAACCCCCGCCGCGAAACCGTAAACGGACGCGATACCATCGCCGTCGATTACACCGGCGACCCCCACGCCAAGACCCACAACACCGCCGAGGGCGCCTTCAAAGAGCTCTCCGGCACGGTCTGGGTCGACGAACAGGACGAGGTGGTCCAGCATCTCGAAGCCCGTTTCGTGAACGACTTCAAGGTCGGCGGGGGCATCGTGGGCAGCGTAAAAAAAGGCACCTGGTTCCGCGCCTCATCGGTCAAGATCAACGATGAGATCTGGCTGCCCGCTGCGCTGGAAGTCCAGGGCGAGCTGCACTACCTGCTCTTCTTCTCGCTGCACGGCGCCGTCCGCATCCACGACAGCGATTACCGCAAGTTCAAGGCCACCAGCACGATCCTGCCTGGCATGAACACCGTCGACCCCGCCGCCCCACCGCCAATTTGAGCGAACACGAAACTCCGGGTGCCCCATCTCAATCGCCGCTCCGTCGCGATTGAGGTGGGGGAGTAGATCGTCGGCATCGGCGAACGCGTACACCGAGCGTCAAATGATGAAGCCGTTTGAGACGGGCACGTAAACGCGCGAATGGGATGACCGAGGTCATCCCCGTCGCCCAACTTGTGGGCAAATCGAGTGAATTGCTTTGAAGTTATTTGCTTCTTGCCCCAA
>CAXTMK010000164.1:0-10344 GCA_964245315.1 uncultured Acidobacteriaceae bacterium | reverse complement strand
AGTCGCTCACGCCCGAGACCAGCGTGTGCATCTCCGCGCCGCCGAGCGTCTCGCGCTCAGCATGTCCAGCCCGAACACCCCCAGCACGATGCCGCCCGCGATCTCGAATGCCGGCAGCGTGATCCCGAACAGCTTGAAGATGTACTGGCCGGCCAGCGCGAACGCCGTCAGCACCACGCAGGTAGTCACGCTCGCCTTCCACGCCATGGCGCGCCGGCGATGGCGATCGGCGCCCTCCGTCACCGCCAGAAAGGTCGGCAGGGCGGCGAACGGATCGACCAGAAAGAAGATGGAGCTGAGCGCGAGCAAAGAGAACCGCACGTAGGCCGAGTGTTCGATGCCCGCAAGCGAAACCTGATGCTGTGCCAGAAGAGGAACGCCGCTAAAAGAAGGCAGCAAGTATTGCTTTTGAACAAAATACGTTACGAACTATTCTCCCACGCCGCCTCAAAAAGTCCGTACCTACCCAATTTCGACTTATAATCGAGACCAACTAGAGGAGCTTCGCCATGCCTTTTCAGACGACCGCAAATATCTGGCACAACGGGGATTTGATTCCCTGGGAGAACGCCACGATTCACGTCATGTCCCACGTTGTCCACTACGGATCGTCCATCTTCGAGGGCATCCGCTGCTATAAGCAGGATGAAGGAGCCGGAATCTTCCGGCTTACCGAACATATGCAGCGCTTCGTGGATTCCGGCGCCATCTATCGCATGCCGCTCGGCTTTTCCCTGGCCGAGCTATCTGAGGCGGTGGTGGCCGTCGTCGAAGCCAACGGCATCGTTCCCTGCTACATCCGTCCCGTGGCCTTCCGCGGCTACGGAGAAATCGGCGTCAATCCCATCGGCGCGCCGGTCGAGGTATACGTCGCCAACTTCCCGTGGGGCAAATATGTTCCCGGCAACGAGGGCGCCAACGTCTGCGTCTCCAGCTGGAACCGCAACGCGCCCAATACCACGCCCACGCTCGCCAAGGCTGGCGGAAACTACCTGAATTCGCAGCTCATCCGCATGGAAGCCGCGATTAACGGCTACGACGAAGGCATCGCGCTCGACGTGAACGGCACCATCTCCGAAGGCTCGGGCGAGAACCTCTTCATCGTCAAGGGCGGCGTCCTCTACACCACCCCGCTCACCAGCGCGGTGCTCAACGGCATCACGCGCAGCAGCATCATCACGCTGGCGAAGGATCTCGGCATCCCGGTCGTCGAGCAGACCCTGCCGCGCGAGCTGCTCTACGTCTGCGACGAAGCCTTCTTCACCGGCACCGCGGTCGAGGTAACCCACATCCGCTCGGTCGACCGCATCGTCATCGGCGACGGCACGCAGGGCCCCATCACGACCGCGCTGCACGACGAGTTCTTCGGCATCGTCCACGGCACCCGCAAGGATGGCCACAACTGGCTCACGCCGGTAAAGGTAAAGGTCGAAGAGCCGGTCGGAGCCTAGAGACAACAGCTTGCAGGTGAAAGACGGATTGAGGAGGATCTAATCCTTACAAATCCGTCTTTCCTCTTTATCCGTGGCAGTCTTTTCTTTCTAAACCTCGACTCGTCTTCGTTTATCCCGATACATCCTCAGATCGGCCAACTCCGCCAGCGTATCCACGGCGGTCGCCTCATCCGGGAAGACCGCGAAGCCCACGCTTCCGCGCAGCTTTTGCGTCGAACCCTCCGGCATCTCCACCAATGCGATGGACGCCCGCAGCGCGTCGGCGATGCGCTCGCAGTCTCCGATCGTCATCAGGTCGTTGACGATGACGTTAAACTCGTCGCCGCCGCACCGCGCCAGCGTGTCCATGGCGCGAATCTTACCCTTCAGCTGCTCGCTCGCCCTGGCCAGTACCTCGTCGCCGCTGCGATGCCCGTAGGTATCGTTCACCTGTTTGAAGTTGTCCAGGTCGATGACGAACAGCGCGGCGCTGCGTTCGGTGCGGCGCGCCCGCTCCAGCGCCTGCATCAGCCGGTCTTCAAACAGCCTGCGGTTGGGAAGGCCCGTCAGGGGATCGTGCAGTGCCTCCGCTTTGAGGCGGCGTGTCTGCTCTTCCAGCAATACCAGCAGCATGCCGATGATGACGAAGAACTTCTGCATTGTCCATATCTGTTCGTTCAGGTCGTTGTACAACGGATTGTCGCGAACGAACGGATGCAACAGAAAGCAGAGCGCCCAGATTGTGAAGCCGGACACGATGACGATTCCGCCCACGCCATCGCGCCGAACCCGGCTGCGAAACGAGATCGCAACCATCAGGTACAGCGTTGCCAGCCCCCAGTAGATCAGCAGGCGCAGCTGGCCGGTCATCGCCATCCATGTCATCGGGCCCCAAAGCACTATGTGCTCGGCCAGCGAGCGCAGCCTGAACCGCATACGCGATCGGACAAAGATAAGCAGATAAATCGCCCCAGGGATAAGCGACACAGCCGTCACATAGACGTATACCCGCGGGCTGCCCTTGTTGAAGCCATACAACGTAGTGAGGAAAAACAGCGGAACCGCGGATGGGAGATAGATGGGCAATTGCGTCCATCCCGGCAGAACGTCCTCGCGCGAAGCCCATGCAAAGGTGACTGCCGCCAGGACATACGAGTCGAGCGCAAACGCGTGGGCCAGATTACCGAACCCTGACGCGCCGCGCACAATCGCGTACCCGAACGCCTCCAGCAGGATGAAGGTAAGCCCAAGCATCCACAGGGTGACGCTGGAATCGCGATGCCTGCGGCGCAGCGATAGGAGCACCCCCATCAGGATCAGCATGGCCACGATGTCGGGCAGCAAGTGAAGATTCATGGACGATGTCCGGAACGGCCCCTTTGGCCGCTCCCCGACCTATGTCTACCATGACGCACTTCGCCCTGATCAGGACGCGCAAACTTAGGCCCAGCAACGACTTCGATAACTGATGTGTCCGTTCAGCATAAAATAGCGCGAAACTTATTCACGAGACGCGGGGCTAAATTCGCAGAATGTTCATCTTCGGAGCGTTCACTGTCCCTTGCTCGGCTGGTGCGCGCCGACAAGTTCCGGCTCTTTCGTCGCATCCAGCGTCTGCACCTGCGCTGTATCCGGGCGGCGGCTGCGATAGTACGGCGGCAGATGCTGCACCGCGCCCGTCAGCAGCGCCTGCTCGATAGCCTCAATCACGCGCAGGTCCAGCATGCCTTCCTCGCCGTCGGGCTCCGGTTGGCGATCTTCCAGCACGCACTCCGAAAAGTACTTCAGTTCCCCACCAAAGTGGTCCGTCTTCTTAAAGCTTTCGCTGCTCTTCTCCTTAGCGATGGTCACCACATGCTTCATCGCCGCGCCGACCTGGTAAGCCGGGTCGGAGAAGAGATCGCCCTTCGCCCCGACGATGCGGAAGTCGTCCAGATCGCCGCCGTTGTAGCTCAGCACGAACGACGCAATACGCTCCGCCTCGAACTTCAGCGTCACGGCGACAGTATCCTCGAACGGCTTGCCGTCCACGTCCACGAACCGCTCCGGATCGGTGCAGACGCCGGTTGCGAAGACTTCGATCGGTTCCGCGCCGAACAGATTGCGCACCATGTTCAGCGGATACGGCCCCATATCCGGTACCGGCCCAGCCCAGAAGCCATGTTTGGCACGATGATTTTGCCCTGAGACCGGCTGGGAAAATGAGGAATTAAAGAAGCGCACCGTTCCGATCTCGCCATTGCGCACCCGCTCGATCGCCTTCAACGTTCCCGGCTCAAAGTGCAGGCGGTACGCCACCATCAGCCTGGCGCCGGATTTCTCGCTGGCCGCGATCATGCGCTCGCACTCCTCGACCGAGATCGCCATCGGCTTCTCGATCAGCAGGTGAATGCCGGCCTCGAGCGTCTGCACGGCATACTCCACATGGTCGAAGTTCGGCGTCGCCAGGTAGACCGCGTCGATCTCGCCCGAACCGAGCAGCTCACCCAGCTGGTCGTAGGTATAGACCTTCTCGATTCCGTACTTCTCGCCGACCTTTTCGGCCTTTTCCTCATGCCCTGTCACCAGCGCGACCACCTCGCTGTTGCCGGTATGCTCCACTCCGGGAAGGAAGACCGTCTGCGCGATCCAACCCACGCCCACCACCGCATATCGCACCTTCTTGCCCACAACCCGCTTCGCCTGCGCCATCTTTCGCCTCCCCGCAATGCCCTTCGGACGCAAGCGGCCCGCACGGGGATGCCAGCCTTTTTCGTCGATCAGGGATGTTGAATCTTCGCCAAAGCGAGGGCCAGCCTTGTATAACGTTGTAGCGCATCATACGATTACAGAGTTGCTTTGCAGAGGTTCAATGCCGGAATTATCCTCCCCTCCCCTATGCCCGCAGTGCGGAAGCGCCCGAACCGCGCGAACGAAACGTCAGGGTTTTATGCAAAACTTCATCCTCTACCGTTTTGGCCTGTACCCATGGGAGTGCAGCGGCTGCCGCAAGGTCTTTATGTTCAAGAACCGCGGCAAGCTGAAACGACGCCGGCGCAGCACCGGCGAAGTCCACCTGCCGCCTACGGGGTAGGTTCTACCTGGATTCTCCAACCGGAGCCATCACGCCCGGCACCGACTCCAGCGACCGCGTCGTCAACTCGCCGGCGCCGTCGCCCTCGCGCACGTCCCAACCGGGCAGAATCTGCGAACCGGTGATCAGCCGCGCACCATCGTTTGACGTCAAGTACGTCCACGCCCACTGCCGGAACACCGCAAACCGGTTGCGGAAGCCGATCAGGAAGAAGATATGCACCGAGAGCCAGGCAACCCAGGCCGGAAAGCCGCTCCAGTGCGCTTTGAACGGCCACTCGATCTTGGCCACCGCCGCCGCTCGTCCGATCGTAGCCATATCTCCCTTGTCGAAGTAGCGAAAACCCTTCGACTTGAGCTTGCCGCTTACCATCTGCAGAATGCGCGCTGCGGCATAGTCGCCCATCTGCATCGCCGGCTGCGCCACGCCGGGAACCTGCTTGCCGTCCTGCTCGATATGGGCCAGGTCGCCGCAGATAAACACGTTGGGCAGACCCTTCGGATTCAGGTGCTCATCCACCAGCACGCTGCCCTTCTTGTCCGTCTCGACACCCAGCAGCTTGCCCAGCGGCGAAGCCTGCACGCCCGCTCCCCACAGCGTACACACCGAGTCGATCCGCTCGTCGCCAACCATCACATACCCCGGCTGGACATCGGTCACATGCGCGCCGACTCGCAGCTTCACGCCCAGCTTCTGCAACTGCTCGCAGGCGCTCTTCTGCAGGTCCTCGGGATACATGCCCAGGATCTTCGGCGAGCCTTCGAGGATGATCACCTGGGCCGCGGAAGTATCAATGTGGCGGAAGTCTCTCGTCATGAACACTTTAGCGATGTCGGTGATAGCACCCGCCAACTCCACGCCCGTCGGGCCGCCGCCTATGACGACGAAGTTCAGCGCCGGATGCCGCCCTGTCTCCATCATCTCGCGCTCGGCCAGCTCGAAGGCCAGCAGAATGCGACGGCGCATCTCGACCGCATCCTCCAGCGTCTTCAGGCCTGGCGCTATCGCCGCCCACTCCTCCTTGCCGAAGTAGGAGTGCGTCGATCCAGTCGCGACCACCAGGTAGTCGAACTCCAGCTGCGCGCCCGACTTCAGATGCACCCGCTGCTTCGGCACATCGAACCCGACCACCTCTTCCATCAACACCTGGATGTTGCGGTGGTGGCGCACGATCGAGCGGATCGGCTGCGCAATGTCGGCCGGCGACAGCACCGCCAGCGCCACCTGATACAGCAGCGGCTGAAACAGGTAGTAGTTGCGCCGATCGACGATGGTCACATCCACCGGCTGGTCGGCCAGCGCCAGCGCCGCGTGCAGGCCGCCAAACCCACCGCCGATTACCACCACCTTCGGCCGCATCCCCGCCGTAGCACCATTCGTCGGAACCGCCATCAAGTCATCTCCTTCTGCGCTGAAGTCATCTGGTCAGATGCAGAGAAGTCGCTTCCGGCTCCAAATCGCTCCATTATCGTTCCGGATAAAAATCGAAGAAGGCGTCGATACTCAGGCGCAGCTGCGCCTCGATCTGCTCGCGGCTGCCTTCGAGCACATGCATCGTCACCGCGGCCTGATTGCCGTTCTTCAACGCCACCGGCGCCTCGCCCACCGACGCGATCTCATCCGCCGGCAGCAGCCGCATTCCATACACCATCACCAGATTTGCCATGCCCCATTCTCGCACCTACTCCGAACTCTCAACTCAGAACTCCAAACTCTAAGACCAGGCCGTTGCGTTCCCGTATCCTGATCCCTGATGTCCAGCTGCCTCCAACTCCTGCGCCTCGCCATCGCCGCGAGCCTGCTTGTCTCCACGCTGCTCTTCGTCCTCTGGAGCGTCCACTGGCCGCTGGTCGGCGACGCCTCGCTAATCCATTACATCGGCTTCCTCATCGCCCACGGCCGCGCGCCCTACCGAGACCTCGGCGACATGAACATGCCCGGCTCCTACCTGATCGAAATGAGCGTAATGAAGACCCTCGGCGGCGGCGCGCTCGCCTGGCGCATCTTCGACTTCTCGCTGCTCGCCATCGCCGCGGCCGCGTACTCGGTCGTGACCCGCCGCGCAGGAGGTTTCGCCACGACCTTCGCCGCATGCCTCTTCGCGCTCATCCACGGCCGCGATGGCATGGCGCAGGGCGGCCAGCGCGACCTCACCATGGCGGTCCTGCTCTTGGCCGCGACCGCCGTGCTCTTCATCGCCGTCAAGCGCCGCGCGTGGTGGGGAGTCCTGATCTTCGGGCTGATTGCGGGCGTCGCATTCACCATCAAGCCGACGGCGCTGCCGCTCAGCCTCAGCCAGTTGGCGATCGCCGCGTGGGTCATGCGTCAACCCGCTCCCATGTATCAAAAGCGAGACATGGGGCACCCGGTTTTGCATCCTGTATGGACGTTCTTCTGGGCCGGCATCGGAATGCTCGTCGGCCCGCTGATCGCGCTCGCATTCCTGCTCCGGCAAGGCTCGCTGCGCGCCTTCTGGATCGGTCTGCATACCATCGTCCCGTTCTACGAGAGCCTCGGCCACCGTCCGCTCAGCTACCTGGTGCAGCACAGCGTCTCGCCGCTGATCGCGCTTGTCATCCTATGGTTCGCAGTGCTTGCACTCGCCCGTTCAGCGCTCGACTGGCAGCGCGGCATGCTGCTCAGCGGTGTCGCCTTCGGGCTGGTCTCGTACCTGGTGCAGGCGCGCGGCTGGCCCTACTATCGCTATCCCCTGCTCGCATTCCTGCTGCCGCTGATGGCCACCGACTTCACCTCCGCGATCTCGCTGCTCGAAAGCCGCTTTTTGCGCGCAAAAGGAGCGGCGGTCCTCGCATTAGCCGCACTCTGCGCCGGAGGATTCTGGCTCGGCCCGCAGTCCGCCGTCATCATCCACCGCATCCGCTGGCGCCAGACCGACCTGATCTCCTCGCTCGAACAAAACCTGAACCGCCTCGGCGGACCCGCTCTTTCAGGACAAGTCCAATGCATCGACTGGTTCTCCGGCTGCGGCACCACCCTCTACAAGATGCGCCTGCTGCCCGCGACCGGCGTGCTG
Source organism: uncultured Acidobacteriaceae bacterium (assembly GCA_964245315.1). GTDB lineage: Bacteria > Acidobacteriota > Terriglobia > Terriglobales > Acidobacteriaceae > Edaphobacter. The sequence goes on along the minus strand of CAXTMK010000164.1, from coordinate 2,804 downwards.
GCCGATTTCCTGCTCTTCGGCCCCGCGAACGAACCCGCCGTCCAGCAAACCCGCGCGCAGTTCAACGAAGCGTTCACGCATCCGCCACGGGTCATCGTCGTCACCAGCTATCTGCAGCCCAGCGGCCCGGACCACTACGAGAAGCTGGCCCTCTGGCCCGAGTTGCAGGCATTCCTGACCAGCCGCTACCGCCTCGACACCGACTGGACTCCAAACCGCACCGAGCGCTGGTGGAGCCGAGAGGAGTATCCCGCCAGCTACCGCATGTACGTCCTCCGCTGAGGACACCATCTTCCGGGTGCCCCGTCTTAAACGGTCGTGTCGTTTGAGATGGGGGGCGGCTGCAACTCCGCCACTCTCGCCATCAGCGCCTGCGCATCGAACGGCGCCCTCACCTGCGCGTCGTTATCGAAGAAGACGAACACATCGCGCGGCCGCTCATCCGCTATCGGCGTACCCGCGTATCGTCCCTCCGCAACCTGCCCAGTCGCAAACGCCACGATCCTCCGCGCCCAGACCTCGATCGCCTCGGCCTCATAGCCCGAGTGATAGAGCCGCTCCGACCCATGCAGGCGGCAGTACACCAGGTCCGAAGTCACATCCATCAGCAACGGCCACTCCACCGTATCCGCAACCACCAGGCCGATGTCATACTTGCGAAGTAGCTTCAGAAACTCCGCCGACGCAAAGCTCTCATGCCGTATTTCGATCGCATGCCGCAGAGGAACATCCACCGCAGCCTTAAGCAGCGAACGTCCCGGCGCCAGCATGCGCTCGTCGCACTTGCGAGCCAGCCTCGCCGCCGCGCGAGTCGAACGCGGCAGCAGCTTGAAGAACGCCGCGAACCGCGCCGGATCGTTGAACTTCATCTGCGGCGGAAGCTGCCACAGGATCGGCCCGAGCTTCTCGCCCAGCGCCAGCACGCCCGACGCGAAGAAGTTCGCCAGCGCCGTCTCCACGCCGATGAGCTTGCGCATATGCGTGATGAAGCGTCCGCCCTTGAGCGCGAAGACGAAGCCCGGCGGCGTCTCCGCGGCCCAGCGCTCGAACGACGCAGGCCGCTGCAGCGAGTAGAACGTGCCGTTGATCTCGACCGAGGGAAAGATGTTCGCGGCGAACTCCAACTCGCGCCGCTGCTGCAGGCCGGCCGGATAGAACGAGCCGCGCCAGTGCTTGTATCGCCAGCCCGAGATGCCGATGCGGATCCTGCCAGTCACGCTCGTTGGATGCGATATTCTTTCTGGCATGATGGACGCCGCGCAACAGAAGATCGAGGAAGGCCGCACGGCACGCAACGCCGGCGACCTGGCAGGCGCTTTGCGCGGCTATGAAGCCGCAGTCGCGCAGTTGCGCACAATGGATGCTCCGCTGCGGCTCGCCCATACCGTGCGGCACGTCGCGGATATGCAGCGCGAGGCCGGCGAGTTTGAGGCGGCGAAGACTAACTACGCCGAAGCGTTGGCCATCTACCGGCAGGATGCGGCGACGGGAACGCTCGATCTCGCCAATACGCTGCGCGGATATGGATTGCTGATGGAGGCGTTGGGAGACCATTCAACAGCGCGAGCGATGTGGGCCGAAGCCGGGAAGCTGTACGCGATCGTCGGCGTGCAGGCGGGGATCGATGAGGCGGCAAGGCGAGTGGAAATGTTGAGTGCGTGATAAAGCTTTAGGGACGGAGGCCCGTTCTATCCCAGCCTGAGCAAGAGGCATAGTCATTTAGGAGCAATGACAACGAAGCAGTCCCAAAGCCGGTCGTCTTGAGCTGTCAGCTGACAGCTATTAAGCTCACAGCTCAAGAACCAAGCCTTTCTTGCTACTGATGCGCGAAGCTGCTCTCCGGATACCACTCCGGCCGCGTCTTCGCATCCGCAACCCGGGTCGCAAGCTGCGCTAACAGATTCGTAAACTGGGCCGCCGCAACCTTATCCACCGGCTGCTGCAGGTCGTCCGACGGCTGGTGATAGCGCGTCTTCACCCAGTCGTTGAAGGTCTTCATCTCCGGCGAATCCGGCGTCCAGCCGAACTTGAACGCCACCGCCGGAATGCCGTTGGCGACGAAGTTCACCTGGTCCGAGCGGATGAAGCGATTCTCCTCCGGCTGCTTCTCGAACTGCACCTCGACATCGTTCAACTGCCCCACCGCCCGCGCATCGTTGCCCAGCGTCGACTCGCCCAGACCCTGCACTTCGAGATAGCGCAGCGGGAACAGCGGAAGATACATATCCATATTCAGGTCCGCCACGACATTCTCCTTCGGCACCGTCGGATGCGCGGCAAAGTACGCCGAGCCAAGCTCTCCCATCTCCTCGCCCGTAAGCGCGATAAACAGGATCGACCGCTTCGGCCGCGGCCCGTGCGCCAGAATCTTCGCGCACTCGATCACGCTGGCCACGCCCGACGCGTTGTCCATCGCGCCGTTATAGATGGCGTCCCCATTCACCGGACGACCCACGCCCAGGTGGTCCAGGTGCGCACTGATGACGACATACTCCTTCTTCAGCTTCGAATCCGAACCCTCCAGCAGACCCACCACATTCTGCGTGTCGATGGGCGCGCCCATCTCGACCACCGTATTGGCGTGGATGGTCTCCTTCATGTCGAACGCCGGCAGCTCCTTGCCCGCATCGATCAGCGGCTTCAGCTCCGCGAAGGTGTGGCCGGAGGGCGCCATCAACGTCTCGACGAAAGCAGGCAGGACCGTGCCGCTAAGCCGCAGTCCGGCCAGAGTATCGAGCGAGCGGTCCGCGATAATCATCGTCGGACGGGCAGCCGGACGCGCACCGCCGCCGCCGCCGCGTGCT
>CAXTMK010000163.1:0-10398 GCA_964245315.1 uncultured Acidobacteriaceae bacterium | reverse complement strand
ATGACAAAAGCAGCCCTGCTCGAGCTCGAACCAAGAAAGACGCCGCAACAAAGCCGGTCCGTGATCACCGTGCGGGCAATCAACGACGCTACTATTCAGGTTTTGCTGAAAGCCGGCCAGGAACGACTGACGACCGTACGGGTTGCAGAACGGGCCGGGGTATCGGTCGGAACGCTTTACCAGTACTTTCCGAACAAGCAGTCGTTATTGTTTGCGGTACTCGAACAACACATGGACAGGGTCACGCGCGCCGTGGAAGAGGTCTGCGCAGCAAACCACTTTGAACCGCTGGAGATCATGGTCACAGAGCTGGTGAACCGTTTTGTCGATGAGAAGCTGACAGACCGGGACACGTCGGTGGCTCTCTATCGCATCGCCGCGGAACCGGGAGGCAGCCTGATCGTGGATCGGATCCGCCGGCGCTACGAAGACGCGATGTTGGCGATGTTCCAGACAGCGCGTATGCCAGCCTCAGCGGACCTCAAATACATGACGCACATGATCTTCCTGACGCTGGCAGGCACGATTCGTGGTCACCTCGAAACCAGCCCTTCGCCGAGAGCCGTCCGCCAATTACGAGAGCATCTTGCCAAACTTATCCTTGCGTATTGCGAAACACTCTAAAGCCAACTCGCCTTTTCTCTGTCTTTGGGTGGCCGCCCACAGGTTCCGGGTGAGGAAGACAGCTCCATTTGTTTCGGCTTAAGGTCCAGCTACGGTCAGGCAACGCGAGTCGAAATGAAGGACACGTTTGAGCAAGATGCGGAGCCGCGTCTTACACGCGGGAGCTATTCAGCGTTTCCATGCGCGGTGCCTCTCCGCGTCGTCAAAGTCGACTGACGAGATTGCGATTTGTCGAAATCAACGCGGTCTGTTGAGAGTGCGAAGCCTCAACAGACCGATGCAAATTAGCGCAGCGTCGAACTCGACTCGCCTTGTCCTGTGAATGAGATAGAGGGCATCACGATGATTGGCTGTCAGGTTCAGACCGAGTGGTGCCTTGAACATTGAGCGCCTCGCACGAGTGACAGAATGGACACTCATAAAGCCTCCTCACCTTGTCGCGGGAGGAGAACTGCTCTGGAAGGCTAAAGCGTCTGCACGACGAGCATTGGTGACATGAATAAGGTCGCCTTTGCTGGTTGCATCCTGATCCAAATTCGTGCTCGCCTCCCGGGTCGGAGTCTATACAGGTTTTTGCGCATCATTGCCGTATCATTCCTCTAGCGAGGATCGGCCGGGTCGATGTAAACGCTCTTCACGAATGTGGAGACATTGGTATCTTCCCAGTCGGGATGCTGCTTGTTAAATGTAGCGCTGATTTCTTTCCCGGCTGCATCGACCGAGATACCTCGGCGCTTCAGTGCAAGGGCTTGTGTGCGGATTGCGACGATCAAGTCCCGCTCTGAGGCAACGAGAGATCCATCCCCCGGTGCGCTATGATCCGGTAACACGTGCGCCACGTTCAGCATGGCTACCTTGTCCAGCGTGGCCAGCCACTCCGTAGGCGTACCGTCCTCGCCGAAGATGTTCGGCATGGTTTTGTTCTGCACCACATCGCCCGAAATCAGGGTTTGGTCCGGCTCGACAAGGGTTAGCTCGTCGCCTTTGGTGTGGGCGCCACCGAGCCAGAGCAGACGGGCCTTAACACCACCGCCGAGATCGATCAAGGCTTCGGTATCGAAAAGAACATCCGGCGAGCGCAGGACGACCCCCGCAAGCAGCTCCTTGTTCTGCGCCGACATACCGCGGAACAGGTCAGTGAGCACGTGCCCGTCTTTTTCCAGTTCCTGCTGCTGCACCGCGTTGCGGATCAGCACGGTGCCAGGAGGAAAGCCGGGCTCGCCGGTGACATGCTCCGTGTGGTAGTGCGTCGTTGTCAGGAACAGCCTGGAATTACTGGGCGCGAGCCTGGCAACGACCTGTGCCACCCTGGCTCCATTCTCTGGACCCATCCCTGTATCGACGATAAGCGTCGCACGGGTGCCGACGACAATCGCGATGTTTGGAAAGCCCGTCATCTCCCACACATGCTCCGAAACCTGTGTCGTAGTCTCGCTCAGTATCGGGCGGTCCGAATACGGAACGTGGGGAGGGGCCTGTGCGCCTGCTGACAGGGCGAGCAAGGATAGAAAGGGGAAGAGCAGCTTCCTGGTCATGTCGTTCTCCGCGTCTAGTCGACCTTGCTCCCTGATACGCCCGCCGGCGCGATGCAAGTGAGGGCTTCTACATAACTTATAGTCCTGCCAGACGGAATCTACCAACAACAAGAAGGAGGATGCGGATTTCGTCATCTTCCTAAAGACTGACTGACCAGGACGATCAGGTCACATCAACGGCCTGATCGGAACATCAGTGCCGAGAAGCGCAATTCACGCCAGTTGGCGATGCGAACTGCTCCAGATCGGGCCTGGCAGATGCAAACTTCCGCTACTGCGCGGGTTCGCGGTACCTGGCCAGGAGGGCTGCCACTCGCGGCAGCCCCTTTCACCCTAGTTGGTTGTCGGCATCATGCCGCCATCGACGCGTAAGTTGGCACCTGTGATGAAGTCGGCGAGAGGACTTGAGAGGAAAGCCACCATGTTCGCGATGTCCATTGGTGAGCCGATCCTGCCGGCGGGCAGACGGGTTTGCTGCACGTAGAACTGCTCGAACATCTCGAAGTTGTACTCCTGTCCCTGCGAGGTCATCATCTCCCGTGCCCCGGCTTCCATCCCCGGTGTTCGGATGGGCCCTGGGCTGACGGTGTTTGCAGTCACGCCGGTCCCGCCGAGTTCCTTTGCCAAAGACACAGCCTGGGCGATGTTGGCAGCCTTCGTTGTACCGTAATTAGCAACAGGCGGGCCTGGCATCGGGCCGAGAAAGCTGCCCAGCATGACGACCCGGCCCCACTTACGCTCCACCATCGATGGAACAAGCTGCGTGACCAGCCGTACGACCGAGCCCACATTCGCGTTATACAGATCGAGCCACTCAGCTGCAGTCGATAGCAGCCATGGCTTCATTGGAAAAGCGCCCGCATTGTTGATGAGGATGTCGATACCGCCGAAGGCCGACAAGCAGACTTTCACGACCTCGGCGGTCTCCTCATCGCTTCCCAGATCGCCGATGGCCGTCATGGCCACTCCGCCAGTCGCTGTGATCTCCTGCACCACGCGGTCGGCTTCGGCCTTTCGCCTGCCATGAACTACAACCTGAACACCTTCCCCTGCAAGAGTCTTCGCGATCTGTTCCCCGATTCCACTTGTACTTCCTGTGACCAAAGCACGCTTCCCGTTCAACTGTAGATCCATTGACGCCTCGATTCCATAATGAACACTATGGAAAGTATGCGTGGGTTGCGGACTTTGGTCAAGGGATTTCATACTACTTGTTATGGAAACGTTAAAACCTCCCGCAGCGAAACGTCCAGGACGGCCGCTCTCGTTTGATCGTAATAGGGCGCTGAATGCGGCCTTGTTGCAGTTCTGGCAGACAGGTTACGAGACAACAAGCGTCGCTGAGCTCACCAACGCCATGGGCATAACCGCGCCGAGCCTGTACACCGCCTTCGGAGACAAGGAATCTCTCTTCCTCGAATGCCTGGAAGAATATGCGAACCCAGGACCGAAGACAACTCCCGAGCTGATTGCGGAGGCTCGCTCCGCCCGGCAGGCTGCACAGCAGCTTCTTGAGCTTTCCGCGCGGTGGTTCACTCAAAAAGACGCCCCTGCCGGGTGTCTGGTCGCAAGCGCCGCGTCCAGCGGGTCGGTCAATTCACAGCGCGTGCGAGCTGCCCTGAAGAACATCCGCGACGCAAACCGCAAGGCTCTTCAAAAAAGGGCGGAACGGGACATCCGCGAGGGGCACCTGCCCGGAACGGCAAACGCGCAAGCTCTCGCCACCATGACGATGGCTATCGTTCAAGGCATGTCGACGTTGGCAAGGGACGGGGTTGGTCAAAAGGCTTTATTGGACCTGGCGCGAACCGCGATGAGTGCATGGCCAACGGATCAGTCCCGCTCGACCGTGAGTGCCGCAGACGACTGAATCTTCAATACCCGGAAGATTTGCGGTCGATCCTCGGCATCGATCTCGATGTGAACCAGAGTTTCCAGCAGAGCCGTGGAAGGGTCCTCACTGCAGTAGACAATGGGATGGCCTTTCGTGTGCCAACGCCCCGCCACATACGTCCCAGCCACGCCGTCCAGAGTGGCGTAGTTGCTCACGCGCCATAAAGTGACTCCACCGCTCATGCAAAGATGCCGTAATCCAATTGCAGCAGCATCTCCTCTACGAGACGCGCCCCCGCTTCGGTTCGCGAGACCTCCAACGGAGTACGTCCATTGAAACGCTCTTTAATTCTGCGAAGCCATCGACCGGCTTTCGCATCGTCGCCGAAGACCTCTTCCGCCAGTGAAGTGATCCTGGCGATACGCACGGCACGGTCGGATTCGTCATGGGTAAGCGGTTCGCGCCTGGACTTCCGATGTACCAGCGTTCTCCGAGGAACAATATAGGTATAGATCTCTTCGTCGCTGAGGCCGTGCGAAGTCAAAGACTCAATCGAAAGCAGTGGCAGCCGCTCTTCCACCAGCCGAGCCAGATCGCTGTCAGAGGTAAGCGTTCCCGTTCCGAGCTTTCGTTCCATCCGACGGTAAAAGACTGATGGTTCGCGCCGCTGGTTTTGGGGCGGCACGACGATTTTTGGGATGACAACAGCTTCCGGCATAGGGCCTCCGCGCAATCTGCTCTCATTGCAGCGGCAGATTGCTCAGTGTGCGTGGCGTTTTATGCTGCTGCGCTTCGGTTCATCGTTGCATCCTCTGCGTTTAATGCTTAGCCGTTACTCTTGTTCTCGACACATCCCCACCTCTTCAAGCACACTAAGGTCTCCGCCACCATCCCGCACAAGGACGCCCGAACATGCGCTTCATCCCTGGACTCGCAATGCTGCTGCTGGCCGCTTCAGCCGCTGCCCAGAGCAGTGACCCGGCGAAGGTCGCCGACTACGCCAGGACTCTTCCCGCCGCGACTGCACCCGTCTTCGACGAGCAGAAAAAGGAGATGCTGGCCAGCTTCGCCATCAGTTGCGCCGACCATCCGCAGGAGTCCACCGGCACCCGCAACAACTACCTCTGGGGTTACGAAAAGCTGCCGCTGCTGCTCGAAAGCTACGACCGCAACCGCGCCTTCTTCGGCTGCGCTAACTGGCACGACGCCGTCGGCGATACCTGGATGATGATGTCGCTGCTTCGCCAGGACCCCAAAATCCCCCTGGCCTCGGATATCAAGGACATCGCCACCACACACTTCCGCAAGGGCAACATGGATGGCGAATACGCCTTCTTCGCCGAGCCCCGTCCCATCGATCCCGCGGCCGGACCCGTCAACTTCGAGCAGCCCTACGGCTACTCCTGGCTGCTCAAGCTCTACGGCGAGACCAGGGGCGGCAACAACCCCGATGGCCGCAAACTCGCCACCGCCATCGCGCCGCTCGCCCGCTGGATGAGCGAGCGCTATGTCTACTACCTCTACAACCTCAAATTTCCCTTCCGCTCCGGCACCGACACCAACACCGCCTGGGCCATGAGCCTGACGCTCGACGGCGTCAACCTCTCCGAAGACACCACGCTCAGGACCGCCATCCACGCCAACGCGCTGCGCCTCTTCAGCGCGGATAAAGACTGCCCCACCGGCCTCGAACCGCAGAACACCGACAATGTCTCTTCCTGCCTGACTGAAGCCGCGCTGATGGGCCGCGTCATGGATCAACCCGTCTACCTGAAGTGGCTCGACGACTTCCTGCCGCCCGTCTACTCCGATATCTTCCAGGGCTACGCCAAACCCATCGACACCAGCCACACCAGCACCACCGGCCCCGACGCGCAGGTTCAGCTCAACGCCAAATCGCACCTTATCGCGCTCAGCTTCCAGCGGGCCTGGGCGTTGCTCACCATCAGCTACGCCCTGCCCAAGGACGATCCGCGCGTACCGGTCCTCAAGACCCTCGCGAATATGAGCGCGAACCACGCCTACGAGCAGATCGGCAGCGCCGGCTACGAGGGCCAGCACTTCCTCGCCACCTACGCGCTGCTCTACGAAAACGCCGCAAAGGGCCCAGCCCCGTTAGCCCCGGACAAACCCAAAGCTCCACCGACGCCAATCGATTCCGCTGCCAACTGAATTATCGCTCCACCTTGTTTGTCATCCCGCAGGGATCTGCTGCTGCCTTTGCTTTCCCACTTTCAACCGAGACGCCCTCATGCGAACCCTGGCCTTAGCCTTCTGCCTCACCATCCCCGCGCTGGCCCAGTCAGACCCGGCAAAGATCGCCGACTACCTGAAGTCCATGCCCGCCATGGCGCCCCCGGCCTACGACGAAGTCCAGCGTCTTGCGCTCGCCGCCAACCCGCTCGGCTGCGAAGACCATCCTCACGCCGCGCCCGGCGGAGCCAGCGCCCGCGCCTACCTGTGGCAGCGCCAGGGCAAGCCCGACATCCTCGAAGAGTACGACCACCACCGCGCCTTCTACGGCTGTCTCGACTGGCACTCCAGCGTCAACTCCATGTGGATGATGACCTCGCTGATGAAGAGCGATCCCACCATCGCCGTCGCGCCCTCCATCCGTCTCGAATTCGATACCCACCTCCAGAAAGACAATATCGACGGCGAGCTTGCTTACTTCAAAGGCCTCAAAGGCCCGCTGGCAGACTTCGAAAAACCCTACGGCTACGCCTGGCTGCTGAAGCTCTACGGCGAAGCCAAATCCTGGGACGACCCGGAAGGCAAGCGCATGGCTGCGACGCTCGAGCCTCTCGCGACCTGGATATCAGCCGGCTACATTGCGTACCTCAAGAGCCTCAACTATCCCATCCGCGTCGGCCTGCACCCCAACACCGCGCTCGACATGATCTTCACCCTCGACTACACCAATGAAACCCACGATGTCGCCACCGAGACCGCCATCCACGACACTGCGGTCCGCCTCTTCGGCAACGACAAACACTGCACCACCGCCGCCGAACCCGTCTTCGGCGACTTCGCCTCGCCCTGCCTCGCCGAGGCCGCACTGATGGGCCGCGTTCTTACGCCGCCCGCCTACGCGAAGTGGCTCGATACCTTCCTGCCTGCCGTCTACGCACCCGAATTCCAGGTCTATTCCAAAGACATCGATGCCCTGCACGGCAGCAACCGCGACACCACCGGCACCGACGAAGAGGGCCTGCCCAACGCGCACCTGGTTGGCCTGAACTACCAGCGCGCCGCCGACTTCATCATGATCGCCAACGGCCTGCCCAGGGAAGACCCACGCGTGCCGGTCTATCGCAAGTTCGCCGCCATCAACGCCAGGCAGGGCTACGACAAGATCGGCTCAGCCGGCTATCTGGGCACGCACTGGATCGCCACCTACGCCCTGATGTACGAGAACCTTGCCAACCTGTCACCCGCCACGCCACCCGAGAAAATGACCGGCAAGCGCTGACCACTTACCACCGATCCCTGACCACTGTTCCTATGCGCATAGCCATCGACACCGGCGGCACCTTCACCGACATCGTCTACTTAAACGGTGAACGCCTCATCGTCCTGAAGGTCTTCTCCACCCGAAACGACCCGGGCCAGGCGGTCCTCGAAGGCCTCGCCCAGATCGATCCCGGCACACAAGCCGTAGTCCGCCACGGAACCACAGTCGCAACGAATGCGATGCTGGAGCGAAAAGGCGCGAGAGTCGCCTTCGTCACCACAAAGGGTTTTGAAGACACGATCGCCATAGGCCGCCAGGCCCGCCCCAAGCTCTACGACCTCTTCCAGCCCATCCCCGAGTGCCTCGTCACCAAAGCCCTCCGCTTCGGCGTCAACGAGCGCGTGGCTTCCTCCGGAGAACTCCTGCGCGCCATTGACGACGAGGAACTCCAAAGCCTGGTCAAACTCATCGCCGAAGCCAACCCGGAAGCCATCGCCGTCTCCACGCTCTTTTCCTTCGCTAACCCCTCCAGCGAACTCCAGATCGCCGCGGCTCTCGCCCCGCTCAACCTGCCGCTCTCCATCTCCCACCGCATCCTGCCCGAGTTCCGCGAGTACGAACGCGCCTCCACCGTAGTCGCCAACGCCTACGTCGCACCCAAAGTCGGCTCCTACATCGCGAAGCTCGCGAGCGATATCTCCACCACCTACCCACAGTCCCGCCTGGAAGTGATGCAATCCTCCGGCGGCATCATCTCCGCGCGAATCGCCGCCGCCGAACCCGTCCGCACCATGCTCTCCGGCCCTGCGGGCGGCGTTATCGGAGCTTACAAACTGGCCAAACTCGCCGGCTTCGATCACATCATCGGCTTCGACATGGGCGGTACCTCAACCGACGTCTGCCTGGTCGACGCATCCGGGCCACGCATCTCGAACGAGTCCATCCTTACCGGCATCCCCATCGGCGTGCCCATGCTCGACATCCACACCGCCGGCGCCGGCGGAGGCTCCATCGCGCGCTTCGACGCCGGCGGCTTGCTGCGCGTAGGTCCCGAGTCCGCCGGCTCCCAGCCCGGCCCCATCTGCTTCGGCCGCGGCACCCTGCCTACCGTCACCGACGCCAACCTTGCCCTGGGCCGCCTCGACACCGACCGCTTTCTCGGCGGCTCCGTCAAGCTCGACCTCGAACGTACTCGCAACTACCTCGACCAGGCAAAGGGGAGTCTCGCCAGCATAGAAGACTTCGCCGCCGGTATCCTCCGCGTCATCGAAACCTCGATGGAGAAGGCCATCCGCGTCATCTCCGTCGAAAAGGGCTACGACCCGCGCGACTTCACGCTGGTAGCCTTCGGCGGCGGAGGCCCGCTGCACGCCTGCGCCCTTGCCCGCGCGCTGCAAGTCCCACGCGTCCTCATCCCCGCGCTCCCCGGCGCGCTCTCGGCCGTAGGCATCCTGCTCGCCGACACCATGCGCGAGTACAGCCGCACCGTCATGCAGCCCATCGACGCAGACCTCGACCAAACCTTCACCGAACTCGAATCCCTCGGCTTCTCCGAATTCAAAGCCGAAGGCCTGGAAGGGAAGTCGCAGCGCTCCGCCGATCTCCGCTACACCGGCCAGGGCTACGAGCTCAAAATCCCTTACGGCCCTGCGATGGCCAAAGAGTTCCACGCCCTGCACGCACGCCGTTACGGCTTCTCGAACGAATCCCGCGCGCTCGAAATCGTCAACGTCCGCGTCCGCCTCATAGCCGCCGCCGAACCGTTCGTCCCGCCTCAACAATCCCTTATCCCCGGCGACGGCAGCCACGCCCTCATCGGCACCCGCCCTGTCTTCTTCGACGGAGCCATCCACGAGACCCGCCTCTACAACCGCGACCAGCTTCACCCCGGCGACACCTTCGCCGGCCCAGCCATCATCTCCGAGTACAGCTCCGCCACCATCCTCCCGCCCAGCGACACACTCAGCGTCGACACCTTCAGCAACCTGATCCTCCACATCCACCCCTAGCCTCTTTGGTTTGTCATCCCCTTTTGTTTGTCATCCGGAAGGGACCTGCTTCTGCCTTTGCCATTGTCTGTTCTAATCCCACCAACGCCCATGTCCAACCCCATCGAACTCGCGATCTTCCAATCCAGCGTCCACTCCATCGCCGAGGAGATGGGCGCGGCCCTCCGCCGCACCGCCATCTCGCCCAACATCAAAGAACGCCGCGACTACTCCTGCGCCCTCTTCGACCGTCACCGCCGCGTCATCGCCATGGGCGACCACATGCCCGTGCATCTCGGCTCCATGCCGCTCTCGGTCGCCGCCGTGGTCGACGCCATCGCGCTCGCTCCCGGCGATATCGCCATCCTCAACGACCCCTACGCCGGCGGCACCCATCTCCCCGACATCACTCTTGTAGTCCCCATCTTCACTGGCGACTTCGCCGATCCCGCTTTCTACGCCGCCACCCGCGCTCACCACGCCGATGTAGGCGGCATGTTCGCCGGCTCCATGGGTCCCGCCCGTGAAATTTACCAGGAAGGCATCCGCATCCCGCCCGTGCGCCTCATCCGCGGCGGCGTCCTCAACAAAGAGATCCTCTCGCTCATCCTGCACAACGTCCGCACCCCCGCCGAGCGCCAGGGCGACCTCGACGCCCAGATCGGCGCCTGCCGCGTCGGCGAGCGCCGGCTCATGGAACTCGTGGCCAAACTCGGCAACGCCAAAACGGACGAACTCTCCAACGACCTCATCGCCTACTCCGAACGCCTCATGCGCGCCGAACTCCGCGCCATGCCCGCGGGCCGCTTCGAAGCCGAAGACTTCCTCGACTCCGGCGGCGTCTCTGACGATCCCATCGCCATCCGCGTAGCTATTACGCTCTCACCCGCCGATGGCTCCGCCCACATCGACTTCACCGGCTCATCTCCGCAGGTCGCCGGCAGCATCAACGCGGTTTACGCC
>CAXTMK010000162.1:0-10426 GCA_964245315.1 uncultured Acidobacteriaceae bacterium | reverse complement strand
CCCCCCCCCCCCCCCCCCCCCCCCCCCCCCCGCCCCCCCCCCCCCCCCCCCCCCCGCCCCCCGAGTTTGTCAAGTCTTTACTGATGGTCTTCGGTGTCTTCGACGGCCGCGCTAGGGATGCGCTTTCGTCCAGCGCTGCGTGCCGAGGTCCGTGGCGATGCTGGCTGCGAGCAGCGCGACGCTGATGGCCAGCGCACCGGCGATCCAGGGCAGTTCCATGCGTCCCTTCAGGATGAAGAAGTCGAGGATGCCGAAGACCAGCACCAGCACGGCTGCCTCGGCCAGGAACGACGAGCAGCGGCGCCCGGCGATCGCGGCGACGTCGACCCAAGTGGACGAGCGCTGGGGCACAGGCTGGCGGCGCACGAGTTGCGGGCCGTTAGGATTAGGGTTTGGGGAGGACGTTACGCCTGCTGAGGAATTTGGAACATTTTTGTGAAACATACAAAGCCTTTGTGATTCTGCTTCCAGCCTGGCCGAATGGCGCGGCAAAGTCCAGTCAATCTTTGGTGAATCCGGCTATCATGTCCCCTGATGGGGAAGAAAACGGAGCCGCTACCCTGCACGCCGGACGGCCGATACTTCGTGGTGCGGGATCGGCTGTGGCGATGCACAAACCCGAATCTCGACAGCGACCTGCGCGAGCAGGCTGTCAGGGAGTTGATGAAGGCTAGGCGGGAGAAGGGCGTGGCGATGCGCGCGGGGGATCTCGAGGCCAGGGAGAAAGCGCGGGCAGCCGTGGACGACGCCAAGCGCAGGCTGGGCGAGCGCGGGCCGGTCTGGTGGACCGATGGAGCCAAGGACTGGAACCGTCATATGGTCAGGAATACGCCGTATGCGGAGTGGTATGAAGATATGGTGAAGGATACGGTTGCCGAATAGACTGAAGGCGTGGGATCAAAGACATTCGACGGCGTCTGGTTTATCTCCTTTTCTGACGACCACCCGCCGCCGCATGTGCATGGCAAGCTCGGGCGAGTGGAAGTAGTCATTGACCTGCTGCCAGACGGGAATATCAGGCAATCAAGCCGCCGAAAGGCAGTCAAGCTTAGAGGTGATAAGAGAAGCGACGCGAGGCGTATCCAATGTAGCCGCTGGGAATGCGGTTGTACTGATGGAGCTTTGGGAGAGTATGCATGGAAAGGCATCGCCCATGCACTGTACGATGTTCATTCTGTTGGGTTAGGCGCAAGACATTCATAGGATTAGCCTTGTGTTCTACGCTGAATGCTCCCTTGCGCGCGGCGATTGGCCGGAGATGTTGTTGTCATATTTTAGGGGTTTGTGGGATTCAAAGGCGGCTTCGTTCGACGTTGGTGGCACTATCGTGGTATTGACCTTTTGAAAAAAATTCAAGAGGTTACCAAAGTTCGCTTGACTGTTGAAATGATCGCCACGGATACTCACTCTACAGATTCCAGCGAGGTTATCTAAATGAAATTCCCACTTTATCTCAGTGCAGCACTCATTTCTGTCTCCCTTACCGTCGCGGCGCGCGCCACGCCGATCGTCACCGACCCGATCAGCGCAACCCTGGCTGACGGCGGAAAACTTTCAGGCAGCGTAACCGTGGATGCCGGAGCCGGTAAGGTGCAGGGCGTCAGCCTGACGGTGATGGACAATAGCATCAGCTACCTGTTCAACTCAGTTTTGTACCAGACACCCAACGGCAGCGAATACTACTTCGACTCGTTGGACTCCGGCGGGGACCTGCTGTTAGTCGCTTTCAAGGGCTCGTCGCTGGTGGGCTTCACGTCAGCTACCCCGCTCTGCACGACGAGCGCTGCATGCAGCACGGATTACCCAAGCTTCTTCAGGCTGGCTGGCTCGAGCACGGGCATTCCGGTCAGTGCGGCGACGATTGCCGCTACTCCGGAGCCTTCGTCGCTGGTATTGCTGGGCACGGGCGTTCTCGGCCTGGCCGGCGCTGTGCGGCGTCGCTTTGCCAAGGCATAAATAGATTTGATCTGGTTGGAACAGAAACCCCGGCGCCTAGTGCCGGGGTTTCTCGTCCTGGGGGCTTATCACCTGCATGGCTACCAGCAGGCCGAAATCCTCCGCTTAGACTAAGCCGCGTGGGTCGCACATCTGGTGGCCGCAGTTGGATGGGGGGCTGCATATGGACGGCTTGCTGAACATCGCTACCGGAACGACAAGTGGATGGCAGGGCTGGAGCGGCGTGAGGTTGCGGCTTAGAGTCTAACGGGGGATAGGTATCGTATCCCCCGATCTACCCTTTGGGAGAAGGCCCTTGGCTGATTGGGTGATGACGACGACTGAATCCGAAATCGGCGAAGCGTTGGAGCGCGCCAGGGATTTTGCCGACGAACCGTACCGCATAAAGGTGGTCTACTGCCCCGAGCCGGAGCTGAATCTGCTTATTCTCACGTTAGACAACGGGGAGCGGCTGCTGGTTCCTTGCGAGGACTTGCCGGAGTTGAAGGGCGCTACGCCGGAACAGATCGTTGAGCCTCGCGGAAGCCATATCTGGTGGCATCAGATTGATGATGGGGTTTACTTTCCCGAGTTCGTTGAATTCCGGTGGGGGAACAAAGGGCTGGTGGATCGGCGGGATGGCGGCGACAGGTACCGGATCGACGGGCTGGAGTAAGGCGGTAAACAGGTATCGTGTTCCCCGGTTCACTCGTAGCGATGCGTATCGTGTCCCTTACAATTCTGTTGCAATTCTTAGTTCTCTTCCGTTTCAGGGTTGGGACTTGCTGTTCGCTAGCAGGATGGGAGCGCTTGACCCTCGAATGCCAAATTTGTCGCATATCCGCTGTCGTAACTGTCTATCTTCTACCGGCAGGTATACAAGCCTCTGCCAGACCATAATCCGGAGAATCTGATAGGCGATATGATTTTTCGAGAGCTTCGTTTCAAGGTCTAGCAAGACCTCTACCGGAATCTCCTTGAAGTGATTTAGTCGAATCGACAAGCTGATCAACGTAGTCGATACCGTGTGTCCTAGCTCCCTACCCACCTGTTTGTAAGTTTCGCCGAGGCGATTCGATCCCACTGCAGTAGAAATACTCCTGATGATCACGAAACTGCTCAGCGTAATGAGTGTTGTAAGCAGTTCGTCGGCGTCGCGCATGCGATCCGTCGGAGAGAGGCTGACATCACCCTCCTCGTCGATCACATGACCCATGACCTCGCGTGCAAGATCAAGATTTTCCTCCACTCCGGACATCATCGTCTTTAATGTACGAAGACCTACTTCGTAAGAAGCCATCGCGAGTTGCTTCTTTGTCTCAGCATCTAGAGAACCTGGAAAATTGCGTAAAACGCGTCCCATCATCTGCATTGACTTAAATGCAGATTGTAGCTTTGCGCCAACTTCTAAGTCGTCTGAGTAAGGAGTCTTGCCAATGATTTCGGGCTTCCTATCTGACTCCTCCGAGCGCGATAACTCCTGCCGAAGGTCAGATCGAATTTCACTCAGGCTACGCGAAGGCAGTTCCATCTTCGGTCTTTTTATTTCGAGATGATTGGCAAATGCTATATCATGCTCCAAGTCGCAAAGGCTCGCGTCCATAAAAATAAACTTGCTATTTAGGATAAGCTGGTCAATGAGATCTGGGTCTTTCGTTTTATATATAACAAACATTAGGATCTGCGCGTACTCTTCAAATGCCGGGAACTCGGACATCTCTAGTAGCTTGTTCTTAGTCGCTTGCTGCAGGTTTCTCTTAGACAGGTTGGCCACAAAGAATTCAGCCACGAAGTAGTAGTACATGTACCTTTGACGGAAACACGCATAACCGTCACTCACTTGGATGACTTTGTGGGCTACGAGAGTCCGTAACAGGGGTTCAATTTCTATTCGCACTGCCTGATTGACGAAGAACTCATCGGCAAGTTCCGTCGCCCGTTCGGTTGTTATGCCGGTCGCTTCGCGGATAAAGATGTCGCCAGCTATGTAAGATATGAACTGCCGATTGACATCAACTTCGGGTGCATCCGCGCTCATGGATGTCAGCTTGCTGCCGACCAAAACATCAAATAGCACACCCTGTGCCCCAAGGTCTGGCTCAGTCTGCCGCATTGCTTGGAATGTTTGAAGGGCAGATAAAATGTACAACGGAAACTGCGGTAGAAGCTTCTGGCGACTGAGCTCATCCAGATATCTTTCTGCAGCATCCACCTGGAAAACTTTCTCTGCGCTGCTGGTTTGATCTTCCCTGCCTATTCCGAGCCATCTGTGAATCATGTTAGTCTTTTGAAATGGTGTCAATGGAAGTATGGAAAGGTGGTTCCTCGGCAGGACGGCGGCTTCATCATTCATAGACGAAGCAAGTTCCTGCACCTGAAACCAAACGTCACACATGAGGACGCAGGTGCCGAACCGATCGTTCAGTAACTTAGCAACCTGCTTTTTCCCCACCTCGTTAAGAAGCAAAGCGTGCCAGTCATCGACTATCACTGTTCGTTTTGCCCTCGGAAGAACAGCGTACTCCGACAGACTCGGATGCGCATATTGAAAACGATAGGCGCGGCGTATCCATTTTTCGACATCCTCTTCTTTTGAGGACTTAAGATTCTTTCCTAGCAGCAAGAGCGGGACACTCGAGCCATCACCTTGAAAAACATTTCGAAAAATGGCTTTAGACAAGCATGTCTTGCCCGACAATGGCTCGCCAAAGATGAAGACAGAATCCTTGTCTTCCATAAATTCCGCAAACCCGTCGGCCTGTATGACCGTTGTTGCCGAACCTGCTTTGAGAATTGATGCTTTCATCCTGGGGGGCTCATAGATGTCTCTAAGGAGGATATTTCGTTTTTGGCTATGGACCACCAAGCCTTCCGGGTCGTCGAGCACTTGGTAAAACTGTTCGCTGATAACGTATCCTGTTCTTGCGGCGGCATTTGAGGTCAAAGATTGCCATTCAGTATCCGCCGACTTGGTGTAGAGACTTCCGTTCCAGGAGAATGATGCTAACCTTCTCTGCTGCTGCTCGAAGTCAAACACGAAAACTGAAAATCCACTCTCCGAATGGTGTTTCCCTTGGAGTGCCGCTCCCGCTGAATACCATGTTGATCCTCCACGCAGGGAAGCTGCATAAAAACTGTCAGGGGTATGTTGATGGCCAGTCAGAACTAGGTCGGATACCGCTTCGATATACTGCCTGAACTTGCCTGAATTATTCGATTCGAGCCATGCGTATGGATGGTGGAAAATACTGACTGCTAAGTCAGATGGAAGTGAAGTGGAATCGGCTATCTCCACGTCAGCTAGTGGAAACCATAGCTCCCCCTGAACCTCGTGTCGCCTTGATAAAAATGCCGTATTCAGCATAGTAAGCTTAATGTTAAATTGCCCGCTCGAGCAGTTGGCCACTTTAAAAATTTGCTCTCTGAGTGAAGACTTTGGAGCAAATGTGGTTTCCGAGTCAAACAGATGGAAGTTGTTTTGGCTGTTTAGAAGCACTCTGTAAGTGCCCTCTGCGTCGGCAAGGGATTTGTTGTTTGTCACTACATCTCGCGCCAGTGTTTCAGACGCGTCCCCGATGAAGCTAAAGTCTAAGTCGTGGTTACCGGGCACGGAGACGATCCTAATTGTCACTGATGGGTTTCGCTCGGTGAGCAATGTGGCGAGTGTCGCGAGGTATCTTTTCGCTATGAGGTAATCTTCCGCAGCACCTGTAGATCCAATATCGCCGCTGAAAACGATGATCACGTCAGCGAAATCTGGTTCTATGCTGAAAACTCCGGCAGCTAAAGCTGGAATTCGATCCTCGGCGAAGTTCCAGTCCTTCGAAAAATGTGCATCGCTGAGGTGCAAGACAATGGTCTTCATATGGCTCCCGGACTGCCGCCGCACTAAATGTTTACTCCACAGTGACGCTTTTCGCAAGATTTCTGGGCTGGTCCACATCGCACCCTCTTCTCACGGCGATGTGGTAGCTGAGGAGTTGCAGGGGGACTACTTCGAGGATCGGCAGCAACAACTCGGGGGCCTGGGGGATGTGGATTACGTGCTCGACCAGTTGCGCGATGTCTTCGTCGCCCTCGATCGCTATCGCGATCACGCGGCCGGAACGCGCGGTTACCTCCTGGATGTTGGAGAGGGTTTTTTCGTACTTCAGGACGCTGCTGGGGTCCGTGGGGTCTTTGGTTGCGATACACACGACTGGCAGAGTTTCATCGATGAGGGCGTTGGGGCCGTGCTTCATCTCGCCGGCGGGGTAGCCCTCCGCGTGGATGTAGCTGATCTCCTTGAGCTTGAGCGCGCCCTCGAGCGCGATGGGGTAGTGGATGCCGCGGCCGAGGTAGAGGAAGTCGTTAGCGGTGGAGAAGGATTTGGCCAGGGTGCAGCACTGGTCGTCCACCGAACGCAGTAACTCTTCGAGTTTGGCGGGGATTTTGCTTAGCTCGGTGACGTAGTGGAGCGAGTCGGCGGAGGAGATGACGCCGCGCTGCTGGGCGAGATAGAGCGAGAGGATGAAGAGCGCGGTGAGCTGCGCGGTGAAGGCCTTGGTGCTGGCGACGCCGATCTCCGGGCCGGCGTTGGTGGTGATGGTGCCCTGCGCGGCGCGGGTGATGGCGGCGCCGACGACGTTGCAGATGGCGAGGGTCTTCGAGCCCTTGCGGATGAGCTCCTGCTGGGCGGCGATGGTGTCGGCGGTCTCGCCCGATTGGGTGATCAGAAGGCCCAGCATGGAGGAATCCGGGATGGGGTCGCGGTAGCGGTACTCGGACGCATAGTCCACGTCTACGGGGAGACGCGCGAGCCGCTCGATCATGAACTTGCCCGCGAGGCCAGCGTGCCAGCTGGTTCCGCAGGCGGCGATGGTGATGCCGGTGGTGGCGCGGAACTCCTCGGGGGAGATCTGCATGTCGGGCAGGAAGACCTGGCCGGTTTCGAGCGAGACGCGGCCGAGGGTGGTGTCGCGGATGGCGCGGGGCTGCTCGTTGATCTCCTTGAGCATGAAGTGCTTGTAGCCGGCTTTTTCGGCCTGGATGG
The DNA here is from genome assembly GCA_964245315.1 of uncultured Acidobacteriaceae bacterium. GTDB lineage: Bacteria > Acidobacteriota > Terriglobia > Terriglobales > Acidobacteriaceae > Edaphobacter. The sequence goes on along the minus strand of CAXTMK010000162.1, from coordinate 3,459 downwards.
GATCCCAGGCGATGCGCTGGACTTTTAGTGGCAGGGGGTTGTTGTCGAAGTCGGTGAGGCGGACTCCGGCGGGGGTCAGGATGGCGACTTCGCCGTCCTGCAGGAAGTGGATGTTGCGGGTATGGTGGAGGATGCCGGGGACGTCGGAGGCGAGGAAGAATTCGCCCTCGCCGATGCCGATGACGGCGGGCGGCCCCATGCGCGCGGCTACCAGGGTGTCGGGTGAGTGTGCGGAGAGGACGCCGATGGCGAAGGCTCCGGTCAACCGCTTGACGGCGCGGCGGACGGCTTCGTCGAGGGGGATGGCGAGTTGTGCAGGGGTGTTCGCGGAGTCGGAGAGGACGGCCTCGGACTCGTTTGCGTCGAGGGTTCGGTTGGGGGTGTGAGGCTGGCGCGCGGCGGACTCGAGCTCGTCCTGGATGACGTGGGCGATGATTTCGGTATCGGTTTCGGACTGGAAGACGTGGCCCCTGGCGATCAGCGACTGCTTGAGCGCGAGGTAGTTTTCGACGATGCCGTTGTGTACGACGACCAGGGTGCCGGTGCCGTCGCGGTGGGGGTGGGCGTTTTCCTCGGTGGGACGGCCGTGGGTGGCCCAGCGGGTGTGGCCGATTCCGTAGGTGCCGTGGATGGGTGACTTCTCGATGACGGCTTCGAGGTTGCGCAGCTTGCCGGGTGCGCGGCGCAGTTCGAGCTGGTTGGACGCTCCGCCTACGGCGATGCCAGCGGAGTCATAGCCGCGATACTCCAGGCGGCGCAGGCCTTCGATGATGACGGGGACGACTGACTTGGGACCGATGTATCCGACGATTCCACACATGGGGATAGTGTATGCGAGCGGTGCGCCGGAGACCTATTTGGGCGGCGGCTCAGCCGGGTTTGCGTGGGGATCGACGGCTTCCACCTGGTAGATGCTCAGCTGATTGCCGCAGTTCCGACTGACCGACCAGGGGCCGAGCGCGAAGGGCGAGAGGTAGAAGCGGACCGGGCGGCCGGTGCAGAAGAGATCGAGCGGCAAGCTGCCTTCCCCGTCGGTGCGGAGAAGGCTCAGGTGCAGCCAGGGCTGCGGAGCCAGGTGAACGCCGTCGTCGTAGACCGCGACCTGGTCGCCTACGCGCACGGGGGAGGAGTCGACGTTCAGCTCGCGCAGTCCGTCCTGATCGGAGTACCACTGCCAGCCGTAGCCGCCCAGGGTCCAGATGGTGTTGTTGCCGGAATGATTGCGTGCGAGTTGCGCGGCTTCATGGCGAAAGAACTGGGCGAAGTTCCAGTCCGAGATGCAGAGGCCGGTTGAGAGCACCAGGGTGAAGGCTATCGCGAAGATCCGCGAACTTGTCCTCAGTGAGGAACCCCAGCGGAGAAGCAGGAGCAGGATGACGGGCGGCAGGACGAGAAGAATGTGGCGGGCCGCGATGAAAGGCACAAACAGGATGTAGAACAAGGTCGTTGCGAAGACCCAGAGCAACAAGTAGAGCTGGGGAGCGATGTCGATTGCGGTGTTCTGCCGCCAGGCCTGGCGCAGAGGCAGAGCGAAGGCGTCGGCGACGAGCGGCAGCAGGACCAGAACGCCGTTCGCCGCGAAGACCAGCGGCAGCAGCCGATCTGCCAGCCTGTCGGGGATAACTCCGGCGAGGACCAGCAGGGCGAAGAGAGCGAATATCGCTGCAAGCGCGGCGTAGATGGCGGCGCTGGATTTGGCCCACTTCGACTGGACGGCCGCGACCATCCCCAGCGGGGTGAGCGCTCCGAGAGCGGCGATCCAGCCGCCGGTGAACTTGAAGAGGCGAAAGTGAACGGGATCCACCGCTCGGGTGAACATGTGGATGCCGCCGTAGTCGAAGCGATTGAAGAGCGCCCAGCCTATGATCGTCAACACTGGAATTGCGGCGGTCCATGCCTGCGCGCGGCGGCGTTCGAAGACCAGCGAGAACCAGAGGATTGGAAGCAGCACAACGCTGCTGTACTTGATCAGGAGCGCGGCGCTGCAGGCGAGGGCCGCAAGAACAAAGCGCCGGGTCTGGCGGTTGTCGCGCAGATCGTGGATGAGGAAGCAGAAGAAGGCGAGCCAGGCGGCGAGCAGCGGAACATCGATCATGAGGTTCTGCTCGACGATGAATGCCGGCCCCAGGATGAGCAGGACAGTGGCCCAGGTCGCCGCGGAGGGGACGAGCCTGCGCGCAATGCGGTAGAAGAGCACGATGCAGGCCAGCGCCACGAGCGAATGGAGCGCGTGCAGCGCCGGCCCCGAGAAGCCGAAGATGCGTCCCCAGACCGCAAGCATGTACATGTAGAGCGGCGGATGGTGGATGGTGTGGATGGCGGTGTACGTCCCACCCGCGGGTATCAGCCCACTGAGCGGATGCAGCGGATGATGATTGATCCACTCGGCGATGACGACGTAGATGGGGTCGTCGATGTTGTACGGTTTCAGCAGATTGTAAGCAGTTACTACGAACCAGAGAGACAGGAACAAGACCCACGGCGACACGCTTGCGGCTGGCTTCGAGGCAGTAGTGTCGGGGGTTTCAGGCATGGGGACAGTATATGCGAGGCCCACACAAGGCGAAGCGGCGAGACCGAAGTCCCGCCGCTGTCGTCTCGCCGCTGTTATGGATGGGTAGCTATTGAACGACTACAGTCAGATTGGCGGTAGAGGTTAAGGCTCCAGAGGTGGCTGTGATGGGGATGGTGTAGCTTCCGGTCGCGGCTGGCGTTCCGTTGCTGCCGCTTACACTATTGCCGCAGCCGCTCAGCCCAAAGGCCATCGCGCCGAAGAGCATTACGAGCAGCGCTATGCGCCGAAGTGATTTGCGACGGAAGGCTGCGAGTCCGAAGAGCGGCAGCAACGCGCAGGCGAGGATGCCGCGAAGAGCCGCACCTGCTCCCGGGCGGGCGGGCATTTGCGCGGACGCAGAGGTGTAGGCAAAGATCTCCAGGCTGGACGTGGGCGCGGAACTTGTGCCGGTGAATGTGATGCTGGCCGGAGCAAAGCTGCACTGCACGTTCGCAGGCAGAGTGCCGCAGGCGAGCGAGACGGTGCCGGTGAAACTCCCAAAGGACGTCAGCACGATGTTCGAGAAGCCTGTTCTTCCGGCACTGACAACGACGGCCGACGGCGCGGACACGGTGAAGGCGGTAACCACCTCAGAGATGGCTTTGGACGTCGAGGCGTTGAAGTACATGGAGGGGTTGTAGCTGGCCGTGATGGAACGCGTTCCCGCCATGAGGCTTGTGGTGGTGAAGGTCGCGGTGTCGGTCGCGGTGCCGCTTAGCTGGCCCATGCCGATGGCGGTGTTGCCGTCGTAGAACGTGACCGTGCCGGTCGGTATGCCGGAGCTGGAGGCTACGGTCGCGGTAAAGGTGACAGAGGAGCTGAGGTTCGCGGCGAGACTCGACGAGGTGACGGTGGTGGAGGTGGTGGACGGGCTGATGAGGCTAAGGGCGGTGGTGGCGATGAGG
>CAXTMK010000161.1:0-10486 GCA_964245315.1 uncultured Acidobacteriaceae bacterium | reverse complement strand
CTTCAAGAAAGTTGAGTTCGAGGCGGATGGACAATACCCGATTGGGCTCCTGCATGCCGGAGAGATACTGGCGCGAGGTGCAGAGTGCAGTCAGGGTGGCGTGGGTGGTGCGGGTCAGTTCAAGACCGCTGCCGACGAACAACAAATAGAACCACACTATGTACTCAATCTGTATTTCGATGCGAAACTCCATAGCGGACGCGGATGTGGTCCTGCGCTCGAGAATCCAGCCGCCGCACTGGCTGAACGCGGATGTGAGCGTGGACAGGAGGCCCAGGCGATCTTCGTAGCTGTAGCCCTGGAGATCGTGAGTCTGCATAGCGTTGGTCATAGGGCCGGCTCTCTGTGGAGAATGGATGCATGCTTTAGAGGTCTAATCGGATGGACGCCGTCGAACGCGATTCTTTCCGGCCTGTGGAGCAAACCTTGGTCACGTGATGACATGATTGAGGCAGGAGCGAGCGCGGATGATCGTGGGCATGGGAACGGACCTGGCGGAGATTGACCGCATTCGGCGCAGCATCGATCGATTTGGCGAGCGATTTCTGCATAAGGTTTACACGCCTGCGGAGATTTCGTATTGCATGCGCAAAAAAAACTACGCGGAGAGCTTCGCGGCGCGCTTCGCGGCCAAGGAGGCCGGAGCCAAGGCGCTGGGAACCGGGATAAGCTACGGCGTCAGCTGGCCGGAGTTCGAGGTGACGCGCGCGCCGAGCGGCAAACCCAGCCTGGCGCTGCACGGCCGGGCCGCCGAGTTGGCGAAGGCACTCGGGGTGGCGACGGTCTCTCTAAGCCTGACGCATACGCGCGGACTGGCGATGGCGGTCGTTGTGATGGAAGACAGGGAGCAGGGTTTTGCGGCGATGGGTGGGGTTGGCGCATCTATTTTGTAGATGGGCGTCATGTATCCTCGAAGTCAGCCAATCATCAACATCAAGGAGAGCTATGCCCAGCCAGCATGAGGTCCGGTGGTCGCAACTGAAGGTGGGCGTCATTGTGCTGGTGTCGTCGGTGATCCTGGTCACCATGCTGTTCCTTATGACGAGTTCCTCCGGGCTGGGGGTTCTCTCGAAGAAGCTGACGGTTACCACCTATTTCGAAAACGCGGCCGGGCTGAAAGAGGGTGCGGCGGTGAACCTGCAGGGCGTCACCATCGGCACGGTGAAGTCGGTGGAGGTGACGAACGATCCGGCGCGCAAGCTGACTCCGGTGAAGGTGACGATGAAGCTGGACGGCAAATATCAGGACATGCTGCGGCAGGACTCGAAGGCAGACCTGACGACGGTGGGCGTGCTGGGCGATACGGTTGTGAATGTGAACAGCCAGAGCGCCGTGGGCGGTCCGCTGCGCGACGGCGACGAGCTGCATACGCTGGAGACGCCGAACATTCAGGACGTGGTGAAGGCGAGTCAGGGAACGATCGAGCAGCTGAATGTGATTCTGGCGAAGATGAATGCGGTGGTGGACAATCTGCAATCGGGCAAGGGGTCGGTGGGCCAGCTCATCAACAATCCCGACCTTTACAACAAGGCGACGAAGACGGTGGAAGAGTTGAACACGCTGGAGGCGAACCTGAACGCGGGACGCGGATCGGTGGGCAAGCTGTTGCACGACGACACGCTGTACGACCGGCTGAATGCGACGGCGCTGCAGCTGGACCAGATCGGCTCGGCGCTGCAGAGCGGCAAGGGGTCGGCAGGCAAGCTGCTGAACGATGACGCGCTCTACTCCAATCTGAACCTGACCCTGACGAAGACGAACGCGCTGCTGGACGACGTGCAGCACGGCAAGGGCGCGGCGGGCATGCTGGTGAACGACTCCGTCTTCGCGCAGAAGCTGCGGGACACGGTGGATGAGACACATGCCCTGATGGCCAATGTGAATGCAGGCAAGGGCACGCTGGGCAAGCTGGCAACCGACGATCAGGCGTACGTGAACATCAACCGATTGTTGACTGAAAGTACCACTCTGGTGACGACGATCCGGGCCGACCCGAAGAAGTATCTAACCATTCATCTGAAGATCTTTTAGAGCAAAGGCGTGGTGCCCGCCCGCAAGACCGATCCCTCTGGATTTGCTTTGCGTTCCTGCTACGCCTCCGCCTTTCTCCGCTCTCTGGCTTGCTACAGGACGTTTATTTGTCGGCCTGCTGCCCATTTTGCCTTTGGTTGCGCAGGCAAGTGGTCGCAGGGTATAAACTTTCCCTTCCACCGTATGTTGGCCAGGCGACATAAGACTTGTTCTTCCTTGTCGCATACTTGAGCTGACTGAATATGGTCAAGAGGTCGTGTGCCGGGTCCGAGTTATAAGAACACAATTTTAAGATCGCTCAGCCATGAGGAGATCGCGAGGCTGCAGCTTCGTCACGTTTCGTTTCCGGTGGGTCACGAGATCGAATATCCCGGGCATGCGATTAAGCATGTCTTCTTCGTGGAAGAGGGGATGGAGTCGATGACAACGACGTTCAAGGACGGGTCACAGGTCGAGGTGGGGATGTTCGGCTTCGAGTCGGTGATCGGCATTTCCGCGCTGATGGGGACCAAGCGCAGCCTGAACCGCGTGTACACGCAGATTGCGGGTCACGGCTTTTCGTCGACGCTGGCGAACGCGCGAGTGGAATTTTTGCTGGGCGGGCGATTTCAGATGCTCGCCCTGCGCTATGTGCAGACGCAGCTGGTTCAGGCGATGCAGTCGGCGGGATGCAACGCCACGCATGACGCCGAACAGCGGCTGGCGCGCTGGCTGTTGATCTGCGCGGACCGCGCCCACGAAGAGAAGTACAAGATGTCGCATGAGTTTCTGGCGCATATGCTGGGCAGCAGCCGGCCGACTGTCTCGATTGCGGCGGCGGCGCTGAAGCACGAGGGGCTGATCGAGTACAAGCGGGGCGTCATCGAGATTCTCGACGTGCCCGGTCTGGAAAGGCGGGCGTGCGAGTGCTACCGGATCATCAAGGATCATCTGGATAACTACGCGGAGTTCGATTCGGGAGAAGTGGGGCTGAAGTTAGTCTGATCGTTAGTGCGAATTGGCAGACGAGAGAGCAAGACAAATCAGATCCCTGCGGGATGACAACAATTGCCTTCGTTTGTCATCCCGTTAGGGATCTGCTTTCGTCTCGGCAATCGTAGTGCGCCGTCGACGCAACCTCCGGCGCGGGTGTATCGTCTCCTTAGCGAATCCCAGCAAAACTTTTGTCCCCTCAGGAGCTTCATGCGCATCTCGTCCGTTGTTTCCCTGCTTGTGCTCGCGGGTGGTTTGTCCGCCGCGTTCGCCCAGAATCCGATGTCCGATGTGACCCTGAATCTGGATCAGGAGCCGCTCGGCCCGACCGCGGTGCCGAAGAAGCCGGTCATGTTCGACCTGAACTCGATCGACAAGACGGCCGATCCCTGCACCGACTTTTACCAGTACGCCTGCGGCAACTGGATGAAGAACAATGCGATTCCGTCGACCGAATCGCGCTGGGGCAGCTTCAACACGCTGGGCGAGCAGAATCAGTACCTGCTGTGGAAGGAACTCGATGCGGCGGCCAAAGCTCCAAAGAGCCCGCTGCAGGTGAAGTACGGCAACTACTATGCGGCGTGCATGAACACCGACCTGATCGACAGCCTGGGCGCGAAACCGATCCAGCCGGAGCTGGCGCTGATCATGGGGCTGAAGGATAAGAAGAAGATTGCACAGCTCGATGTGCAGCTTGAGAATAGGTACGGCGCGGGCGAGCTTCTCAACGTGCGCGTAGGCCAGGACCAGAAGGATTCCACGCTGCAGATTCTGCAGACCGGCCAGGGCGGCCTGACGCTGCCCGACCGCGACTACTACCTGGCGGACGACCCCCGCAGCGCCAGGATTCGCGAGCAGTATGCCGCCCATGTGACGGCGATGTTTGCGCTGCTGGACGGCAACAGCGACAAGGCGGCGGCCGAAGCGGCGGACGTAATGCGGATCGAGACGGCTTTGGCGAAGGGCTCGATGGGCCGTGTGGAGATGCGCGACCCCGACAAGCGCTACCACATCATGAGCGTTGCGGAGGTGCAGAAGCTTAGCCCGGATTTCGACTGGCAGGTGCTGCTGACCGGCATCGGCGTGGGCCAGGCGAAGACGCTGAACGTGTCGTCGCCGCAATTTGTGGAGACCGTAAACGCGGAGATCGAGGCCGAGCCGCTAAGCGCGCTGCAGAACTATATGAAGTGGCATGTACTGAGCGGCGCGGCGCCCAATCTGTCAAAGCCGTTCCAGCAGGAGGCGTTCAGGTTTGCCGCGTCGCAGAGCGGACAGAAGGAGCAGCAGCCGCGCTGGAAGACCTGCACCCGCATGACCGATCAGGCGCTGGGGCAGGCTGTCGGGCAGGACTGGGTGAAGGAAAACTTCCCGCCCCAGGCCAAGGACAACATGGAGAAGCTGGTGAAGGCGCTCGAAAAGGCTCTGGACGAAGACATCAGGTCGCTGCCGTGGATGAGCGACGCCACCAAGGCGGAGGCCGAGAAGAAGCTGATGGCCTTCCGCGACAAGATTGGCTATCCCGATAAATGGCTGGATTACAGCAAGTTCGAGGTCAAGCGCGACGACCTGATCGGCAACCTGGAGCGCGGCGCGACCTTCCAGCGCAATCGCAGCCTCGCGCGGCTGGGCAAGCCGGTGGACGAGCGCGAGATGGGCATGACGCCGCCCACCGTGAACGCCAGCTATAGCCCCTCGATGAACGACATTACGTTCCCGGCGGGCATTCTGCAGCCTCCGTTCTACGACGTAAAGACCGATTGGGGCGCGAACTTCGGCGCCATCGGCGTGGTGATCGGGCACGAGATGACGCACGGCTTCGACGACGAGGGCGCGAAGTACGGGCCCACCGGCAATGTGGCCAACTGGTTTACGCCGGAGGATCTGGCCAAGTTCAACGAGCGCACCAAATGCGTGGCGGATGAATACTCGGGCTTTACGGTGGCTGACGGCCAGAACATCAACGGCAAGCAGACGCTGGGCGAGAATTCGGCAGATAACGGCGGCATCCGCATCGCCTTCCAGGCGCTGCAGGAGACGCTCGCCGCGCAGGGCATCTCGCCCGCCAGCAAGATCGATGGATACACCGAGAATCAGCGGTTCTTCATCAGCTTCGGGCAGGTGTGGTGCGAGAACCAGACCGATCAGGCGTTCCGGCGCCAGGCCAAAACCGATCCGCACAGCGCCGGCAAATACCGGACCGATGGCACGGTGCAGAATTTCGACGAGTTCGGCAAGGCGTTCGGCTGCAAGGTCGGCCAGCCGATGATGCCGGAGAAGAGCTGCCGCGTCTGGTAAGGGGCGAGTGAGAAGAGATGGGTCCGGACTTCGGTTCGGGCCTTTTTCTTTGCGCGAAACAGGCATTACTGCTACCGGATGGCGATTGGAATCGTCAAACTAGGCACTCCATAGTGTTGCCGGCCGCTGTCGATTGATTCTATGGGAAGTGGCATAAACTCCGTTGTGCTTCTACAATAAACAGAGCAGCAGACCCCAATGAACAAGTGAACCTGCGCTACCTCAGACCGAGGGCGAGGCATAAGGAAGCAAATGACGTTGAGCAAGATTGGCCGGTTTGTACTGGCCCTGGTAGCAACAGCATCACTCGGACTGGGCATGACGGCGTGCGGTGGCGGCACCATCGGTTACATGTGGGTTCTGGGCACGTACTACAACCAGATTTCAGGCTTCCTGATCGACGACTACACGGGCAATCTGACGGCGATGTCGCACTCGCCGTACTCCTCCGCGGGCACCAACCCGGTGGCCCTGGTGGTAAAGCCGGGCGGACGGTTCGTCATCGTGATCAACGGCGGCTCGGGCGCGACCGGTACGCCGGGGACGAGCTCCTTTACGTCATCCGGTCAGTCGATCTCGGTGTTCTCCGTCGGCGGGGCCGGCGTGCTGACCTTCGAGCAGAACTACTTCAGCCAGGGCACGCAGTCGGTCTGGGCGGCTATGGACAGCTCGGGCAACTTCCTCTATGTGGTGGACAAGTATTCGCCGGCCTACTGCCCGACGACGGGCGGCTGCCTCACCTCCACCGGCGTCAGGGAGCCATACGACCCGAACGGCTCGATCACGGCGTTTTCGGTTGCCGGCGATACCGGACGTCTGACCCTGGTGCCGAATACCTCCATTCTTACCAATCAGATTCCGCAGACGTACTTCGAAGTCGGGCCGAACCCGATCATGTCCAAGGTGGGTTCAGGCTCCTGCCTGTTCACGCTGGAGCCGAATACGATCTACCCGTACGCGATCAACTCCAGCAACGGCCAGTTGACGACGGTGACGACCGGTCCTTACCCGGTGGGCAATCCGGGCACGCTGACGTCGATCAACACCTCGCAGGGCAGCGGCGCTTCGAGCTTCACCTACCTGACGGACGGCACCGCCAATCAGATCTACTCGGAGATGGCCGGAGGAACGGCGTGCTCGCTGACTCCGGTAGCGGGAGGTGCGCAGACGAACCTCTCGGGCGCGCTCAATCCGGTGAACTCGCTGACCAGCAACAGCGGCAAGTTCCTGTACGTGCTGAACTATATGAACTCGACGATCAACGGAAATGCGACCAGCACGATCTCGGCCTTTACCATCAACGGCCAGGGCCAGCTGGCGCCGCTGTCGGATTCGACCAACAATCCGTATGCGGTGGGTTCGGGGCCGAAGTGCATCGTGCAGGATCCGAGCAGTCAGTACATGTACATCGCGGATTACAACGACGGCACGGTTACGGGCAAGCTGCTGGACCAGAATCGCGGCTATCTGTCGGACCTCTCGCGCGGCTCGGTATTCCCGACCTCGATGAAGCCTTCGTGCCTGGCAATCAGCGGAAACCTGTAAGCCGGTTCGGAAATTTTGTGGCTTAGAACAAGCAGTTGCGGGCGACACAGCCCGGGAGCAAGGGAAGAGCATGAAGGGTAATAACATGGGGCGAGGTTTCAAGGCCCTCGCAGTATCGATGGCGGTAGGGCTGGGCATGACGGCATGCAGCCGCGATTACACGGTGGGCTACCTGTACGTGACCAACGCCAAGCAAAACCCGGGGCTGATCACCGGTTACGCCATCGACTACGCGTCGGGCGCGCTGTCGCAACTGGCGGACTCGCCGATACCTTCGGGCGGAAACAATCCGGTCACGCTGGTGGCGGCGCCGAACGGCCACGATCTGTATGTGTTGAACCACGACACCTCGACCGTGGTGCATTTCAGCATCGGCACCGATGGCAAGATTTATCCCGCGAACACCTACACCGTGGTGCAGGGGAACGGACTGACCGGGAGTTTCCCTACCGCTGCTGCGGTCGATCCCATGGGTAAGTTCATCTACATCACCTTTACCTATCAGAACGGCTTCACGCCAGTTCTGCCCGGCGCGGGCGGGATCGCAATCTTCCCCATCAAAGCGGATGGATCGCTGGGCACGGCGCTGATTGCGAACGGCCTGCCTTACGTTCCGGTGGGCGACAATCCTGTGGGCATCGTGGTTTCGCCGAAGGATTCGACCGATGGGACGACCGGCTACGTCTACGTGGTCGACCAGGAGAGTCCGACCACCAGCACCGCGCATGGCGTGCTGCTGTCGTTCACGGAGAACACGTCGACCGGCGCGCTGACGCAAGTGGGCACGGGCGTGGCGGCCGGCACGACGCCGAGCGCGATCGCCGAAGACCCGACCGGACACTTCATCTACGTCACCGACCAGGCGACCAACCAGCTTTACGGCTATACGGTCCTGAGCACGGGCGCGCCGGTGGCGCAGATCAACTCGCCGTTTACGACCGGGCTGTATCCGCTGGGGATTACGATCGATCCGCGCGGCACGTTCGTGTATGTGGCGAACTTCGCCTCGAGCACGGTGAGCACCTATGTGATCAACACGGCGACGGGCGCGCTTTCGGGCGGCACGGGCGCGGTCGCCACCGCGACGGGACCGACCTGTGTGACGATCGACCCGGCCTTGGGCATCTATCTGTACACGTCGAACAACACCGACAATTCGGTCTCGGCTGAGCAGCTAAACCCGCACACCGGCGCGCTGTCGCAGGTGCAGGGAACGCAGTTCTCGTCGCAGGGTCTGCCGACCTGTGCGGTAGCCGTGGCGAATGGAGCGCACGCTACGCAGATCGTTGAGTAGGATCTGAACGCGTACAGAAAAGCCCCGCTTGATGCGGGGCTTTTCTGCGTCTGATTTTGATCTTCGCCAGTTAGACTTTCACCCTCCCCAACCAAAGTATGTAAAGTCCAAACAAGTATGGACTTAGGTCTAGGGAAGTTGCACCGTTTTGGGGCAGCGGGTTTTTCGGGACGGGAAACCCAAGAGGTACATTGTCACCTGATTGGACACGACTACCCTGAAGCAAACAATCTATAAAACTATCTGGACTTGACTGCGATATACTCCTCTGCACGACGAATCGGGGGGGAGTTGTGGGCAAACGTTGGTGTTGCTTCTTATCTTTGTTGGTAGTTTCAATCGGCCTAAATTTCAGGAGTAGGGCTCAATCCTCTACCAGTGCGAACGGAGAGATAACCGTTAGATTTTCCCAAGCCGTTGATTCGGCTGCAATGCATGTGGATCAGATTGCCAGGGGTGTCGTAGAGACCTCTACAAATCCAGCCCTGGCCAAAGGCACTCCCGCGATTGTTCAGCTTGTCCGCGATGCAGCCAGCGGCGGCTTTACTTTACGGCTGGTGGTCCTGGGCAACCTCGCAAACGGAAAACTCAATCCTCAAGGCGTTCCCTTGGGGCCGGTAGCAGGCGCTCACGTCTATGTGCCGCAAAATTCACTTGTGCGGTTCACCGTAGCAGGGCCAGTCCCTTCGATTGCCTCCACGCAAAGCGAACAGCGTCTCAAGCCAATCAGCCCAAAGTCCCTGCACACCCCGCTTCTACAGTGGTTGACCTTCCCCCGGCAGCTCCAGGCTACCCACCGATGCATGCCTACCGGGAGGCAACCGAGGGATGCTGGTGGGCACCGTTCGTCAGTGAGAAGTATGGGCTGGAAATGCCGGTCGAACGCTGCGAAAAGATAGGCGAAGTTCCGACTTTTGTGTTTGGTGAAAGCGACGAAGGTATTACCTACCAAAACCAGATGGGCGCCCAGGAACCGCCAAAGATCCTGTTCTATGTGAATACGAAGTCTTCAGGCCAATCGATTCTGGCCGCAATTCAGGAACAATACATTGCGAAGCTGAAGGCGCCTGAAGCGCAAAAGGGCTGCCAGGTGTACCAGGACAAGTCCGGCATGGGCGCGTTCGAGAAATATATGGTCAATGCTACCGGGTTCTACGCGAAGAAATTTGGCCCTAAATCGCGGCAATCACCATGCCCCGGCCTGATGGGAGACGAGATGAACGATGTCTTCTTCCTTTATCAGCCTCGCGAATCAAAGACCAGGTTCCTGTTTTTCCCGGTCGATGTGCAGTTTGGTTTCGACGAGACTGCATTGCATTTCAAGGCGGAGTCAACGGGACCAGCTTCGAAATAAGCACGCTGCACGTCACGTCGGCTTGCATTGTCAGAACTGTCCTGTAAACTCCAGCAACTTTTCAAGACGTGCCATGCAGATCGCTTCCAGCCTCAATTTGTTCCGCCCGCGCGAAATCATGCTTGCGGTGCTGTTGCTCGCGACACCGAGCGCAATGGCACAGTGCTGGGGCCTTAGACCCCTCGACCCTAAGGCGCCGCCACCACCGCCAATGCCGCCCAACACACCTTGCTCCAAGCAGAGGGAGGCAGCCCAGGCGGCGGCAAAGGGAAACAACCCAACTCCGGGGCAGCCTTCCGCCAATCCTGGAAAGCCAGGATCACCAGTGCAGCCGGTGCCTTCGGCTAGCCCCACTTCCGTTCCGCTAATCCAAGTCACTGCTAATGGAAAAGACGTAACAAACAATATGTCGTCACCGATGTCTTTGGTGGCCGGAGAGCCGGTTTCGATCCTCGGTTATTGCGCAACGGCCAAACCTGCTGCACCAGACGCCAAAATCGATTTCAGCGTACCCGATGCCGTGGGGGGTTATACCGCGACTCTTCAGAATGGCCAAGTTTTGCCCACCAACTTTACCAAGAAGCCAGCAGTGATCTTCTTTCCGATTCAAAGCGCAAAGGAAGTCTTGAAGGTGACCTGCACGGACAGCTACGGTCGCGCAGGTAGCGCAGAAGTCGATTTCGATGTCAGCAGACCGCTTTTGGGAATCAGCGCAGAAGTCGGGAACTCAGCACTATACCCTTTTTCAGAAGCGACTCGAAAGGAATACAACGTACCGGCAAACGAACTCTATCAGTTCGGCCCACTAAGAGAAAACAAATCGTTTGTTATGAATGTCCAAAGGGACGGAGCGCATTTTTGCGCTGCATCTGAAGACAAATCGGGCGATGTAATGTGGTTGCAGCTGATCACAAAAGATCATCGAGTATATAAAGGTCCCCCTAGGAGTCTGTCGGTCATAGCGATTCTGGCGGCGTGGCGGCCCCGGCAGCGCG
>CAXTMK010000160.1:0-10495 GCA_964245315.1 uncultured Acidobacteriaceae bacterium | reverse complement strand
TCGGAACGATGCTGCACGCCGCTCCTGCCTTGGCGAACCACGGAGTATGTTTGAGTTGCTCAGTGTTTACGCGGGTCATAGTAGCTCTTCTGGTTGAGGCTTAGGCCCCACAGTTGGAACATCTTCGGGTGTCTACGAACGATGAGCCATGCGCCGACCGCGAGCGTCGGGAAGGCCAACATAGCCAACAAGCGAAAACCAACGAGAAAAACCGTTACGCAGACGAATACGATCGCCATCCATGCTGTAAGATCGAGACCAAGCTTGGCCCTCGGTCGATTCAGCGCTTGATTGATTGGTAACGGCTCTCCCCGCTTGGTCATAGGCGCACCTCACATGGACTGACCGGTCAAAGACCCGATCCAGCCCGCGCCCCATCCCAGGACACCGGCACCAAACAGCGCGCCGAAAAGCCCAGGAATCGCATCCTGAAACCGGCCAGACATCATTCGGATTCCAGCGAAAATCAGACCGCCGAAACAGATAACGGCACCCGCATAAATTGCGAAGGTCTTAAAGGTTCCCATGAGCGTTTGCGCTCCTGAGAAGTCCATTGTCCCTTGTGCGTGAGCAACGCCGGCAAAAGAGAGGGCCAGGAGGGTTGAAGCCATCACGCGGATGGCATGGATGAGCTTTCTTTCTAAGTTGCGATTTCCGAAGCGTGAACGAAGTGACATAGGCATTCTCCTTATGGCGTGTACCCGTCGCCATAGGGGAAAACCTAAAGCCGCTTCACTGGCTCGTCCAACAGTTCTTATCGATTTCGCCACACATTTTGTCTATGGCAGATATTGCGCTCAACCTAGCAGCTCCAATTGCTCAGGATGCCGTGCCTTCGACGGACGCTTGGTTCGTCTCGAATCTGACCAGGTCTGCTGAAGGAATCGTTCAATGAACGGGATTGCAACATGATCCATGTGGTTCGAATGAACGAATGCGGTATCTGCCGTCCAGTTGACGCCCGCGATTGGTCGCGTGATGAGACCCGGATCGAGAGGCGTTAGCTGATCGATGAGGGCGAGTCCATAGCGCTCTTTCACCATCCATTGAATCTCTGAGGGAGTGCGAGCGGCGCACGATAAATGGATCGGAATGCCTACCTCCCTGAACATTTCTACGAGACGCGTATGTGCCGAGAGATGCAACTCTGGGTCGCGGAATATTGTGATGCGTTCCGCTACTTCAAGAATCTCGAGTTGCGCGCGATCAGCGAGTAGATCATCGGACCGCATGCAAACCACTAAGGGAGACTGAGCGATTTGCTGAACGTTGTAGAGAGTCGCATCAACTGGCAGGGGAAGAATCGCACAGTCGAGCGTCCTGGCATCGAGTCGTTGCATGCACAGCAGAGGATCGCCGCTCCACAGTTGGATAGCGCAACCGGGGAACATCCCTTCATAGTTCCTTCGAAATTGTTCAAGGAATTTTGCATTAATGAAAGAGGAGAAGCCGAGGCGCAGGGGTGGTACCTCATTGCGTTGGACAGCGAGTGCCATTGCCAGAGTTTGGTCCCACTCTTTCAGAGTGTTCTCTGCAAAGGTCGCAACAATGCGGCCCGCCGAGGTTAGCTGAAGACCATTCTGCAAACGGACGAACAGCAGAAGGTCAACGGTGTCTTCGAACTTTCCGACTTGAGAGCTGAGTGACGACTGTGCCACGAAGACTTGCTCGGCGGCGCGAGTAAAGTTCAGCGTGTCTGCGGCCGCCTTGATGTATCGGAGGAGACGGAATGTAAGGGAATCTGACATAGGCCTCGATGCTCCACTGGCTTTCGTCGATCCCACAGGCCCAAGCATCGGCTGTGGAAAACCTGCGCTTAAACCCATTGTTGGTAACAAATCACAAATGTCAATTAGGCTCCGCGCGGTGACCGGACTCCTCCCGGTAACCGTCTGCAGATGCAAGTTCGCTGGAGCCATAGACAAAAACTGTGGCGAAATCGGTAAAAAGTATTGGACTGAAACTGGCTCCGGCTTCACGCTCAACTCTGAATCGTTCGCGTGAGGTGCCTATGAACAGCTCGTCCGAAACCGTTCTCACCGCCAATCATTCTGCAGCGGGTGTGAGGAATGAGTCCATCGAAACTCAGATTGGTCATGGCCAACGCAAGCCGCCGCGGAGCGTCGCGGGATTCGAACCTCTGCTCACAGCCGATGAGGTAGCCAAGCGCCTCAACGTCAGCACGGATTGGGTCTGGGATCACTCCTCTCGTCGCAAGCCGCTTTTACCTGTCATACGGATGGGAGACGGCACGTTGCGCTACCGGCCCAGCGGGATTGAGGCGTTCGTGGATGAACAGGAACGCAGATCGGCATTGCGTCGCAGAGCATAGTTGCACGCTTGCACAAGCACTTCCGCGCTGCGATCCCCAAAGGTGTCGGGGGTAGTTAATCTTGTCGAATATCCGCGTAAACAAAGGATAAAATGGGCCTAGCCCGTTATTCCGCCCACAGAAATTGAGGAATACATGGGAACCTCGTATCAGAAGGGGTGGGTCAGGCTACGCGGAAAGAAGTGGTACGGATACTTCCGGCGCATGGAGATCGATCCATCTACCAGTGAACCCAAACCGGCTGTCGCTCAAGTGATCCTCGGATTCAAGAGTGAGATGTCGAAATCGCAGGCCAGGGAAAAGCTGGAGGGCGAGATCGCCAAGCTGGGTAAACAGCCACTCAACGGTGACAAGTCCATGGTCAATGGAGCTGTCACCTTCGGATGGTTCGTACTTCACCGCTACTTGCCGCTCAAAGAGGCGGACTGGCGCGATGAAACTGCCAAAGTGAAGAAGCACCTCATCCAGGCTGATCTCGTTGACGAGTTCGGGGATGTGCGGCTCGAAAACTTTGACAAGTTCACGCTTCAGACTCACCTCAACAAGCTAGCCAAGACGCGGTCGAGAGATAGAGTCTTGCAGATTCGGGCATACATCAAGGCGATCTTCGCTGAAGCGGTTGACCAGGACTTTCTCCCGAAAGATCCTGCGCGCACGCTGAAGACTCCCGCGAACCTGCGGGAGACGGACAAGACGGTGCTGAGTTGGGAACAACTCGCAGCGGCCTTGGCCAGGCTCGGCCTGCGTGACCGGATTCTGCTCAAGCTCGATATGACGAATGCACTTCGCCCAAGCGAGCTGTTCGCGTTTCGGTGGAAGTGTCATCGCGTTGAAGCGGTCTCGCTCACCATTGTGGAGACGATCTACAAGGGAAAGATTCGGTCCTACGGAAAGACGAAAGGAAGTCTGACGGAAGTGCCGATTGCGAAAGACCTCTCCGACGATCTCACCGCCTGGCGGCAAGCGAGCCAGGAGCAGTACGACAAGAAGAAAAAGAAGCATGGCCCAGCGCCTTCGGAGGAGGAAGCATTCATATTTCCGAACCGAGACAGCTCCTTCATGGACCCGAGTAACTTTCGTAAGCGGGTCCTGCACAAGCTGGCAACGGAGCTCGGTCTGCCGAAGCTGACCTTCCAGGTCATCCGCAGAACCATCGCGACCCTGGCCCAGAAGAAAGGCACAGTGAAGGACGTGCAGGGGATGATGCGGCACTCGCGCGTGGCGACGACAACCGACGTCTACATGCAGGAGTTACCGGAGGGTGTACGCGCCACTGTGGACTCCATTCACCGGGAGTTGCAGGGCACGATGAAGAAGCTAGCGGCAAAGGGCAAGCTGCGGCCGCCAGCCGTCGCTGCAAATGCGGCGATGGTGAATTGAGTGCAAGAATCCAGAGGGAAGGTCAGCCGAAGCGTGGCGCTTCAGAGAGGAGAGGGAGACGACTGACATGGCTTGGCTGCACGGCAGTTTGAAATTTGCTGCCAATTTGCTGCCAAACGTTTGGAGGGGATTCCGCTAAGTTGTTGAAGTAATTGGTGGACCTGACCGGGATCGAACCGGTGACCTCTTCCATGCCATGGAAGCGCGCTCCCAGCTGCGCCACAGGCCCACTCCTTTCTATTCTGAGGGCTTACGCGCCTGGCGTCAACGTTCCACCGCCAAATTCACCTCGCGGCGGAACATTTCCGGGGGCATCCGGTGTCTAAGTACCCAGAGTGAGCGAGCACTCTGCCGCTGGCGGCGCAGTTTCCCGGGACTTTCCGGCTCGCGGAGTTGCAAGGGGAAGGTACCACAACGTAGGCTGGAGGACACCCGAAATGCAGGCGGGCATCGTGATGGGCAATCTCGCAAGCGCAGTCGCAATCGGCTCGGAAGACGCGGTGCTGGTGGCGGCGCTGAAGGCCGGTTCCGAGGAGGCGTTCGGCCGGCTGATCGCGCAGTATTCGCAGCCGCTCTACTCGCTGATCGCGCGCAGTCTGCAGGACCCCGCAGACGCGGCCGACATTACGCAGGAAGTCTTCATCAAGGTCTTCCGCTCCATCCGCAGCTTCCATGGCGAGGCCAGCCTCAGGACGTGGCTGTATCGCATCGCGCTGCGCGAGGCGTCAAATCAGCGGCGCTGGTGGACGCGGCACAAGAAGCAGGAGATGACAATCGACTCTCCGACGGGCGCCGGTGACAACGAGGACGGCGACGATGCGATGTGTCTGAGCGGGTTGCTGATGGACGCGGGAGATTCGCCCTACCAGCATGCGGCGCAGGCAGAGATGAAGGCGCGGGTTGAAGATGCGCTGCGCAAACTCCCCGAGGCGTTCAGGACGGTCGTCGTGCTGCGCGAGATGGAAGGCTTCAGCTATGAGGAGATCGCGGAGATTCTGGACTGCCCCGCGGGTACGGTGAAGAGCCGGCTGACGCGCGGACGCGGCGCGCTGAAGCAGATTCTGGTGGCCGATGGGCTGCTGCTGAGCGAGTTGGTTTCGAAAGAACCTGCCGATGTCGTGGCAGGAGGTGTGCGATGAGTTGCAAGCAGATTCGGGAGATGTTTTCGGAGTATCTGGACGGCGCGGTCAGCGGGCGCGAGATGCAGGCGATGTCTGGCCACCTGGAGGCTTGCGGCGATTGCGGCGCTGAGTTCCAGGCGTGGCGCGGGGTGCAGCAGGCGCTGGGGACGGCCGGCGCGGTGAAGGCTCCGGAGGATCTGGGGCTGCGGCTGCGGCTGGCGATCTCGCATGAGAATGCGAAGCGGCAGGGACGGTGGTGGAACAACCTCCAGATGCGCTGGGAAAATATGTGGCGTCCGGCGCTGGTGCAGGCTTCGGCCGGGCTGGCCGGGGCAGTGGTGCTGCTTGGTGGCATCGGGCTGCTGATCGGCGTGGTCGCAGTACCGCAGCCGGTGCTGGCCAACGATGAGCCGCTGGGCGCGATGACGGCGCCGCATTATCTTTATTCGGCGGTGCCGGAAGAGCCGGTGGCGACGAGCGAGGATACGACGATCGTGATCGAGGCGAAGATTAATTCGGCCGGGCGGGTGTACGACTATGCGATCGTGTCGGGGCCGCAGGATGCCGCGACGGAGGATCAGGTGCGCGATCAGCTTCTGCTGCAGGTGTATGAGCCGGCCCGGGTGTTTGGGCAGCCGGTGAAGGGGCAGGTTCTGATTACGTTTTCCGGGGTTTCGGTGCGGGGGTAGTCCCCCCACGTTTATTGCGCAAAATATTGATTTGAAGAGATTTAGGGCTGAACCTCGCCTTGCAGGCAGAGGGGGCGATCCCACTCATCGCGTGAGGCAAAAGCGCGATGAATGGGGCACAGGTAAGCGGCCGTGAGAGAAAGACAATCGTTTGCTTCCGCAAACAATACCCCACCCTACGACGATAAAACCGTCGTGAGGATGGGGGCACCCATTGTGCGACGATGATGGGCTCCAGTTTAGGGGGTGTTGGCCCATTGCTCTTCGAGGATTTGCTGAAGGGTCTTCTCGCGTTCGGGGGTGGTGTATTCCTGGCGCGGGGCGACGGCGCCGAGCGTGGGATCGAGAGTGATGTCTTCGATGGTTTTGGTGGAAGGTGCGGCGGCAGCTCTGGGCAGGTTGCCGGATGCGATCTGGAGCGCGTAGAGGATAAGGGCAGCGCGGCGGCGGTCGATGCGGTTGGCGGCGATGCGCTGGACGATCTCGCCGATAGAGAGCTGGATTGCGCCGCGGTCTTCGGGTGTGGGCATGGCGAATGCCTCCTGGCGGCTGCGGCGCTCGGCGAGGTTCTGGACGGGGCGGCGGGTTTCGTGGTGGAAGTAGCAGAAGTCCTCGTGGCGGAGGGCGATGCTGCCGCAGCGGTGGCCAGCGGCGTGGATGTGACGGCACTGAAAGCGGCGTTCGTTGGTGGAGATGATCTCTGGAGTGGATTCGAACATGGAGAGGGCCCCCTACCCCCGGTTTGTTGCGCAAAATTTTGATTCCATGTGAGTTAGGTCCGGACTTCGGGTTTTCGGAGGAAGCGGAGATAAGTTAAATCGGAAATCCCGGCGAGCGGCCGGGATTAAATTTTTTACTCTACCTCCATTCTACCGGAGCGGATACAGGCAATGTGTCATTTATCTTTTTGCGCAAATGCTTAGTGGAGAATGAATTAGGGAAGTATGCGAAGTTATTTCGCTTGACTGAAATTTCGCATCCGCCATAGGACTCAAAAGGCGGTCGGCTCGAGCTTGTTGAACTAGACATCTTTGGACTCCGATGAGAGAGCCCGGGGCTAAAGCCCCACTCATCTCAATCGTTAATTCGTGGGGCTGAAGCCCCACGCTAATCCCAAAGGACAAAACGTGAGTTTTTCTGCAGCCTGTAAAGCCCCGCTAATCCAAACGGCAAAATGGCACTGTTCAACAAGCTCCCTGATAAGACCTCGATCTGAGTGGGCAGCCACCGGATTGGCCGACCTGTGTCCTTGTGCAGGCGACAGTGGAAGGAGTGCTCTGTACAGTTGCGAGTTTAGAGTTCAGAGTCAATGGAGTCGTTTGCCGGGCGGGTAGCGGCTCTCTTATGCTGGATGAGGGCGTCGAACGCTTGTGGTGTCCCCTTGAGAGTGTTGGTTATGCGGTTGGTTTTTGTTGTTCTTATCATGTGCGGTGTGTGGGCTGTGAGCGCCGCGGCGCAGGTTCCTTCTTCGTCCTCCAGCCCCGGCGCACCGGCGCAGCAGACTTCGAGCGCGCGTCCGCAGGCCGGGCAGCCGGAGCGCGGCGGCGCGGCCATCACGCTCGAAACCAGCGAGCAGCTGTTCACGGTGGCGACGGCGTTGAATGTCTGCGGGTATGACGCCGACCTTGCGAACTCCGAGCCGGTGCGCGCCGAGGTTCGGGCGGATGTGGACGCGGCGCTGGCGGAGTCGGCCCTGGTTCGTCAGAGTAAGGATAAGCTGTGCCAGTATGTAGACGAGCATGAGCTGAGCGACAAGGCGCGGGGGATCGCGCAGTATGTGTCGCTGGCGCTGTATGTGGGGCCGTGGCCCGATCTGGCTCCGACCGCCGACGAGACCGATATGCCGCCGGATGCGCTGCAGGTGGTAAATATCCTGCCGCTGCTGAGGGACTTCGTGACCAAGGCGCAGCTGCATGCGATCTGGCTGAAGCGGCACGCCGAGTATGAGGCGATCGTGGATAAGGTACACGATCCCATGACGCAGATGATCCTGAAGACGAACCTGTATCTGAAGGTTCCGGTGAGCACGTACGATGGGAGGCGGCTCATTATCCTGGTAGAGCCGATGCTGGCGCCGAGCAAGCCCAATGCGCGCATCTATGCGTCGGATTATGTGGTGGTGACGTCGCCGACGGCGGCAGGCGCGATCAACATGGAGCAGATTCGGCACCTGTACCTGCACTACGAGTTGGAGCCGCTGGTGTATGCGCGGACGCAGTCGATGATGCGCCTGACTCCGCTGCTGAAGCCGGTGGAGGATGCGCCGCTGGAGTATGTCTATCGCAGCGATGTGGTGGCGCTGGTGACCGAGTGCATGATCAAGGCGATCGAGGACCATACGATGGACGTGGGCTTCCCTGCCCCGGTAAAGCCGATGGGAACGCGCGAGCGGCAGGACCTGGCGCGCTACGACGAGGAGTTGAGCAGCTACGAGCGGCGCGCGGAGGTGGTGCGGCGGCAGCAGGTGACGCTGAATATGCGCCAGGGCTGGGTGCTGACGGACTACTTCTACCAGCAGTTTGCGGCCTTCGAGCATCAGCAGGCGGGCCTGGCCGAGTCGATGGGCGAGATGGTCTACGGCATGGATGTCGACCGGGTGAAGCACCAGGCGGAGCAGATTTCGTTTCTGCCTCAGGGTTCGGGCGAGTTCGTGACGCGGGCTCCGCGGGTGCCGACCGGGATGGCGCTGGCGGAGAAGAAGATGCTGGAAGGACATCCGGACGAAGCGGAAGCGCTAGCGGACAAGGTGCTGGCCGATCCGGCGCAGAGCAATTCGCCGGACCGGGGCGACGCGCTGTACGTAAAGGCGCGGGCGCAGCTAATGCAGGGCGATCCGGAGAGCTCGCTGGCGGGGTTCGAGGAGGTGCTGAAGACCTCGCACAGCCCGCACCTGCTGGCGTGGTCGCATATTTATCTGGGACGGCTGTACGACATCAAAGATCCGCCGGAGCGTGCGCATGCCATGAGCGAGTACAAGGCGGCGCTGGCGGTTCCGGCGGTCCCGGCCGATGCGCAGGCGGCGGCCGGCAGGGGGTTGAAGGTGGCCTTCACGGTTCCGAAGGTGGTGCATACGGAGGAAGAGGAAGTGGACCCGAGCGGGAAGAAAGAGAAGGAAGCGTATAAGCCGGATCCGCCGCGGTGATGCGTGAAGTTGTGGTCAATCGGGCGTCGGAGCCCGTGCGGGCGCTAAGAAAGCATGTTTTGAGAGCTGTAAGCTGACAGCCAAAGATGGACGCACTCTGGAGGGTCGCCTCCGGTAGAGTAGGGGCTGAGGAGTGCGATGGAGCGGAAGGCGGGAAACAAGGCGGATTCGGGGCCGGGCGCGCACCTGGAGTCGATGGAAGAGCTGGAGCGGGTGCTGGGGCATACGTTCGCGCGCAAGGAATTGCTGACGCTGGCGGTGACGCATCGCTCGTATGTGTACGACGGGGCGATCGCGGCTGCGGCGGATGATTTAGCCGACCCTTCGCACGATAACGAGCAGCTGGAGTTTATGGGGGATGCGGCGCTGGGGTTGCTGGCGGCGGAGGCGCTGTGCCGGCGGTTTCCGGGATCGCGCGAAGGTGAACTGACGCGGCTGCGGGCGTCGGTGGTGAGCCGCAATCATCTGGGTAAGGTGGGGACGCGGCTGGGGTTGGGACGCTGGCTGCGGCTGGGACATACGGCGGAGAAAAACGATGGCCGCACTAATGCGGCACTGTTCGCGAATGCCATGGAGGCGCTGATCGCGGCACTGTATCTGGATGGCGGGATCGAGGCGGCGCGGAGGTTTGTCGAGGGAGAAGTGCTGGCCGGGGCGCTGCCGGACGTGGCCGACGAAGGCCTGAGCCGGGCGGTGGGCGACCACAAGAGCGAGTTGCAGGAGATGGCGCAGGCGAGCCAGATGGGACGGCCGGTGTATCGGCTGGTGAATGAGTCGGGGCCGGAGCATCGCAGGATCTTTCACGTGGAGGTGCGGCTGGAGGGCGGTGAGGACGCGCTGGCGGAAGCGGAGGGTTCGACCAAGAAGCAGGCCCAGCAGGAGGCGGCGCGGCTGGCGGTGGAGAAGCTGAGGAACAAGAGCGATGAGTGAGGGATTGCAGACGCCGGTGCCGCAGGCCCACTCACCCCACCCCAGCAAGCAAAGAACGCTCGCCGGGGACCCCGAATCGCAACGGCGCGAGGAATGGGGTACGGAAGGTCTTCGGCATCATCACGCGGGGTCTTTAGTGGCGGTGCAGTCGCTGTTGTATGTGCTGGTGGTGGCGCTGTTCGTGATGACGTTTACGGTGCAGCCGATCCGCATTCCGTCCGAGAGCATGGAGCCTACGCTGCTGGTCGGGGACTTCCTGATGATGGATAAGCAGCTTGGCAGTGCGCATGGATTGCTGCCGCCTTCGGAGGTGCGTCGCGGCGATGTGGTGGTGTTTCACGACCCGGTGGACGATCCTTCGGTGCATCTGGTGAAGCGCGTGATTGGCGTGCCGGGAGATCGGATTCATCTGCGCGACGGGGCTGTGATTCGCAACGGCGAGCGGCTGAAGGAGCCGTATGCGGTGTACCGGGAGTCGCCGGAGGATCGTTTTCGCGACGACTTTCCCGACCTGCACACGATGCAGGCGAGGGTGAATCCGGAGTGGTGGATACGACTGCGCGGGATGGTGCGGGACGGCGAGATTACGGTGCCGGCGGGAAGCTACTTTGTGATGGGCGACAACCGCAACGACAGCGAGGACAGCCGCTACTGGGGATTCGTGCCGCGGGACGCGATTGTGGGACGACCGTTTTTGATCTACTTTTCGTGGCGGCAGCCGGGGGTGGATGAGGATTTCGAGGCGTGGGGGATAAACGCGGAGACGAAGTCGGGGGCGATGGGGTTTGGCAGGTGGGATCGGACGTTGAAGGTTGTGCGGAAGCTGGCAGGATGGTATAAAACAATTTACTGCGGCGGATGAATGATTGAGATCGGTCGATATGTGGACCAAGCCGGAAAT
>CAXTMK010000159.1:0-10678 GCA_964245315.1 uncultured Acidobacteriaceae bacterium | reverse complement strand
ACATCGTTGAAGCCGGTGTTTTCGTCGATATACTTGAGGTTCTTCCAGGTCGCGCCGCCGTCGGTGGTGCGATAGAGGCCGCGATCGGGGTTGGGTCCGAAGAGGTGGCCGGGCGCCGCGACGTAGGCGATTTTTGGGTTGGTCGGGTCGATTGCGATGCGGTTGATGGACTGAACCTTTTCAAGGCCGAGGTGCTTCCAGGTCTTGCCGCCGTCGGTGGTGCCCCACACGCCGTCGCCGATGGACGAACTCTGGCGGTTGTTGGCCTCGCCCGTGCCGACGTAGACGACGTTAGGGTCCGATACCGAGACGGCGATGGCGCCGATCGACTCGTTGGTCATGTTGTCGAACTGCGATTTCCAGTGGTTGCCGCCGTCGGTCGATTTCCAGAGACCGCCGGTGGCGAAGCCGATGTAGAGCAGCATCGGATCTTTCGCGGAGCCCTGGATGTCATCCAGACGGCCCATCATCACGGCCGGCCCGATGGAGCGGAACTGGAAGCTGTGCAGGATGGGGTCGGTGCTCAGGTTCGGTTTCTCTTCGGGCGGGCGGCGCTGGCGGTCCTGCGCGCTGACGAGAGTCGTACCGGCGAGCAAAAGAGCGGACGACAGCAGGAGCAGGCGGCGATAAGGCTGGAGGTGCTGAGGCATGGACGGTCTCTCCTGAAATGAGGCGTGGGGACAAGCCTGGATGGCTTGTACTACCGGGTGCGTACTACAGTGCGTAGGATACGTATAGCACGGATGACGAAGCTGGACCTGAAAAGGTTGCGGCGTCGCCGGAGCAAAGCTTCCACAGAAACAGGTGATGAGCCGAAGTGTGTTTGGTGGAGTTGAGCGGGATCGAACCGCTGACCTCCTCGTTGCGAACGAGGCGCTCTCCCAACTGAGCTACAACCCCACACCGGGCTCGAGGTCGAACGAAGACGTTCCACCGAACCTGTATGAGTGTAGCAGCAGAGAGGGTTTCCGCTCAAATGGCAAGTTTGGAAACGAATACGGAGCTTGCAGAATGAGCGCGGCCGGGAGCCGATACTTACTGAGGTGCGATCACCGTGCCGACTACATCCGTGCCGGCGGCTAATGGCTTTTCGACGACATGCCAGAGAACTCCGTCAGCATCTTCGATGACATCGCTCACCGGAATTTCAAGGCGCGTGCCGGAGCGGGTCACGGCTTCGAGCCTGCCCGAATCGCCGGCGCGGAACTCGGTCGCATCGAGCGCCATCCACCAGACGGCCTCAAGCCCGACGCGCGACTCAAGGCGGATGTCGGTTACCACGGCTGAAAAGCCGCTCATGCGTGCATCGCCTTCTGGAAGGCTTCCATTTCGGTCTTGCTGCCGACGATGAAGGGAGTGCGCTGGTGGATTTCGCTGGGCTTGATGTCGAGGATGCGGCCGCTGCCGCTGGACGCCATGCCGCCGGCCTGCTCGGCGATGAAAGCGAGCGGGTTGGCCTCGTAGAGCAGGCGCAGTTTGCCGCCCGATTTCTGCTTGTTGGGCGGGTACAGGAAGACGCCTCCCTTGAGCAGCGTGCGGTGGAAGTCGGCGACCAGCGAGCCGATATAGCGGGCGCTGTAGCTGTCGTGGCGCATAGCGGCGATGTAGTGCTCGTAGCCTGCGGGCCAGGTGGCGACGTTGGCCTCGTTGACGCTGTAGTAGAAGCCCTTTTCGGGCATCTTCATGTTCTCCTGCGAGAGCACGAAGGCGCCGATGGTGGGGTCGAGCATAAAGCTGTGTACGCCCTGGCCGGTGGTGTAGACCAGCACCGTCGAGGGCCCGTAAAGCACGTACCCGGCGCAGACCTGTTTGGTTCCGGGCTGCAGGACGGACTCTTCGAGCGAGCCCCAGGTCAGGCGCTTGTGTACGCTGAAGATCGTGCCGACGTTGACGTTTACGTCGATGTTCGAGGAGCCGTCGAGCGGGTCGAAGACGATGATGTACTTGCCGGTGTCAAGCGAGCGGTCGAACATGACGGGCTTCTCGTCTTCTTCGCTGACCAGCGCAGCCACGGAGTCGCGGTTCTCCAGGCAGGCGATGAGCGCCTGGTTGGCGTAAACATCGAGCTTTTGCTGCTGCTCGCCCTGCACGTTTTGGGCGCCGAAGGCTCCATACGCGTCGGAGAGTCCGGCGGAGCGGATCTTGGCTTCGATCATCTTGGTGGCGAGCGTGATGCCGCTCATCAGCCAGCCGAAGGTTCCGCTGGCCTCGGAGATGTTTTTCTGGATGTGGCCCTGGACGGTGGTGATTTTTGCCATGGGGGTAAAGTCCTCGCGGTAATTTTACGCACAGCTGGCGCAAATTGTGGCAACGCGGTCGATTACCGGAAGGATCATCCCCACGGTTGAAAAGCGCATGAAGCCGCGCTCGTCGAACATGAGGCACCCATCAGGTAAGGTCGTCGGTGTCGAAGGCGGGGACTTTGCGGCCGAGGGCCGAGGTGTCGCGGACGCTTACGACCAGGTCCTCGAGGACGTCGAGATCGTCTAAATTTTCGATGTCGGCGGTTGCGGTCATGGTCTTCAGGCCGGTGTCGGTTTCAATGGATTCGAGCAGGACGGTGGCGTAGGCTACGGCGACACCATCCTGATTAAGGCCTTCGGGGGTCTTGGCCTTAATCCCGACCTCGCCGGGCCTTATGCCGAGCAGTTCAGCGACGCTTTCGCGCAGTTCGCCGGCGATGGGCACGATCTTCGGCCGCATCATGACGAGGCAGGTGTCGACGTTGACAATCCTGTAGCCTGCGGTCCTGATCTCGTCGAGCGCGGTGCGCAAAAAGAGGCTCGAAGCCGCGCCCTTCCAGCGCGGATCGCTGGGCGGAAAGAAGGTGCCGATATCGCCGGCCGAGACCGCGCCGAGCAGCGCGTCGGTGATGGCGTGCAGCAGGACATCTCCGTCGGAGTGGCCGGCGAGGCCCTCGGTATGCTCGATGGAAAGGCCGCCGATGACGAGCGGAACGCCTGTCTGGAAGGCGTGGGAGTCGAAGCCGAAACCGATTCGCATACTCATAGGATTGTTGCCGCTCCGGGGGAAGGCTTAACGCCGATTTTCGCCGAGTCAACGGATTTATGGGATTTGTTTTCGTTATCCATTGCAAACCGTCTGCAACGCGGGAAGGGAACGAAGTTCATAAGCAATGCTACTTCAATGTCGGTTGCGCGAAGGTAATGAAGGGTCTGAGCGTCGCGATCTTTGCGCAGGGCTTCGCAGACTTTCAATTCGATCAGGATCAGACTGTTCACGATGAGATCGGCCTTGAAGACACCGACGAGGTGCTGGCGAAAGTGTACTGGAACGGGTACTCCAGTCTCGACGTGGAAACCGGCTTCGGTCAGCGCGAGTCGCATGCACGGACTCCATGAACCCATAGCCGAGTTCGTTGTAGACCGCGTAGAACACCTTGATGATGGCGTGGGTCAGCGCGTCGTGCTTGCCACTCCACGGTTCCGCAATCCTCGCGTCGCTCATGTCTCGATTCCCAAGATCAGTGTCATCCGTGTGAATCGGCGTTAGGCCTTTCGCTCGTGGGTAAGGTAGAACTCAGCCAGTTCCAGATCGCCCTGCTGGGTGATTTTGAAGTTGCGAGGGGAGCCGGCGACGACCCACACACCGATTCCGGCGCGCTCGAGCAGGCTGGCTTCGTCGGTGCCGGCGAACTCGTCGGCCTCGGCCTCGTCGAAGGCGCGCTTGAGGAGGCCGACGCGTGCGCCCTGCGGGGTCTGGGCCTGGACGACGCGCTCGCGAGGGATGGTGGAGGTAACGATGGCTCCGTCGGCGGTGCGCTCCACCTGCTTGATGGTGTCGACCGCGGGAAGCCCGACGATGGCTGCGCCATGCTTTTCGATCGCGTCGATGGTGCGCTCGATGGTCGCGGCATCGATGAGCGGGCGAACGGCGTCGTGAACCAGGACAATGTCGTCATCGGTCGCATCCGGGGCTGTTTCAAGCGCGGCGAGTGCGTTTGAGACCGAGCTCTGGCGATTCTCGCCGCCTTCGACGACGCGGACCTTGCCTTCGAGACCGAAGCGGCTGATGAGAGCGGTGACGCGTTCCATCTCGGAAGCGCGAACCGCGACCAGCACCTCGGCGACGCGCTCGCTGGCGACGAAGGTACGCAGGCAATGCACAAGGATGGGCACTCCGCCGATCGTGAGGAATTGCTTGGGCGCCGCCGGCCGGTCGGGTGAGTGGGGCGCGCCGGCTGACATTCTGGTTCCGATACCCGCTGCTGGAAGGATTACAAAGACACGCATAGCCAACGAAGTATAACAACTCCGGCACGCGATGCCGCTATGCTGGAACAGCGATGCTGATACTTCCAGCCACAACTCTGCGTCCCGGTGACCGCGTCTGCTGCGCCATCTCCGGCGGCGCGGATTCGACGGCTCTGTTGCTGTTGCTGCACGCGGCGAATGCCCTGCCGAAGAACGCCCTTGGTGTGGGGCTTTCGGCAGTGCATGTGAACCATCAGCTTCGGGGCGCGGAATCGGATGGCGATCAGGCGTTTGTGGAGGAGCTTTGCGGGCGGCTGGGTGTGCCGCTGCATGTGCGCGTGGTGGATACGAACGCCCGGGCAGCGAGGAATCGCGAGACGCTGGAGGAGGCCGCGCGAAATCTCCGGTATGAGGCATTTGGCGCGCTGCTGGCGGAGGGTAGCGCGACGCATATCGTGACGGCGCACACGCTGGACGATCAGGCCGAGACAGTCCTGATGAAGCTGCTGCGGGGCGCCTGGCTGGAGGGTTTGGCGGCAATTTCGCCGACGCTGGAGCTGCCCGGCGGTAAAGTTCTGCGTCCGCTGCTTGGGGTTCGGCGGGACGAGCTTCGACGTTACATGACCGAAGCGAAACAGGCCTGGCGCGAGGATTCCTCCAATGCGGACGAGGCTTTTACGCGGAATCGCCTGCGCCATACTGTGCTGCCTGCGCTTCGCGAGGAGAATCCGTCCATCGACCAGACGCTGGCCAATCTGGCGGAACTCGCGCGCGAGGAAGAGGCGCGTTGGGAGGTTGAACTGAAGCGGATCCTGCCGCAGATCGTTCTGCCCGGAACGCCGGTGCGCGGCGGCGGCAGGGCCAATCCAACCAGTCCAGGCGAGCAGACGCTGGCGATCGAGCTGGAACGGCTGCGCGGGCTTGATCCGGCGCTGCGACGGAGGGTGGTGCGGGCGGCGGCACGGCAGTTGGGCGCCAGGTTGAGCTTTGAGGAGACCAGCCGGCTGCTGGCGCTGGCCGGACTGCCTCCGTCCGGCGTTCCGGACCCGACGGTAAGCGTGAAACCGGGGACGATTCTGCGGCTTTCCCACGGCCTGACTGCCCAGCGAACGCTGCGCGAACTAAGGCTCTCAGCGACAAACGGCGGCTAATGGAACTTCGGATATGGGTGTCACCAAAAGGCGGTATGTTTCCCTGCGCTGAATCGTCCAGACTGGGAGTAGAATCTAAGCTGTCAGATCGCGCTGCCCTGGGTTAATCCTAAGCGGCACCGTCGTCGTCTAATCTGAGACGGCATGTCTTTGCAACAGCTATTTGTCTTGCTCTATACGAGGAAACCCGCTTGAATTCGACGGTCAAACAACTTCTGCTTTGGGTCTCGCTGCTGGCGGGTCTCTTCATCCTCTGGAACTATGTCGCCAGGAGCACGGGCGCGGGCAAGGACGAGACGCCCAGCCTGACGCAGTTCCACAAAGACGTCGATGCGGGCAAGGTTCAGAGCCTGGTCGTCAACGGGAATGAGATCACGGCCAGGTACAAGGACAACAATAAAGAGACCTTTCATGTGGTCATCGCCGGCAATCTCACGGCGGCGAACTACCCGGAGCTCTACAAAAGCCTGACCGAGCATGGCGTGGACATGTCGATCAAAGACCAGACGCCGAGCATCTGGATGAACGCGATCGTCTCGCTGCTGCCGGTGGCGCTGCTGCTGGGGCTGTTCCTCTTCATGATGCGGCAGATGCAGTCGGGCGGCAACAAGGCGATGAGCTTCGGCAAGAGCCGCGCGCGCCTGCTGAGCATGCAGCAGAAGAAGATCACCTTCAAGGATGTCGCCGGGGTGGACGAGGCGAAGGAAGAGTTGAAGGAAATCATCGAGTTCCTGCGCGAGGCGCAGAAGTTCCAGCGGCTGGGCGGACGCATCCCAAAGGGCGTGCTGCTGGTCGGGCCTCCGGGCACCGGCAAGACCCTGCTGGCACGCGCTGTCGCGGGTGAGGCGAACGTTCCGTTTTTCTCGATTTCGGGATCGGATTTCGTCGAAATGTTCGTCGGCGTTGGCGCTTCGCGCGTGCGCGACCTGTTCGAGCAGGGCAAGAAGAACGCTCCGTGCATCATTTTCATCGACGAAATCGATGCAGTAGGACGTCACCGCGGCGCTGGTCTCGGCGGCGGACACGACGAGCGCGAGCAGACCCTGAACCAGCTTCTCGTCGAGATGGACGGCTTCGAGGCCAATGACGGTGTCATCCTGATCGCGGCGACCAATCGTCCCGACGTGCTTGATCCCGCGCTGCTTCGTCCAGGCCGCTTCGATCGCCGCGTGATTGTGGATCGTCCCGACATCAAGGGCCGGGAAGAGGTTCTGCGCGTGCACTCGAAGAAGGTGCCGATGGCGGAAGATGTGAACCTGAACGTTCTGGCTCGCGGGACACCGGGCTTCTCCGGCGCGGACCTGGCCAACATGGTGAACGAGGCTGCGCTGACCGCCGCGCGCTTCAATCGTAAGTCGGTGCACATGTTCGACTTCGAAACCGCTAAGGACAAGGTCCTGATGGGCGCGGAGCGCAAGTCGATGCTGCTGTCAGATGAAGAGAAGAAGGTGACGGCGTATCACGAGGCCGGCCACGTTCTGGTCGCCGCCATGCGTGACCACTCCGACCCGCTGCACAAGGTGACCATCATCCCGCGCGGCATGGCGCTGGGCGTGACGATGCATCTGCCGGAAGAGGATCGCCACACCGTAACCAAGGATTATCTCGAAACGCAGATGGCCGTCTTCATGGGCGGACGCTGCGCGGAGGAGATTTTCCTGAAGCAGATGACGACAGGTGCGGGCAATGATATTCAACGCTCGACCGCTCTGGCTCGCGCAATGGTTTGCGAGTACGGTATGTCGCCGCTGGGTCCGCTGACCTTCGGCAAGAAGGAGCAGGAGGTGTTTCTGGGCCGGGAGATCGGCCAGGCACGCGACTTCTCCGACGATACCGCCAAGCAGATCGACAACGAAGTACGTAAGTTTGTGGATGCCGGGTACTCTTCGGCGTATTCGATCCTGGATTCTCACCACGACATCATGCACCGCATGGCCGACGCGTTGCTGGAGCGGGAAACGCTGGACGCCGCGGAGATCAAACTGATTATCGAAGGCAAGGCGCTGCCGGAGGTTCGGTCCGCGCTATCGGCGGTCGATCCGGGTCCCGGCGGCGATGTGCAGAAGGTGCTGAAGCCGGAAAAGGGCGCGAAGCCCGGATTTACGGAAGGCCAGCCCAGCCCAGCGTAATCTCATACACAGAGTCAAGACAGAAGAGGCAGCCCATTGTGGCTGCCTCTTCTATTGGTGTACCCGATTATTGGTTGAAGCGAAAGCGGTTGCGCTTGGCGCTTTGCGGTTTCAAGGTTGTGTTCCGCGGATGCCTCCGGAGAGGTGGGCACCTTCTGGCTGGAGTCTTGCTTGCCGCGGTCTTTGCCTTCGATCTTGCCCTTTACGTCGCCTACGGACAGGCCCGAGCCGCCGGTCAGTTCGGAGTCGACCGGGTGCAGGCCGAAGCTGGTTTGCCACGGGCCATGCGTATCCTGATCTTTTTCGCTGCCCTTGCCGGTCGAGGCATTGAAGTATTCATCGACAGTACCGGGCGTGGGCTTTAGCATGCCGCCGGAGAACGGGCTCTTTTCCAGGCTTTCGATCGCGGCGGTGAAGGCCTTCATGTGGGTGATTTCGCGGCTCATCAGGAACTGCAGCGTGTCGATCGCGCCGGGGTCGTCGGTGTGATCGATCAGGCGCTCGTAGACGATGTTGGCGCGAGCCTCGGCGGCGATGTTGCTGCGAAGATCGACGTCCAATTTGCCAGTGTTTTTGGGGTAATTGGCGGTCAAGGCGTTGCCCATGGAGTCGAACAGCGCGGCTCCTCCGCCGCCGGCGATGGTGACGAGCGGATCGCCTTCGGCAGCTTCCCTTTTGGTTTTCAGCGGCTTAAGGTGCATGCGGATCAGGGTGTCGACCACTTCCAGGTGACTCAGATCTTCGGCGCCGATATCGAGCACCAGATCGCGGCGGGCGAGGTCGTCGACGCAGTCCCAGCCCTGAATCGTGTATTGCATCGCCGCGGCGGTTCGCCGTCAGCGCCGCCGAACTGCTCCAGCGGCATGTTGTCGAACTTCACGTCCGGCTCGCCGATATTCACGGTGTACATCAGTTTCTGATGCCGGTCCGCTCCGATTGGTCGTGTCTGCGAACGTCTGCGCTTTCCTCGCCTGCTTTTCCCGCAGGCAGGTGCGACAATAAGGCAGCATGCTGCGCCCTCTCCCCATTCTGGTCTTCGCGTTTACTATGACCGGTTGCGGCTACCACCAGGTGGGCGCGGCGGCGCATCTGCCGGCCAACGTGCGTACGCTGGCCGTGCCGGTTTTTACCACGCGAGCGCAGGCTTTTCACACCGAATTCGCCTTTACCCAGGCGGTCATTCGCGAGCTGAACACACGGACGAAATACCAGATCGTCACCAGGGACGCGGATGCCGACGCCACCCTGCGCGGGATAATTCTGACCGAATCCGCGTCGCCGCTGACGTACGATTCGACCTCTGGCCAGACCTCGAGCTACCTGATCACGATTACGGCGCGCGTGACGCTGACCGCGCGCGACGGCCATGTGCTGTACCAGAACGATTCGCTGCCGTTCCACGAGCAATATCAATCGACGCAGGATACGACTTCGTTCATCCAGGAAGATTCGCCGGCGGTTCAGCGGGTGGCGCGCGACTTCGCGCAGACCATCGTCTCAGCGATTCTGGAGAGCTTCTGATGGCCGCGCCGATCCGCAGCTTCGCCAGCTCCGACCGCTTTCTGGCGGAGTTGCGCACGCCCAGCCTGCGGCCAGGATACGTGCTGCTGGGCGATGAGGCGTTCCTGTATCAGAGGTGCCGCGCGGGAATTTTGCAGGCGCTGGCGCCACCCGATCAGCGCGACTTCTGCCTGCACGATCTGGATCTGGCGACGGCGACGATCTTCGATGCGCTCGACCTGGCGCAGACGCCGTCGCTGATGGTGCCGTTTCAGGTGATCTTTGTGCGCAACCTGAAGAACCTGTACGGGCGCGGCGCGAAGAAGGAAGAGTTCGCTGCGATCGACGCATACTTCAAGCGGCCGAATCCGCAGGCGCTGCTGGTGTTTGTGGCCGATCATCTGGCGATCCCGACCGACCTGCGGCGCATGGACTTTCAGGACAAGGAGCGCTTCGACCGCATCCGCGAGACGCTGGGCGAGTGGTGCGGCATGGTCGAGCTGGCGCGCGTGGACGAGGCCGACGCGGCGCGCTGGCTGCTGGAGTCGGCCCCGGCGCGCGGGGTGTCGATCGCGCAGGAGGCGGCGCGCGAGCTCGTCGATGCGCTGGGCGCGGACATGATGCTGATTTCAAGCGACTTCGAAAAGCTGGCGCTGTATGCGCAGGGCAAGCAACTGCAGTCCGGGGTCGAAGGCCTCCCGCTGCCGGCGATCACGCTGGGCGATGTGGAGACGATGGTGCTGGCGGCCAAGCAGCGCTCGCTGTACGAGCTGACAGATGCAATCAGCCGGCGTGATCGTCCGCAGGCTCTGGCGCTGCTGCATGGGCTGCTGAATGCGTC
The DNA here is from genome assembly GCA_964245315.1 of uncultured Acidobacteriaceae bacterium. Classification (GTDB taxonomy): domain Bacteria; phylum Acidobacteriota; class Terriglobia; order Terriglobales; family Acidobacteriaceae; genus Edaphobacter. Next base: position 843 of record CAXTMK010000159.1, on the reverse strand, counting down.
GGATGGCGGCGAGGATTCAGCGATCGGGCACCTGTACATGCTGGCGCGGACGTTCCGCCAGATGCTGATCATCCTGGAGAAGAATGTGCGCGATTCGCGCGCGATCTGGAGCGTGTTGTGGCAGGGATTCCGCATGCCGCCGTTCGCCGCGGAGGACCTAATTCGGCAGGCGAGCCGGTATAAGTCGCGGGGGGAGCTGACGCGGGCGTTGAGGTTGATTGCGCGGACAGATCTGGAGATCCGCAGCAGTCCGCCGGATAAGCGACTGGTATTGGAAAGATTGGTGCTGGCCCTGGCGACCGAGCCTAAGGTAAATCTGGCGCATGCGAGTGGGCAGTTCGCGATGGAGCTCTAGCACGCTCGGCCAGGACAGCAAGCCCCCATTCCGCTCTAGAAATGCAGGCGCAACGCGAACTCGAGGATTCTCGGGTCGGCGGCGCCTGTTACATTGCCGAAGGTGCTGGCTCCATAGTTCGAGGAAATACTGGTGAAGTTGGTGTGGTTGAAGACGTTAAAGGCTTCGCCTCGGAACTCGAAATAAATCTTCTCATTGATGTGAAAGTCTTTGTAGAGAGCCATGTCGAAGACGATGAGACCGGGTCCGGTGATGATGCCGGTGCCGGCGTTGCCGTAATAGCCCGCCAGCGGCGCCTGGAACGCGGCGGTGTTGAACCACTGGGCCTGGCTCTTTGGCCCCTGGGTGGTATTTACTCCCGGTACGCGGTCGGGCCGGACCGCGACGCCTTGCTTCGAGATGCTGAGGCCGGGCGACACCGCTGTGCCGCTGCGAATAGTGGTGATGTCGGACAGGCGCCATCCGCCGAGCGCAAGGCCCTCCAGGCC
>CAXTMK010000158.1:0-10685 GCA_964245315.1 uncultured Acidobacteriaceae bacterium | reverse complement strand
ATCTAAAGACCATGCTCGGCTTCGATTCGAACCGAATCTGGCGCGTCGTTGGGATCCAGAAGACGCTCGCGCCCGGCGTCAGCAAGGTGACCGCGCTGGTATCCGAGCGCGCGCCCAATGCCAAGGTGCTTTCGGCGATCTTCTACGTGCTGCCCGACGGCAAACACCTCATCTCATCCGACGCGCAGGGCATCAGTCCCTTCGGCGCGGAGCCATTCGCCGCCAACCGCGCAGTCCTGCAGGCCCGCGCCAACGGCCCGTTCCACGGAGCCGCCGCCAGGGATCTCGAACTGGTCGAATTCGGCGACCTGCAATGCCCGCACTGCAAGGACGCGCAGGCGACGATGAACAAGCTGGCGCAGGACTTTCCCAAGGCCCACATTGTCTATCAGAGCTTTCCGCTGGTCGACATCCATCCCTACGCCTACCAGGCCGCGGCCTACGGATCGTGCCTTGCGAAGCAGAGCAACGACGCCTTCTTCACCTACGCCCAGGCCGTCTACGACACCCAGGGCGCGCTGTTGCCCGACACCGCCGAGCAGACCCTGAAGGCGGCCGTCACCAAGGCCGGACAAGATCCCGCGGCCATCGCAGCCTGCGCCGCCGGCGACGCCGCGAAGGCCGATGTCGACGCGTCGGTGAAGCTCGCTAACGATCTCGGCGTCGACTCCACGCCGATGCTTTCGGTCAACGGCCGCATGCTTTCGATCACGTCCATTCCGTACGAGACGCTGAAGTCGCTTATTGTCTTCCAGGCGGGGCTTGACGGTGCATCCGCAGCCGCCGTCTCGCCCGCGGGCTCTGCCCCCGACCTGAAGCCGCGGGTGCCGGCTTCTTCTTCGTCCGTACCTCCTGCACCATAAGCCGTTCGGTTGTCCATCCCCAGCTTCTACAGCGCGATATAGTACCCGCATGAGCGAAACAACGCGAAGACGCTGGTGGTTCTTCCTCATCTCCGCGTTCATCCTGACGCTCGGCTGGCTCGAAGGCTGGTACGGTCCTACTGTGGCGGGCGACGTCTACGGCTCGGACGCAGTGCAATACCTCGACATCGCCCAAGCCTTCGAGCGCGGCGATGTGCACTCAGCCCTGAACCCCATCTGGAGCCAGGGCTATCCCGCGCTGCTCGCCCTGCTTCGTCCCTTCTTCGCGCCGGGGCTCGAAGGCGAATGGAACTCCATCCGCGCGCTCAACTTCGCGATCTTCGTCTTCTCCTGGCTGGCCTTCGCGGCGCTCGTCCGCGAACTGCTATCCAAACGCGAAACCAGTACGCTGGTCGGCGCAGCCTTCGTCTTCCTCACCGCTCAACTCTGCCTCGATCAGGTCTCCCGCGTCGGCCCCGACCAACTCGTCGCCGCGATCTTCTTCCTCGTCTGCACCCTGCTGCTGCGCCTTGCACGCCGTCCCGAACCGCACACCGGCGCCGTTCTCGGACTCACGCTTGGTCTCGGCTTTCTCGTCAAAGCCATCTTCCTGCCGCTCGGTTGCGTCGCCCTGCTCATCGCTCTCGTTCGCCTTCGCAAGCTGCAATTCGTCACCCCTGCCGCGACCGTCTTTGCAATCATTGTCCTGAGCTACGGCGCCGCGCTCTCGCACGAAACCGGCTCGCCCACGCTGGGCGAAGCCGGCTCGCTCAACTATGCCTGGCATGTCAACCGCCTCGCCAAGTGGGTGCATTGGGAAGGCGGCGCCGACTCCGCTGATAAGGCCTGGCCCAAACCATGGATCGCCCGCTTCACGCACTGGGAGACCGATCCTCCGGACTTCGGCCATCCCATCCATCCCAGCGAAATGCTCGGCACGCGGCCCACGATCTTCGCCTTCCGCGGCCCCGTCGTGGCGACGTACACGCCTTACTTCGACCCGCCCTATTGGTACGCTGGCTACCGCCATATCGTGCGCTGGCGCTACCAGACGGTGGCGCTCGGCAAGAACCTCGGCGATCTCGCGCAGGTCATCCTGCGGCAGCCGTTCTTCCTCGCGCTGGGCCTGGCATTCGTGCTCAGCTTCAAGACGAGACGTAAGCCACCTGCCGGCATATGGCCCGTCACCACGGTAGCGCTTGCGGGCATCGCGATCTATCTGCCCGTGCATCTTGAAGGCCGCTACCTCTCCGCGTTCCTCGCGGTGCTTGCGGTGCTTCTCCTCGAATGTATCCCACCCCGCCGCCTCATCTTTGCGATCCTGACGCTCGGCTTCGCCGCCGGCCTGGTCAAAGACCAGCGCGTCGTCTGGTCCCGCGCCATCCATCGCTGGAACTATCGCGACATCCTCGAATGGCGCGAAGGACAGGCTCTCGCAGGCGCCGGCCTGACTCCCGGCAGCGAGGTCGGCGTCATCTCCTGGACGCCCAACGTACAGTGCGACTGGGCCTACCTGGCGGGCGTGCGCATCACCAGCGAGATCGCCAGCGGCGCCGCCGCAGCCTCCCTCTGGCAGCTGTCCTCGCTCGACCAGAACACGGTCATGCTGCGTTTCCGCCAGGCCGGCGCGGCAGCGGTCGTCACGCGCGACAAACCCGCGGATGGCGTGCCCGGCTGGGAGCAACTCGGCGCAGTCCCGATGTGGATCTACCGCTTCTAATCTCTGTGTTTGTCATCCCGAAGGGATCTGCTTTTGTTCTCTTTCGACGGGCCACCATCTCCGTGCCCCATCTATCGCGCCTTTGCTTCACGCGATGAGTGGGTCCACCTCAGCGCGCTCGCTGCTCCAGGTGCCGATGCGAAAAGTAATGCCTCTCCCGCACTTCAGACACGCGCACATACACCTCTGCCGCGCCCAGCATCCCCAACAGCGGAGCCGCGAAATAAATCCAAACCGCAGTCCACACTCGCGCAAACACCGCCGACCCAAACGTCCGCGCCGGATTGATGCTGAAGCCCGACACCGGCGCAAACAGCACGATATAGCAGGCGATCAACAAGCCCACCAGCCATGTCGTATACTTCGCCAGCCGCGGACGATTCGATGTAACCAGCACGGTAATCATCAGCAGCGCGGCCATGAACGTCTCAGCCGCAAAGGCTGCTGCCGGGCCGCCGATACCCGGCACCGTTACCGCATAGTCCACCTGCGGCGCCGCGATCCACGGCCTCAGCAGCATCGCCGAAATCCAAACTCCTATGACCCCGCCGGCAAAGTGCGAGACCACGTAAAACATCGCATCGTAAGGCCCGATCTTGCCCAGCCTGAAGAACGTTAACGTAATCGCCGGATTGAAGTGCGCGCCAGAGCGCTGTCCCCAGGGCGATTTGATGATGAGGATTGCAGTCATCGCCATCGCCACGCCCATGCAGCCGCGGGCGAGCCACGGATTCATCCGCGACGCAGGCGATGAGGGATGAAACAGCAGCACGGTAAAGGCGCACGCCGAGATCATGAACGCGGCCAGTTCCGCCGCTTCATCCAGATAGAGCGGCCAGTGCTCCTGCAACGCCGCCACCGCAGAAGGGAAGGAAGATGCGCGTGGGCCGATGCGGGTTGGTGTCGACATGCGTGTCTTGGACCAGCCGTTCCAAGCCCCATGGTCGACGCAAAGGCGTGTCGAACATGGGGCACCCGGTTTACTTCACCAGTTCCCCGGTCACGGTGCGATACTCGATCGGTCCCAGGTTCGCATCCTTCAGCCCCGGCTCGATCTTGGCGCGATCGCCCACGCACACGATGATCAGGTTATCCGGATGCACGTCATCCTTTGCGACGCGGGTCACATCCGAAGCGGTAACGGCCCGGTACTTGTCCGGCAGCGTGCTGTAGTAGTCCAGCGGCCGGTTGTAGAGGAAGATCGAGGACTCCGCACCAGCCGTCGCGGCGGTCGTCTCAAACAGCCCGGGAATGCTCTGTGTGTTCGCGTCGCGCGCCATCTTCAACTCCGCGTCCGTCGGCGGGTTGGAAGGGAAGCGCGAGACCTCGTACAGCAGTTCCTTCGCCGCCGCTCCGGTCACATCCGTCCGCACCAGGCCGCCCGCGATGAACGATCCGCCCGCGCGATACGGGCTGTAGGTCGACGACGCTCCGTAGGTATAGCCGTGCTCCTCGCGCAGGTTCATGTTGATGCGGCTGGCGAACGCGCCGCCCAGCGTGTAGTTCATCGTCTGGATTGACTCGATGTCGGGCGATGTGATCGGCACGCCCAGCCCGAACGCAAACAGCGCCGTCTGCGGAGCGCCCGGCTTATCCACGATCACGATATGCCGCGCTGGAGCGGGCGGCGCGGGAGGAAGTGCAGGCACAGCGGTGACTGGATTTGCCCATTCGCCGAAGTACTTCTCCGCCAGCCTGCGCGCCTCGGACTCGTTCACATCGCCCGCGAACAGGAGCGCCGAATCCGCTGGACCGAAGTGCGCCTTGTAGAAGCCCATCATGGTCTCGCGCGTCACGGCTTCCACGCTCTCCTTGGTGCCGGTCGTGTAGTTTCCGTAGGGCTGATCGCCGAAGAGCAGCTTGCGTCCCACGCGCAGCGCGACAACCTGCGGCGAGTCGCCCTCCTGCGCGATTCCCACCAGCCGCCGTTTCTTCAGACGGTCCAGATCCTCCGGCTTGAACGCCGGACGCTCGATGACGTCGGCCAGCAGGTCCAGCCCAGCGTCCGCGTTGTTCGAGGTCACCGTCACCCCGGCACTCGCGGAGTCCATCGCCGCCGACACCGCGATGCTCGTGCCGATCGCCTCCTCGGCCGCCGCCAGTAGCGCATGGTCCCGCGTCGTCGGCGCCTCCGACATCACCGACGCGGTCAGGCTGGCCAGTCCGGCTTCCGTCGCCGACGTATTCTCCGCACCGGCCCGCGCCGTCAGCTGCGCCGAGATCACCGGCAGGTTCTTGTCCTCCACGTAATACACCTTCAGCCCATTCTTCAGCGCGAAGCTCTTCGCCGCCGGCAGATGGAAGCTCAGCGTCGGCCCCGGCGCGGGCGGCGTCTTGCGCCACGCCTGCGCGGCCTCAAATTCGTCCGAATACGGGTTTACGAGCTTTACCTCGGCGTCCGTGTTCTCCGGGCTGCGTGGCACGTCGTTCAACACCTTCTTGCCCGGCACGGTGTAGATCACCACGGCTGCATCCCTGGCAAAATAGCGCATCGCCGCGGCCTTCGCTCCGGCGACAGTCACCGCCTGCGCGGCAGCGATATCCCTGGGCAGATAGCCCGGATCGCCGGTGTACTGGTTGTACTCATCCATGGTGTCGGCGATGCCGCCGAACCCGCCCAGCTGCTGCAGGCCTGTGATCTTACGGGTCAGGTTTACCGCCTTGCCTGCTTCAATCTCGGCCGCCGTCGGACCCTCGGCCTGCAGCTTGGCAATTTCGGCCCAGGCGGTCGCCTCGGCATCTTCCAGCTTCACGCCAGGCTTTACCGTGATGGAGCACTCCGCGATGCCTGTCAGCTTCAGCCCCTCCACCTCGCAAGACACCGACTGCGCCATCTGCGTCCTGTAGACCAGCGCCTCATCAAGCCGGCTATCTTTCGCGCCACCGAGCGCGAACATCGCCGCCGAGGTGTCATACGCTCCCGGCGTGTAGGCCGGCGGCGTCAGCCACGCAATCTTCACCTGCTGCAGCTGCACGTCGTCGGTCACGACCGCGCGGCGCTGCGAGGTAATCGGGGTTGTCGTGATGTTGACCGGAGCCACAGCCGGACCCTGCGGAATCGGCCCAAAATACTTCGTCAGCAGCTCCTTCAGCTTCTTCGGATCGAAGTCCCCCGCGATCGCGATGCTGGCATTGTTGGGCGTATAGAACTGCTGGTGGAAGTCGCGCACATCGGCGACCCGCGCGGCTTCGATATCCGCGTGCGACCCGATCACGTTGGCGTAGTACGGGTGCTCTTTCGGAAACAGAAGCTGGTACACCTTCTCGTCCGCCAGATCGTACGGACGGCCCTCGCCCTGCCGCCGCTCGTTGCGCACCACGTCGCGCTGGTTTGCCAGCTTGGCGCGATCGAGGCCTTCCATCAGGAAGCCCATGCGGTCGCTCTCCAGCCACAACGCCAGCTCCAGCTGATTCGCCGGCATGGTCTCGAAGTAGTTGGTGCGGTCGAAGCTGGTGGTGCCGTTCACGTCGGTCGCGCCCGCGCCTTCGACGAACTTGATGTGCGCCTTCTCGCCCACATGCTCCGACCCCTCGAACATCATGTGCTCGAACAGGTGCGCGAAGCCGGTGCGTCCGGCGCGTTCATTCAACGGCCCGACGTGATACCACAGGTCGACCGCAACCAGCGGCAGGCGATGGTCTTCGTGCGCGATCACCTTCAGGCCATTGGGCAGCGTATAGGTCTCGTACTTGATCTCCGGCAGCTTCAGCGGCCTGGTGGGAGGAGCAGCGGCAACAACAGTGCTGGTGACCGAGAAGGCAAAAGCGATAGCGGAAAGGGAGAAACGCATATGTTACAGGGTAATTGCAGATGCCGCGATTGGGAAACGCCTTTTCCAAGGCCTGACCGACGCCCATGATTTATAGTTCAGACTCCAACCGAAAAACCTGCATCACCACAGGAGCTCCGATGAGGTCGAAGTTCGCGTCCACGAAAAAGGCGTTAGTGTATCTGGCACTCAGCACGGCGCTCGTCGCATCCGCCAGCGCCCAGGGCGCCAGGGCAGGCGCCGCACCTGCGGCAACACCAGCAGCCGGCGCTCCAGCCGCGGGAGCTGCAGGTCCAGCCGGAGCCGGCGCCGGCGCAGGCGGAAGCGATGCCAACGACGTTCTCGCCAAGAAGCTCGACGACCTGATGTGGTACCAGAAGATGGGGGACATCGCCGAGATCGACAAGGACGAGTACACCGGCATGCCATCGACGCACCGCACCCGTCCCCACGCGCCCGGCGCAGGCAATCCGCTCAAGCTGCACCTCTACGAGTTCATCCCCAAGAACCTCGACCGCAGGAAGCCGCAGCCCTTGATCGTCTTCGTCCATCAGGGCGTACATGCCTCGCTCGACACCACCATCGACGCGCACCTCATCCGCGAGCTCATCCAGCAGGGCTACACCGTCGTCGCCACCGACTATCGCGGCAGCACCGGCTACGGCCGCGGCTTCTACGAGGAGTTCGACTATGGCGGGCGCGAGGTCGACGACGTATACGTCGGCATGAAGTTCATGCTCGACCGCTACAAGTGGCTCGACCCCAGGCGCGTCGGCATCGTCGGCTGGAGCCACGGCGGCATGATCACGCTGCTCAACATCTTCGCTCATCCGCACGAGTATGCGGTCGCCTACGCCGGCGTGCCGGTCTCGGATGTGATCGCCCGGCTGGGCTACGAGAACGACAGCTACCGCACCCAGTTCTCGGCGCCGTACGCCATCGGCGAGACCGTCAACGACGACATCGCCGAGTATCGCAAGCGCTCGCCCGTGAGCCACGCCAAGGAACTCGACACGCCGCTGCTCATCCACACCAACACCAACGACGAAGACGTGAACGTGCTCGAAGTCGAACACCTGATCCAGGCGCTCACCTTCGAGAAAAAGAAGTTCGACTACAAGATCTACGACAACGCACCGGGCGGCCACTACTTCAACCGGATGGATACGCCTCTGGCCATCCAGTCGCGCAAAGAGGTGTACGACTTCCTCGCCAAGTACCTGCACCCCGGCACATGAGACGCGTCCTCATACTGCTACTCGCGATCACGGCAGCGGCTTCCGCGCAGAAGCCGTGGCCCATCCGCGCGGTTGTCGTAACCACTTTCGAGATCGGCAACGACACGGGCGACATCCCCGGCGAGTTCCAGCTTTGGGTTGAGCGCGAACATCTCTCTGAGAGCGTCGACTTTCCCGGCGGCGTTCACCCCCTGCGCACCAACCCCGAACACACCATCCTCGGCATGGTCAGCGGCACTACTCTCGTCAACGCGACCGCGTCCATGATGGCGCTCGGCTACGATCCGCGCTTCGACCTCACCCATGCCTACTTCCTCATCAACGGAATCGCCGGCGTCAACCCCAACGTGGCGTCGGTCGGCTCGGCGGCATGGGCCGACTACGTCGTCAACGACGTGACCCGCATGATCGACTCGCGCGAAGCCCCGGCCGACTGGCCGTATGGATTCTTCCCCATAGGCGCGCATGCGCCCCGGCCGGACGCGATCCCCACCGGCACGCCCATGCGCACCAACCTCTACACCCTCAACCCCAGACTCGTCGCCTGGGCGTACGCGCAGACCAAAGATTTGAAGCTCGGCGACGACCCTGTAGTCGCCGACTTCCGCAAAGGCTTCACCGGCTACCCGAACGCAATGCGCCCGCCGTTCGTGCTTATCGGCGCCAGCTTCGCGTCTGACTACTACTGGCATGGCGCTATTATGACGCAGTTCGCCATCGATTGGGTCAACCTCTACACCGCCGGCAAGGGCACCTTCGCCATGACCGAGATGGAAGACTCGGGCTTCATGGAAGCACTGCAGCGCCTCGACAAAGTGAACCGCGCCGACATCGAGCGCGTGCTCGTGCTGCGCACCGGAAGCAACTACTCCATGCCGCGTCCCCGGCATACGGCGGTCGAGTCCCTGACGGCGCCGTATATCGGCACGCACATCGCAGTAGAATCCGCGTGGCTGTGCGGAAGTACGGTACTGCACAACATTCTGAGCCACTGGGATGTCACGATGAACCGCATTCCCGGCGAGTAACCGAGCTTTGACTCACGACGCAAAGCTCAAAATTGATGGCTCTAAGATCAAGCCCTTCGTTCCACGGGCCGCGACCGTAGGTTTCCTGTGTTGGACGATTCTATAAATCCGGGTACCCTTTCGCTCCCGCGTCCGTCGAACGGACAAGGGTCCGGAGACCCATCGAGAACGAGGAATGATGCGAGCGAACAATCTTTTGGGGGCTGTTGCAGCAGGCGTGCTTTTCCTGATGACCGGGTGCGGCTTCTTCCCGCCCAATAGCTCTACCACCACCGTCGCCACCTCTACATCGGGCGACTACGTCTATGTCGTCAATCAGACGACCAATACAATCAGCCAATTCTCCGTTGGCTCATCGGTCCTGACTGCCATCTCGGGCTCACCCGTATCGCTTGCTTCAACGATCGGGCCCGCCAGTGCGGATACGGTGGCCGTAACGAGACAGAACTCCTTTGTCTATGTTGGCGGACAGGGCGGAATCGCCTGCTTCTCCATCGGTACCGGCGGCGCGCTCACCGCTGTCAGCGCCGGCAGCTTCTCCACCACAGGAAAGGTGGTCTCGCTCACGACATCGCCGGACGGCCAGTGGCTCATCTGGCTCGATGGCGTACTCGGTACCATCAACGTATACGGCATCAATGCCTCCACGGGCGCGCTCACAGTTGCGGCGGCAGGCTCCTCGACCGCCTATCCCACGGTCATGAACTCCAACATCAGTCAGGCTCGCGCGATCGCAGTCTCACCCAATGGGGCCTATGTCGCAGTTGCACTTGGCAATGGTGGCGACGTTATCTATCCCTTCACTACCGCCACCGGCGCCCTCGGTACGGGGCAGGAGATTCAATTCACCACCACGGGGAACACCACCGTCAGCGACAATGCCATCACCTTCGACACCGCAAGCGCTTACCTCTATATTGCGCGCGGCATCAATGGCGCCGGCAACAGCGTCGTCGCGTCGTACAGCATCAACAGCAGCGGTGTTCCTGGTTCCGTCGCCACCGCCACCACAGGCGATATCCCCTACTCGGTCCTGGCCGACAGCACGGGCAAGTACGTTTACACCGCCAACCGCAGCACTGGCAATGTCTCCGCTTTTTCCGTCTCAAACGGCACCTTTACGGCAATCACGTCCTCGCCGTTTGCGGCCGGGCTTACCGCGACCGCTCTGGTTGAAGACAATTCGAAAACGTACATCATCTCCGCTGCTTTCGGCGGTTCCAACGACTACACCCTCTTCGCCTTCGACGCGATTGCCCCAGGTAAGCTGGACGCTCTTTCGGTCGGCGCCAGCGGAACCGAACCTGCCGGTGCAATCGCCGTCGCCGCAACGCACTACTCGGGGTCACCCTTTTGACGCGCATCCCACTCTTTCCGCAGCCTCCGGACCCCGCGCGGTGATACCCTGCAAAAGGACGGATGACCCTGGCAGTGCCGCAAAGCCCACATAAACGAACCCTCGCGGCCAAAGCTCATGCGGCCCTCGCCGCGTGCCTCCTGCTCGCGGGATGCCACAACTTCAAGCCGCTGCCAGCCGACCATTACGTCTACGTCACCTCCAAATCCGGCTTTCTGCGCGACCGCGTCGCCGCCGTCTCCAACCGCACCGGGCAGGTCGCCAACGGCGACAAGCTGAAGGTGCTCGACCACGCCCGCCACTGGGTGAAGGTGCAGACCGCCAAGGGCGAGATCGGCTGGATCGAGGAAAAGACCGTCGTCACCGAGGAGCAGTCCACGGAGTTTCAGAAGCTCGGCAGCGAACATGACAAAGATCCCACCGTAGCCTCCGGCGTCGTGCGCGACCAGGTCTACATGCACATCGCTCCGGGCGTCGACACGGAACATTTCTACCTGCTCAACGAAGGCGACAAGCTCCAGTTGCTCCGCCGGGCCACGCTCGAGAAGACCACCGCCGGAGCCTCGGCCATCCGCGCCCAGCGCGCCATTCCGCAGGCCGCCGGAACCAACGCCGCCAGGAAAGACCCTCCAGCCGATGCCGCGCCCGCGGGCGCGGTCGCCGCGGCGATTGCCAAAGGTAAGGGAACCGCGCCTGCCTCCGAGCCTAC
>CAXTMK010000157.1:0-10757 GCA_964245315.1 uncultured Acidobacteriaceae bacterium | reverse complement strand
CTGCCGGGGCCGCCACGCCGCCAGAATCGCTATGACCGACAGACTCCTAGAGAATTTGGAAAGGCTACTGTTGGCTGTCGCTTCGTTGGCGATCCATGCATTTCCCAGGTTGTCAATGGCAATGCCGATGGGCCCGCCCAATCCGCCTGTGTATCCGGTGGAGGGCGAGAGTGCAACGCCCGTGCTGGAGAACTTGGAGATGCTGTTCGCGCCAGCTTCTGTGGTCCAGACGTCTCCTGAGGCGTCGATCGCGACATCGAGCGGGTAGTTCAGTCCGCCGCCGGTGAATTGGATTGCGACGGTGAAGTCATTCGGCCGGGCGGTGAGGGTAGGGGCGAACGGCGGGGTGGCCGTTGAGAGGGTGTAAAGGGCGGCAATATCCGCGCCGGGATTATGAGCGATGTTGACGGCCGCCGTGGCCGTATCGGTGGCGGTCGTGCCGGTTGAGCCGGCGCTCATCGCATTGGCGAACAGCCTCCCGCAGCCGGCCGAAGTCGGCCCGGTCGTATTCACGCAGGCGGCGAGGATGTTCGCAAGCGTGTTGACAGTGCTCTGCGGCACCTTGCCATTGCCCGCAGGGTTCGTTGCCAAAGCGGCACCGGTTAAGAGCGATTCCAGGTTGTTGACATTAGCGAAGGCATTGGCGATCCCGGTCTGAGCGAGTATGGTGCCGGAACTGGATACATGCACCGCGTCGGTCGCGAACCCGGCAAAGGCATAGGACGTCGCGATGGTCGAAACCTCGTTTACCACAATGAAGGTGCTCGAGGGAAAACTCCCTGCGATGGGGCACGTGCCAATAGCGGCAAGCAGGCCAATCGCGGAGTTTGCGCTGCCGTTTGGATAGGTTGAATTACCGCCCAGCGCGTAGAGATACACCTGCGTCCCGATCGTGCAGGCATAGTCGCCGGAAATGTTGAAGTCGCCATTCGAGTCCGTCGTGACGTAGTAGTAGCCGTTCGTCGCTCCGCCACTGGTATCCAAACTCGTACCACTACCGCCCACCAGCAGCGACACCGATGCATTGCTGCTCGAAGCCGCAAGCCCAGTGCCCCCGTATCCGGTAGTGTTTGCCGCCAGCAGATACACGTGCGCACCCACCACAGGTTGCTGGCCGCCATGCACCACACCCGTCAGCGAAGCCCCGGTCATGCTCTCAGTCAACTGCGATCCCGCTCCACTCGACCCGTTGATCGCACCGTCCGAACAGCCAGCCAGCACAATCAGCCCAAACGTTGCCAGCGCAGCGCAACTCCGCATAGAGCTCTCCCAAGGGAAATCCGATGGCAGTCTAGCATGGGAGCAGCCGTTGAACTTAGTGAAATGCATCGGCACGCGACATCCTCGACCTGCTGCCTGAACTGTTAGATCGCGGCAACCTCAGTAGTGCATCATCGAAGTGACGTTACACGATCCGGCTGTGAGCTGCGTTAGTTTCCGCTACACTCTTCCCATGGCGACGCTTCCGCTAACCCGCAGCGCGATCGCACCGGAACGCTCCACCCTCTGGTTTGGCGTTCCCTGGTTCGTCTGGGCCTCGGCCGCAAGCGTCTCCTGCGCTGTCTTCGGTCTGCACTTCGACGTCTCCTGGCACCGCTCCATCGGGCGCGACAGCTTCTGGAACCCGGCGCACCTGGTCCTGTATTCGTCCGGCGTCCTGGCCGCGCTCTACTGCGGATACCTCATCGCGGCCACCACCTTCGGAACAGATCGCGAGCTGAAGCGGCACAGCGTCACGGTGTGGGGTCTGTCCGCGCCCATCGGGGTCTTCGTCGCCTGCTGGGGCGGGCTCGGCGTGCTCTACGACGCCATCTTCGACAACTGGTGGCACAACGCCTACGGGCTCGACGTGCGCTTCACCTCGCCGCCGCACCTGCTGTTTTCTCTATCCCTCTGGTTCGAGATGCTCGGCGGGCTGATGCTCGCCTTCTCTTACCTGAACCGCGCAGATGGCGCACTGAAGAAGCCCCGCCTGCAGGCCATCGTGCTCTACATGGGCGCGCTCATCGCGACCGCGCAGATGTTCGCCTGCTTCTCCTACACCTGGGATACCAAGCTGCACAACACGCGGGCGTACATCGCCGTCGCCATCTTCCTGCCGGTCTCGCTCGCGATGATGTCGCGGGTAACGCGCCATCGCTGGACCTGCACCATCATCGCGGCCATCTACTCGGCCATCCACATCCTGCTTATCCTCGTCCCGCCGCTCTTCGCCGCGACGCCCCGGCTGGGGCCGATCTACGTCCCGGTAACCCACTTCATCCCGCCGCGCTTTCCGCTGCTGATCGTCGTGCCCGCCATCGCGCTCGATCTGGTGTGGCAGCGCCGTCCACGCGTGAACGCCGTCCTCAGCGGAATCGTCTTCACCGCGCTGCTTGCCGCAGCCGAGTGGCCCTTCGCGACATTCCTGCTCTCGCCGCTCTCCGCGGACCGCTTCTTCGGCACACGCTACCTCGGCTTCGACGACCTGACCGCGCCGCCCGACGCCTCGCTGTGGCAGTTCCAGCTTCCACAGCACGGAGCACATCTGCTTGCAGGCCTCGCGACCGCCGCCGTATGCGCCGCCATCGGCATCTACGCCGGCTCCGCCCTCGGCGACCGCATGCGGCTGATCCGCCGTTAGCTTACAGCTTAAAGCTGCTCGGCTTATGGCTCTCGAACCATGCCTTTAACGAACAACCACATCCACCGCCGCAGTCTCCACCGTCTCTCCACGCTTCATCTGCACCACCAGCCGATACCGTCCCGCGCTCGGAAATCCAAACGGAAACGCCGCCACATTCCCGCCGCTCGCCCCCATGCCCGGCATCGCCGCATCGTTTGCCAGCATATAGGCCGCCATCGCCGCCGAGCCGTTGGGATGGATGTGCGCAAACACCGACCCATCCTCGCGAATCACGGCCAAATGCCCCGCCATGCCCATGTATGCGGTCATATCTCGCGGCGGCTGGCCTGCACTGTCGAGTAACGTAAACCGCACCAGCACGGGCACATTCGCGCGAAGCTCCGCCGCGCTGCCTTGTGGCGATTCGACCCCGAAGCGATACCGAAATCCGTCCGCCAACGCCAAATCCGCGTCCGCATCTCCGAACGCCGGCAGACCTCCACCGGCATCGTCGCCCGTCAGCGGTTTACCGGCACCGCCGTCGAGATGCACCGTCGCAACCGCCGTTTCGGGAAAGCCATCGGCATGGACCACATCCGCGAACAGGCGATAATCACCGGCCGGCATCGTCGGCAACTCGAGCGAAAACTCGCCTGCCGCCGCCTGCTCCGGATGCAGATGGAAGACCTCATCCATCGCCGGCCAGCGCACCGCGTACAGGTGCATCAGGTGGTTGTGGTCGAGCGTCAGGTCGTCGAGCCGGCGCAGCGAAAATGCCTCCTGGGCGGCGGTCGGCGACGCCAGATGCAGGCGCAGCACACCATTTGCGACCGAGGCCTGCATGCCCAGCGGCTGATAGATATTCGTGCTGTAGCGCGCGATCTCCTGCCGCCACAGATGATTGCCGAACAGCAGCAGAATCCCGCAGGCAGCGACCGTACCCAGCGCCGCCTTCCATCCCGATTTCGGCGCCGCGTCAAGGCCCGGCTCGATCCCGGCCTGCCGCGCCAGCGCTCCCACGATAGCCGCCATCCCCGCGATCAGCACCGCTCCCAGTACGATCAGCAGCGCGCCGAACGGTCGGCTCATCCGCATCACACGCGTGGGCGAGGCGTCCAGCGGCACCGCGATCGCTCCGCTGCCGCGCCCCCCGGCTACCGTGACCTTTACCTGCCAGGATCCCTGCGTCATAATCCACGCCGTACCGTGGAACTCATGCGAACCCGCCGGTCCCGGCGTCAGCGCGACAGCTTCGGGCATGTACTGCGTCGCCGAACCGCCCAGCACATTCGCCTGCACCGCAATCGAGCGCACATCCGCCGCTTCGCACACCACCGAAACCTGCGCCTCGCCCGGCACCACCGCCGGCGGAGTCACGGTAACGTAAACCGCATACGGCCCGGCAGCGCCCTGCACGAAGACCGCGCTCGTGCCGACGTGCGCCCTCGCCGGCTGCGCCAGAGCGACAGCCCAGCCCAGCAGCAACCAGCGCAAATATCGAGGAGATTCCAACACCTCAATGCTAAACCGAACACTGGGTGCCCCACGTCTCGATTCTGGGACGTGGGATGGAGTGGCAATAAAGTTTAGGCCGCAGCCTCGCCAGACTCAAAATACAGATACCTTCGCCAGCTCGGATCCGCCGATCCGATCATCCGCATAATATGCCGGCTGGTGTGCAGCGAGAACGGCTTCGGCTCGCGCAGCAGGCGCATCTCGGTCAGCTCATGCAGCATCTGGTTGCCCTTGCGGCGATTGCAGTCGTGGCAGCAGGCGACGAGATTCTCCCAGGTCGACAAGCCTCCGCGGCTGCGCGGAATCACATGGTCCAGCGTCAACTCGCTCGCCGTCAGAATCACCTGGCAGTACTGGCACATGTTGCGGTCGCGCAGCAGGATGTTCTTGCGCGAGAGCGCCCGCGTCTGGTGCGGGATGCGCCTATATTCGAGCAGCCGGATCACGCTGGGCATGCCCACATTCATCTTCGCGGCATGCAGCACCGTGCCCTGCTCCTCCTCGGTGCGGGCGACGCCCTTCAGCACCAGCACCAGCGCCCGCCGCGCCCCGCAGATGTTGATCGGCTCGTAGCTCGCGTTCAGCACCAGCACCGGAGTCTGCATCGCCGGCTGACGAAAGACGCCGATGCGCACATCGAGTTCCGTGGTCTGGCGCCGCGCCTGCGCGCCCGCATGTCCGTGCCGATTGGTATGCCGTCCGCCTGTCCTGATCTTCACCGTCTGCATCGCGTCACAATCCTCCGGTTCTGATTTGCCGATCACATTGAAAAGGTCGTCATTCTGGCGGTGCCAGAATCTCCGTAGTTGTCTTTGGGAGCACTGCCAAATCCCACTTCGCCACCAACTCGCCAGGATCCTCATGCTGCCGGCGCACAAACTGCTTCTGCGCCCGCGCCAGCGTCGCCACCCAAACCTTCGTCGCTCCGGCGCGCACCAACACCCGCGCACACTCCCGAGCGGTCGCGCCGCTGGTCAGGATGTCGTCGATCAGCAGCACTTCGCGCCCGCGCACGTCGCCCATAACCCGGAACGCGCCGCTAAGATTCCGCCGCCGGCCCTTGCGCGACAGCACAAACGAGCTCTCCGTACTCTTGCGCCGTTCGAGGGCCGTATGCGCGGCGGTCAGCTTCCACTTCGGCCGCACCGTCTTCAGCCGGCGCAGAGCCTCGTCCGCCAGCAGCACCGACTGGTTATACCCGCGCTGGCGTTCGCGCTCCTTAAACAGGGGCACCGCAATCACCAGAAGATCGTTGGCCGCGACGCTCTCCAGCTGCAGCACCGCCTCGGCCATCTGTCTCCCCAGCAGCCGCGCCACGCCGCGCACCCGCTCGAACTTCAGCAGGCGGATCAGGCCGCGGATCTCGCCGTCGTAGCTGGTGTAATGGACCGCGCGGGTAAACTCCGGCGCCGCCAGACGGCATTCGCGGCACAGAAATCCCTCCGCCAGCATTCCGGCGAAGCGCGCATCTTCTAAATCCAGGTCGAGATTGATGGCCTCGCCGCAGCGCGAGCAGCCTGACAACGTGTTCCGGAGCACGCGCCCCACGCACGCCTGACAAACCGGAACCGCGCTGGACCGTTCCAGCGGACCCTCGCAACATCTGCAATCGGCGGGAAAAATCGTTGTGGCTAAGTCATCGACCAACATTCGCAGCGGACTTCGAAAAACCCGCGCCGGAGCTCGAAATACCGCACGCCATCCACTTTCCACCCCACCAGGTGGACCCTGAGCATCAACCCCGAGATAGACCTTCAAGCGATTGCTGAAGACTCACCTGCTCGACGGCGCTCCAGGTCGGTCAGACCGCGCCATGCCCGCAGTATAAGCCTTTGCTGCCACCCCGCGTCAATCCCCTGCGAACGAACATGGATTCTCCGGGCACACCTCGCTACGGCAACTCCGCATCCCTGAACAGACTTCCGAGCGCGTCCTTGCCGCTGACTGACGGCGTCATCCCATGCAGCGGCCAGGCGACCGCGAGCGTCGGGTCGTCCCAGCGGATGCAGCGTTCGCCCGGCGGATAGTAGCCGTCGGTGGTCTTGTACAGCACCTCGGCGGTCTCCGACATCACCAGAAATCCGTGGGCGAACCCCTCCGGAATCCACAGCAGTTCAAGTTCGCCGGCGGCGTTGCGCGGCTTCAGGTCGAAGGCTGCGTAGCGGCCGAAGTCGGGCGAAGCGCGGCGCAGATCGACGGCGACATCCCAGATGTGGCCGCTGAGCACCCGCACCAGCTTGCCCTGCGGCTTGCCGAGTTGGTAGTGCAAGCCCCGCAGCACACCGCGCGCTGAAAACGATTGATTATCCTGGACGAAGTGTGTCGGCAATCCGGCTTCGCCGTACCGGGCGGCATTGAAGACTTCGGTAAACCAGCCGCGCTCGTCGCCGAAGCGCTTCGGGCTCAACAGCTTGACGTCGCGTAACGGGGTGTCGATCACCTGCATCCATTCATGATATCCAAGTGAAGCCGATAGGCCGAAAAAGGGGATATCGCACGTTTGAGTGTCGAGGTAACCCAGGGCCATCGCATTCCTCGTCACAACCTGGTAAGCTGTTCAAAAGATAGATTGTTGCGTATGCTGGGCATGCTGAAGTTCCGATACGCCGAGCCTGCACGAACCTGACGCCAAACGGGCCTGATAAGAGTCCGGGGCACAGGAAATGCCGTTAGGGATGGTAAAGTCGATGGCTCCGTGCGTATGGGCGAAGTGTATAGCTTCAGGCGGCAAACGCGGCAACTCAGGCGAACGGGCTTCGGACAGACAAAGGGACGGGGTCAAGGGGTCGCATGCAGAATGAATCGCAAGCGTCCGACGGGCGTCTGATCACCGCCAGCGCGGGCAAGTCCCATCTCGGCGACTTCGATGTAGCGGAGCGCGGTCAGTCCTACCGCGCAACCTCGGCGCGCCGCAACCATTCGCGCCCGGCCAGCTTCTTTCGTTATCGCGTGCTCAAGCGCGCGGCGGATATCCTGCTCATCGTCATGGCGCTGCCCATACTGTTGCCGGTCATCTTTCTGGTTGCGATGGTGGTGCGGTTTACCTCGCCCGGTCCGGTCTTCTTCTCGCATCGCCGCATCTGCCGCGACGGAGCCTTTTTTTCCATGTGGAAGTTCCGCACCATGTGCGTCGACTCGTCCGACGTGCTGGAGCGCTACCTGGCGCAGCATCCCAGGGCGCGCGCCGAATGGAAGAAGACCCACAAGCTGCGGGTCGATCCGCGGATTACTTCGGTCGGCCTGTTCCTGCGGCGCTTCAGCCTGGACGAGCTGCCGCAGATCTGGAACGTGCTGCGCGGCCAGATGAGCCTGGTGGGTCCGCGCCCCATCGTCGCCGCCGAGGTAGAGAAGTACGCCGACTGCTTCGATTATTATTGCCGCGTGAAGCCCGGCGTCACCGGCCTGTGGCAGGTCTCCGGCCGCAGCGAACTAACGTACAGGCAGCGGGTGGCGCTCGACTGCGAGTACGTGGAGCGCTGGTCGATGTGGCGCGACTTCAAAATTCTGCTGGTCACCTGCAAATCCGTGGTCAACCGCGACGGAGCATACTAGACCGGGTGCGGGTTGCGATCGTTCATCACTGGTTTGTCACGCGAGGCGGCGGAGAGCGCGTCGCCGAATGCATCGCGTCGCTGTTTCCTCGCGCCGATATCTTTACCCTTGTGGCATCGGAGCGAGGCATCCCGGACGGCTTGAAGAGTCGTACGCTGCGCAGGTCGTTCCTGCAGAAGATCCCCTTCGCCGCTGCGCACCATCGCCACATGATGCCGCTGTATCCGGCCGCGGTCGAGAGCCTCGACCTGCGCGGGTACCAGCTGGTGATCACGTCGGACAGCGGCCCCGTGAAGGGCGTGCGGGTGGATGAAGGCGCGGTACACATCTGCTATTGCCACTCGCCGATGCGCTATCTCTATGACGGATATGAGGCATACCGGGCGCAGATGAGCTGGCTGGTGCGGGCCGTGTTTACCGCGACCGCAGGCCGAGTACGGCGGTGGGATGTAGAGGCGGCGCAACGCGTGACGTGGTTTATCGCCAACTCGCACAATGTCGCTGAGCGGATTCGGCGGATCTATAACCGCGAAAGCTCGGTGATTGCACCTCCCATCGACATCGACCGAGCGCGCACGGGCGTTCCGGGCGACCACTACCTTGTCGCGGGCCGGATGGTTGGTTATAAGCGGACGGAACTGCTGATCGAAGCCTGCCTGCGCCTGGGGAGAAAGCTGCGCATCGCCGGCGGCGGACCGGACAGGCCGATGCTCGAAAAGCTCGTGGCAGCGTCTCCGAATGCGGCTCTGGTTACGTTTCTGGGCGAACTCCCCAACGACCGGCTCTGGCAGGAGTATGCCGAGTGTCGCGCTTTGCTGTTCGCCGCCGACGAAGACTTCGGCATGGTGCCGCTGGAGGCGCAGGCCTGCGGGCGGCCGGTCATCTGCTACGGTGCCGGCGGATCGCTCGAAACGGTGCGCGGGACGGGAGATCGTCCGACGGGAATCTACTTCGAGCAGCAGACGGTCGAGTCTGTGATGCAGGGCATCATGCGGTTTGAAGCACGGGAGCAGATGTTCGATCCCGAGACGACGAAAGCCTGGGCCGTGACCTTCGCGACGCCGAGGTTTTTGGCCGAGTTCCGCGCGTTCGTGCTTGAAAAGGTCCCCGAAGCTATTACCGCCATGGGGACTCTTTGATGGACAGCATGCGCGATCTGTTGAAGCACAACCTGGCCCGCAGCCTGGACGCGCTGCCCTCGGCGGATCGCCTGGCGGCGGCCTGGCCCGTAGCCTGCGGCAAGGCCATGGCGGAGCGCGGCGAGATCGTCGGCTTCGAGGACGGCGTGCTTCGGATCGAGGTGCGCGACGCGGCCTGGCTCGACCAGATGCGGGCGATGTCGGCCGTGCTCGAAAGTCAGCTGGCGAAGATCGCCGGGGTGAAGATCGCCGCGATACACTTTGAGTTGAAGAGGTATCGCGTGTGAGCGTGTCGGTTGAGGAAGTGAGGCGGGTCGCCGAGTTGGCGAATCTGGAGTTGACGGCGGAGGAAGAGCCGCGCATGCAGCGCGACCTGAACGCCGTGCTCGGCTATATCGCGCAGTTGAGCGAGGTGGATACGACGGGCGTTGAGCCGATGGCCCAGGTCGGGGCTATGCTCGGTGTTTCGGGCGATCTCAAAGGCGAGGCGCTGCGGCTGGACGTGGTGCGGCCTTCTATCGACCGGCGCGCGGTGATGGCGTCCGCTCCGGAGTCGGATGGGCGATTTTTCAAGGTTCCGAAGGTGATCGAACGGTGACGATGACTACGATTGCGGAGGCGAAGGCCGCGGTTTCGGCGACCGCGCTGGCGGAGCACCATTACGACCTGATCGCGGCCAACGACGGCGCGCAGGGCAAGGCGATCAACAGCTTTCTGGCGCTGAGCCGCGAGCGGGCGATGGCGCTGGCGGCGCGCGTGGATGCGGGCGAGCTTACCGGGCCGCTCGCAGGCGTGCCCATCGCCGTGAAGGATGTGCTGGCGATGACGGGCGCGCCGGCGACTGCGGGCTCGAAAATTCTGGCAGGCTACAAGCCGCCTTACGACGCGACTGTGGTGACTAAGCTGGAGGCTGCGGGCGCGGTTTTGCTGGGCAAGCTGAACTGCGACGAGTTCGCGATGGGTTCATCGAACGAGAACTCGGCTTACGGGCCGGTGCGCAACCCGCGTGCGCTGGACCGTGTTCCAGGCGGCAGCAGCGGCGGCTCGGCGGCGGCGGTCGCGGCGGGCTTCGCGGTGGCGACGCTGGGCACCGATTCCGGTGGTTCCATCCGCCAGCCGGCGGCGTTCTGCGGGGTTGTGGGTGTGCTGCCGACTTACGGGCGCGTGAGCCGCTACGGACTGATCGCGTTTGCCTCATCGCTCGACCGCGTGGGGCCGTTTACGGCGAATGTTACGGATGCGGCGACGATGCTGGGCGTGCTGGCGGGCAAGGACCTGCTGGATGCGACCAGCGCGGACAGGCCGGTCGACGACTACGTGGGCGCGCTGGCGAAACCCGTCGCAGGACTGCGGATCGGCGTTCCCGAAGAGTATTTTGGCGAGGGTCTGGACCCGGAGATTCGCGAGGCGATCGAGCGCGTGCTGGACGGCCTGAAGGCGCAGGGTTGCGAACTGGTGAAGGTCAGCCTGCCGCACACGAAGTACGGGATTCCGGCGTATTACGTGCTGGCGACTGCGGAGGCTTCTTCGAATCTGTCGCGCTTCGATGGGGTGCGGTTCGGGCCGCGATCGAAAGACGGAACGACCCTGGCGACGATGTTCCGCAAGACCCGCGAGGAGGGTTTCGGCGCGGAAGTGAAGCGGCGCATCCTGCTGGGAACGTACGCGCTTAGCGCCGGATACTACGACGCGTACTATCGCAAGGCGCAGCAGATTCGGACGCTGGTGACGCGCGATTTTCTTGAGGCTTTCGAGAAGTGCGACGCGATGATCGGGCCGGTAACGCCTACGCCTGCTTTTAAGTTGGGCGAAAAGACGGATGATCCTTTGCAGATGTATCTGGCCGATGTGCATTCGGTCGCGGCCAGCCTTGCGGGGATCTGCGGGATGTCGGTGCCGTGCGGGACGACGGCGGAGGGGTTGCCGATCGGGGTGCAGGTGATGGG
>CAXTMK010000156.1:0-10864 GCA_964245315.1 uncultured Acidobacteriaceae bacterium | reverse complement strand
GTGGTGTTATGGGCAACGCCCTTCCGCACATCAAGATATGCTTGACTTGCGGAGTCTTCATTTGCGATCACCGGTGATTGCAATGCAGGCCGCCCTCGGCGCCGGTATGACATCACCAGCGATTGCGATGTTTCCAGTCTTTCCAGGCAATGCAATCACGGCTGATCGAATTGTCCAGCGGGCTAAGCTGCTACCGTGCCAAACGAATGGAACGGGCACTCATGGATGCCATCGATCGCTACTGTGCGGTTCAGATGGATGTCCAGCGAGTTGTCCCTGCGAGTCTTTGGGACGCTCATCTAGGCTTGCTCTTCGTTCGCGGACCGGCCGGCGGGTGTTCACGGCTCGGAGGTCTAACACGAGCTGGGAATACAACTTCGCCCCAACACCTGCATTGTCTATTGCGAATGTACGTCCGACCGCGAAGAGGCGCGTCTGATTAGACCACTCAAGCTCAATCCTGCTGTCCGTGAGCAAAACGACATAGAGCCCAGCAACTCTTAGGAGCACAATCGCAAGATGACTGTGTTTACCTGTCCCATGCATCCGGAGGTTCAAAAGGCCGGAGCTGGCAGCTGCCCGAAGTGTGGAATGGCTCTGGAGCCGGAAACACTCAGCGCGCCTGCCACCCACTCTCAATTCACGTGTCCCATGCATCCGCAGATCGTCCGCGATCAGCCTGGGAACTGCCCCATCTGTGGGATGACTCTGGAGCCGATAACGGTCACCGTCGAGGAAATTGATCCTGAGCTCGGCAGGATGACGCGTCGGCTCTGGGTCGGCGTCGGCTTCACGCTGCCGCTTCTCGCCTTCATGATCTCGGACTTGCTACCAAACCATGCAATTCAGCATCTTTTGGCAGGTCGGAGTTTGGGATGGGTGGAGTTTGCGTTTGCAACCCCGGTAGTCCTCTGGGGAGGCGGGTCATTCTTCCTGCGAGGGTGGACTTCGATCGTAAGCCGCCACCTGGATATGTTCACGCTGATCTCGATTGGCGCAGGCTCGGCCTACCTCTATAGCGTTGCCGCAGTCCTTCTGCCGCATCTCTTTCCTGCATCGTTTCGGGATATGTCAGGCCAACTCAACCTCTACTTCGAGGCGGCCGCGGTTATCACAGTGCTTGTCCTGCTCGGCCAGGTGCTGGAACTGAAGGCGCGAACCCAGACCAGCGGTGCAATCGAAGCGCTTCTCGGCCTGGCACCGAAGACCGCGCGCCGCGTCTCCGAGGATGGCACGGAGCAGGACGTGGAGCTGAGCGCCCTCCAGGTGGGCGACAAGCTCCGCGTTCGTCCAGGCGAAAAGATTCCGACTGACGGAGTGGTGATTGAGGGGAGCAGTTCCATCAATGAAGCGATGGTCAGCGGCGAGCCTCTTCCCGTGGAAAAGACGTTGGATGCCAAGGTCACGGGAGGAACGATCAATGGAACGGGCAGTTTTGTGATGAAGACGGAGCGCGTTGGAACCGACACTTTACTTGCGCAGATCGTGAAGATGGTGAGTGAAGCCCAGCGTACCCGCGCTCCGATCCAAAGACTTGCAGACGTGGTGGCTTCCTGGTTTGTGCCGGCAGTGCTGCTGTCGGCAGTCATTACTTTCGTCGTATGGGCGATTTACGGGCCGCAGCCGCACTACGCTCATGCCATGGTCAATGCGGTGGCCGTGCTGATTATTGCGTGTCCATGCGCGCTCGGGCTTGCGACGCCCATGGCGATCATGGTCGGCACGGGAAGAGGAGCCGGAGAAGGCGTCCTCATCAGCAATGCCGAGGCCTTGGAAATCCTGGAGAAAGTAGACACCCTTGTTGTTGATAAGACCGGCACGTTGACCGAAGGCAAACCGAAACTGACGGAGCTAATTTCGGCCTCAGGCATGGAAGACACAGAATTGCTTCGAGCGGCAGCTAGCCTTGAGAAAGCCAGCGAGCATCCCCTCGCGGCAGCGATTCTTGCTGCGGCCAAGGAAAAGAAAGTTGAGCTGGTCGCAATCGAAGGGTTTCAATCGGTAACAGGAAAGGGCGTGACAGGTACATGGGGGGGCAAACAAGTTGCGATCGGCAACGCTGCGTTCATGGCCGATCTCAACATTTCTCCTGAATCGTTGCAGACGAAAGCCGATGCCCTACAGACTGAAGGCCGGACGGTCATGTATATCGCTCTGGAAGGAAAGTTCGGCGGTCTGATCGCGGTCGCCGACCCGATCAAAGACTCGACGCCCGAAGCCATCGAGCAGCTAAAGCGCGAAGGTATCAAGGTCGTCATGGTCACAGGCGACAATCACGCCACCGCGGAGGCAGTCGCACGGAAGCTTGGCATCGACTTCGAAGCCGATGTGCTTCCCGACAGGAAGGCAGCGGTCGTGAAGAAGCTGCAGGATGCCGGCGCCACCGTCGCCATGGCCGGCGACGGAGTCAACGATGCACCAGCCCTGGCACAGGCCCATGTCGGGATTGCGATGGGAACAGGAACGGATGTTGCGATGAAGACCGGCGGTATCACACTGGTAAAAGGTGACCTCCGGGGCATTGTGAAGGCACGGCGATTGAGCCACCTCACGATGAATAACATTCGCGAGAACCTCTTCTTCGCCTTCTTTTACAACGCCCTCGGCGTCCCGTTGGCGGCAGGCGTTCTCTATCCTGCATTCGGCCTTCTTTTGAACCCAATGATTGCCGCCGCCGCGATGAGCTTTGGTTCGGTTTCGGTGATCGCTAATGCGCTCAGATTGCGGTCTGCGAAGCTATGAGTAGCCGCGGGCAACGCCCGAAGACAAGCGAGTCTCTCGGTATCATTGAAGTCAGTCTCGCTTTGGAAATTGCCACGGGGAGCAACTAAGACAGTCTAAGTTTTGCGAAGATCGGAATCTTGACGATGTTGAGGAACATCCAGAAGACCGAGGAAGCTCCCAGGATTGTTGCCAGGACCGCAAAGGGCAGCGGGCCATCCCGATATTGCGGTTGGCCAGGACAGAGATGAACAGTGCATCGGGCATGTCGAGAGCACCAGCCATTTCGTCGGCCGCAAGCCCCAGAGATGGCGCCGTTCTCCGACTGCGTAGGTGATGGCCTGACTTCCGTAGACGAGCACGATGGCTGCGAGAGTTCTGAGCGTGTCTATTCCGTAATGCATTCTGAACTTGCCGATAGCCAGAATGCCAGTGCAGAACATCAGGTAGAACAGCCCCAGGATCAGTCCCGCAGCCGTGATCTTGCCGATCTTCCATGAGTTCGGCATCTCGGAGGAACGCACCCTATCTGTTGCCAGCGACATGGAGAGGAAGTCGCCACTGATCATGATGATGACCATCAGCATCGGGGTGAGGACAGCTTGTCCAGTCATCAACAAGCCGATGGCAAGCAGCAGTACCTGGGCCATCTTCTTGATGGTGGATCGCAGGGTGTAACTGAGAATGCGTTGAAATGTAGTCCTGCCCATCTTTACGGAGGCCACGATACCTCCTAGGCCTGGCTCAGTGAGGACGAGGCCCGCTGCTGATTTGGCCACATCAGTAGCCGTAGAAACAGCGATACCGATCTGCGCCTGGCGAAGAGCAGGAGCATCGTTGGCTCCATCTCCGCACATCCCTACTGCATGCCGGCCTATTTGAAAAGCTTTGACCAGGTCGAACTTGCCCTCCGGAAGAATGCTTGCAAAGATGGCGAAGTCTTGAGGCTTGATGTGGTCAGGCAAGGCTCCTGGTGGACACACGGTTTCCTCCAGGCCGACCGCATGCGCGACGATGGCCGCAGTGGCCGGCGCGTAACCCGTCACCATGACTGTGCGTACACCGAGGGATTTCAGTTCCGCAATGAGCGAAATAGAATCGGGCCGCGGCGGGTCGCTGAGTGCAATCAGGCCGATGATTTGCAACGCCGTTAATGAGCCTGCGGCGACCGCGAGCACCCGAAAAACCTTCTTTTCCATTTCATTCGGCAACCCCCCGCGTCCAGTACCGAAACCGTCAGGCTTGCTACGGCGGCGAAAGCTCCTTTGACGATCCGGACGACATCTCCCTGCGCGTTAGTCGCTGTTGCTTCGGAAGTCTTCTTAGCGGGATCGAAGGGCACGAACGTAGTCAGTTCAGTAGATCCGAAGGGAGCTTTTTCGAGGATGCTGATCTGATGGCCGCGTCCACTGCGTCGGAGCCTCCGTCAGAGCTGGCCAGAGATGCCATGGCCAACACATGAGCCTCGTCTGAACCTGGCAGAGCATGAACAGTGGTGACCGATAGTTCATTGAGAGTAAGAGTTCCGGTTTTATCCGAGCACAAGACATTGATCGTTCCAGCTTCATCGACCGCGGAGACCGGGTCGGCAATACACCTACTTTGGCTAACGCGCGGGCTCCCAGTGCGGCAGCAAGCGTAAACGTTGCCGGCAGTCCCACAGGAACTGCAGCCAGGACCGAAGTGAGCAGGAGGGAGATAATCTCGCTGCGCGGTAGAGAATGGGCGTAGGCAAAGACCCCCATGAGCACGATGACGATGCCATTGAAGATCGCCAGATTACGCACAATCTGGAGCACTACCGTCTGCCGCGAGCTGATGGAGTGGGCCGTTTGCACCAACTCTGCCGTTCTTCCAAACTTAGTGCGCGCTCCGGTAGCGGCAACCTCGGCCGTCGCTTCTCCGCGCCGCACGAGTGCCCCGGCGTAGGTGTCCGCGCCTGCTCCCGCCTCGGTAGGCAGCGATTCTCCGGTAAGCATGGATTGGTCAAGCAATACAGATCCGCCGACCAGGTGCACGTCGGCTGCAACAACTGCCCCGAGGGATAGCTTGACCAGATCCCCGCAAACCAATTGCTTGGCAGGAACCGTCTGCCACTTGCCGTCTCTGGAGACGGAGGCGCTGAGTGCGAGGCGCGATCTAAGGGCTTTCAGGGTGGCCTGAGACCGCCCTTCCTGGACGAAGGCAAGAGTTGCATTGAAGATCAAGAGGCACGCAATAATTGCTGCTTCAAAATACTTGTACAGCCCGAGTTCGAGTATCACTGAGGCTCCAAGGAGCCAGGGAATCGGTGCCCCAAACTTGCTGAGGAGGTTGATGATGGGTCGAACCGAACGTCCGGCATCGCGTTCAGGCCATTTCTCTCAAGCCGGGTAGCAGCCTCTGCGCTCGTTAGTCCTGCTGCCTCTTTTGCGGGGCTGGGCGCTACAGAAAGAGTAGTCGCCCGTATGCTGTCAGCACTGGTGTCAATCACGGGCAAAGTGACATCCTCAGGTATGTTGTGACGCAGGCTTACATTCTCAGTCTTCCACTCAATGGGATCGATATGCTGTGCAATTCAGCACAGCATATCGCCTTGGCTGCGCGAACAATAATAGAAGAAGGCAGTGGGGACAATAAAGCGTGAAAGCCGCGATCTATGACTCATCTTACCGGGATTTATCCGTTGCGAAACCGGGCATGCTCGTCGAGATGCAGGACGTTCCCCGACCTGAACTTGCGGCAAGGCATATGGCCTTGCGGGTGCTGGCTTGTGGGGTTTGCCGCACGGATCTGCATATCGTAGAAGGCGATCTTCCGCCCATCCAGACTCGGATCACTCCCGGGCACCAGATCGTCGGAGAGGTTGTTGAAGGCGGTACGGCGGAGATGCCGGTCGGCGCTCGCGTGGGAGTTTCGTGGATGGGCGGCGTGGACGGCAATTGCTGGTACTGCAAGCACGACATGGAGAACCTGTGTGACCAGCCGACCTTTACCGGTTATACGGTCAACGGAGGCTACGCGGAATACGTCCTGGTGCGGTCAGACTTTGCATTTCCGCTCCCCGCTGGCCTCGATGACACGCATGTTTCGCCCTTGTTGTGCGCAGGCATCATCGGATTCCGGAGCTTGCGCGTAGCCGGTGTGCAGCCAGGTGAACGGGTTGGCCTGTTCGGATTTGGAAGTTCTGCCGCGCTGACGATCACCATCCTGCAATCCTGGAAGTGCGAAGTCTACGTGGTGACAAGAGGCGAATCTCACCGGAAGCTGGCCACCTCACTCGGAGCGACCTGGGTAGGTGACGAGGACGCCAAACCTCCCGTTGCTCTGGACAGGGCAATTACTTTCGCTCCCAGCGGCAAGGTCGTGATCGGCGCGCTCACCGCTCTGCGCAAGGGCGGTGTCGTGGCGATCAACGCGATTCATCTGGACCAGATGCCGACGTTCGATTACGACAAGCTGCTCTGGGGTGAACGGCAGATTCGCAGCGTCGCCAACATGACTCGCCAGGACGCACGGGACTTTCTCAAGCTCGTACACGAGCTCGGCATCCAGCCAGAAGTGACCGTGTTTCCGCTCGACGAGGCGAACAAAGCGCTGCTCGCGGTCAAGCACGAGAAGGAATTGGGCTCCCTGGTGCTTGTGCCATAGCAGCCTCCTCCACGATCGTGAGCTACCCCTATCCTCTGGGTGCGACTGTCGATTCCGAGGGAACCAACTTCAGCGTCTTCTCCGCAAATGCGACAGGGATTCAGCTCGTCTTCTTCAACCATGCAGACGATCCGGTTGCGGCCAGAACCGTTACTCTCAGCCCGGCATGGAACCGAACCTCGCACTATTGGCATATCCATGTCCCCGGAATCAAGGCCGGTCAAGCCTACGGATACCGCGTCGACGGCCCCAACGATCCCTCGCGCGGGCAGCGATTCGACAAGCAAAAGGTTCTGCTTGACCCGTATAGCAAGAGCGTTTTGCTTGGGCTGAATTACGATCGAGCGGCCGCAAGCCGTCCAGGTGACAATGCCGCCGCCTGCATCAAAGGCGTGGTGGCCGACCTCAGTCTCTTCGATTGGCAAGGCGATCGTCCGCTCAATCGTTCCTTTCGCGACACCATCATCTACGAGATGCATGTCGCAGGATTCACCAGGGATGCTGCGTCCGGCGTGTCCGAGGCAAGCAGGGGTACTTACCTTGGATTGATCGAAAAGATTCCTTACCTGCTTGAATTGGGCATCACCGCGATCGAGCTCTTGCCTGTGTTTCAGTTCGACGCTCAGGATGCACCACGCGGGCTCCAGAACTACTGGGGTTACAGCCCCATATCATTCTTCGCGCCCCACCTTGCATACAGCTCCAGCAAAGATCCGCTGACTTGCCTGGATGAATTCCGAACAATGGTGAAGGAGATGCACCGCGCCGGCATCGAGGTCATCCTCGATGTCGTCTACAACCATACCGCCGAAGGAGATGAAGCCGGTCCAACTCTCTGCTTCCGTGGCTTGGAAAACAGCTTCTATTACATCCTCAACAAGGATGAGGCCTCTTACGCAAACTTCACGGGCGCGGGAAATACGTTGAAGGCGAATCACTCCGTGGTCAAGTGGCTCATTCTCGACAGTCTCAGATATTGGGTTTCGGAGATGCACGTCGATGGCTTTCGCTTCGACCTGGCGTCCGTCTTCTCGCGCAACGAGTCAGAAGAGCCGATGGCCGATCCGCCGATTTTGTGGGAGATCGACACGGACCCGGTGCTCGCAGGCACAAAGCTCATCGCCGAAGCCTGGGATGAAGGTGGCTTGTACCAGGTCGGAAGTTTCGGGCAGGACAAGTGGAAGGAGTGGAACGGGCAGTTTCGCGATGATATCCGCGGCTTTGTGAAGGGCGATCGGAACACCGTCGCAAAGCTTGCGCAACGCCTTACGGGCAGTCTCGACCTGTACGGGAAGGGCAATCGCCCTTCAGGTCAGAGCATCAATTTCGTCACCTGCCACGACGGGTTCACCTTGAATGACCTGGTCTCTTACGACCAGAAACACAACGAGGCTAACTGTGAGTTGAACGGCGACGGCACCAATGTCAACCTGAGCTGGAACTGTGGGGTCGAGGGGCCCACGACGGACAGCGAAGTTGAAACCCTTCGCTGTCGGCAGGTGAAGAACTTCCTGGCGCTCACGTTGCTCTCAGTTGGAACCCCCATGCTGCTCATGGGCGATGAAGTCAGACGAACACAGCAAGGAAACAACAATCCCTACTGCCAGGACAGTTCCATCAGCTGGTTCGATTGGGGTCTTTGTGCGACGAACGCGGAGATTCTGAGATTTGTGCAGTTCATGACGCGCGCTCGATTGCACTTCGACCAGAAGAGCGAGGGAGTTCGAATCAGCCTGGAAGAATACTTGAGCAAAGCTCGCGTGGAGTGGCATGGGACGGAACTTGGCAGGCCCGACTGGAGCGGTGAATCCCACTCGATCGCATATACCCTTCAGAACTTTGCGCTGAGTGAGGTCCGTTACATCGCTATCAACGCATATTGGAAGCCACTAAGCTTTCAGCTCCCCGTAGTGACGAACTCTCGGAGTGGAGGCTGGCGGCGGTTGATGGATAGCTCGCTGCCGTCGCCTTATGACATCGTCGACCAAGGGGATGGAGCGTCTATCATCGGCCCAGCATACATGGTGAACTCACGCTCCATCGTGATGCTCCAGTACGACTATGCGAAGTAGAGCGGCATGGAAAGGATAGTCGAAGCTCAGGCCGCCGGAGGATCGTTCCGGCGGCCGCAAGGCAAGCGCTAGTTTCCCTGACCTGCGTACACACGTTCTCCATGGCAGGTGTAGTCGCCATGGCCGGTGCCTGCAATGATGTGTCTGGCCGTGGCTACGGTGTCCGATGTTCCATGGACGATCAGAAGGAACTTATCGCTCTTCAGCGCCACCTCGTATTCAACCACGCTGTCATGTGGGATGCCGATGCTGACGAGGCCGGCGCCAAGTGCGCTCAAGCCGCCATACACCACGGCTCCCTCAAGGCCCGCTATGATCCATGCGACCAGCGGGCCAGCAACAAGGATCGGACCGAGGCCGGGGATCGCGAACATCGCCGACCCGAAGAGCAGCCCCCAGAAGCCGCCCCAGAATGCGCCCAGTTTGCCCCAATACTTCATCCGATCCCCGGTGTTGTAGTAGCCGACAACATGCTCATCGGTGTGGGTATCCCTGGCTGCGATCGACAGGCTCTTCATGTCCACGCCGCCCTCCAGAAGTTCCTTGATTGCATGCTCCGCTTGTTCGTGTGTGTCGTATACCGCGACTACCGATTCAACTTCATTCATTGGGATCTCCGATTTCTCCTGCTTCCTTGAGTGTTCTCCCTCCGGCAGAGGTGTGCTGAGCAATCCGATACGCATGACATGGCGAGGGCAAGGACTTGCCGTCCGCATCAGGCTCGAGGCCGTGAGCTATACGACACAGATTTAACTTTGTTGTCAGCCGCAAGATAGGTGCAGCAAGTGTCGCGCTTCCGTCAGGAGAAGATCGTGTCCGATACGTTCACCGAGCCTCAGAGCGCGCAACCCGAACCGGCAGAGAGCGACCCATCTAAGGCGTGTTCGGATGACTTGGTGGAGGAGAAGCGATACGCCCATGATCTCCCGGCGTCCGAGAGGACGCAAGATGATCGAAGATGGTGAATCGCACGGATGAAGCCTACGGAATTCGGCCAGCCGGGCGATCACTTCGGTCATGTTTCATAAGTGCGACGTTTATAAATCAAGCGGTGCCCCGACCGGAGACCATCGGGGTGATGTGTCACTGGAGCGGCGATGATTGAACAACTTGGTGAAAGTCGCGGAGCGGCCGTCGGATTCAAAGTGATTGGTAAGCTGACTTCAGATGACGTCACCTATCTCATGCAACAGATTGAAGACGTTATTGCTGCAAACAAAAAGCCCATTGGCATCCTCGCCGATCTGTCGGAGATGCATGGAGCAACCTGGGCTGCGCGGTGGGATGAGATGCGGTTCTTACAGCGCCGCAGCGATCACATCGCGCGGATGGCGGTCATCTGCAACGACCAGTGGCAGGAGATCTCCGAGATGATTCTCGTCGCCACATCCTTCATGCAAGCTGAAACTGTCTATTGCGATCTTTCAGAGATTCATCATGCCTGGCATTGGGTCAGGATGAACGAGTTGGATGAGAAGATGCCGATGCGGGTCATGTACCCCGGCCGAGGGCTCTTCCAGGATTACACCCCCGAATATATAGGCATCTGACTGCTTCGAATCTTTACCCTGAATGTAAGGCTTCACCCACCATAGGAATCGTCGTGAGAAGGCTGAGGTTAGAAATCCGTAAAATGCTCACTACTCAGAGATTCAACGCTTGGGGTGGGACGGCTCGGCTTGGCCTTGTGCTAGCCATTGTGTCGTGGAGTTCCGCGTCCTGGGCGCAACATCCCCCGCGCAACCTGAGCGGCGTCATCACCGACAAACATCAGGAGCCGCTGAGCGGTGCGATTGTCCAGGTGCAGAATGGCATAACAAATGGTGTCGTGTCTTACATCACCAATCGGAACGGGCAATACAGCTTCAAGCGGCTTGATGGAGACACGGACTATCGAGTCTGGGCAACCTGGAAGAGCCGCAGATCAAAGACAAAGAACCTGAGCCTTTTCGACAGCAAGACGTTGAAGACGATCAATTTTAGAATCAAGAGCAATTGACGCGTTCATCGACCGTTTCCATGCTGCACCTCTCCAAGGGAAAGCGAAAGAATCCTTCTCAAGCTGGCATTGGTTTGGCGTAGTTTATGTCGCTCGTCGTGCGCCGCATCGAACAGATGGATCACACAACTTTGGCCCGCTTTCTTTCATGCGCCGGCGTTTGCTCGTGGTCCACCACGACCGGTCTACTTGCTGTCTGGTCCGGCAGCCGGTCGTGCAGCACCACATTCAGAAGCTCTTTGTGAACATGGATGCGACCGTTGTAGGTTATATAACCGAGCTTGCGAAAGTTGTTCATGAACTTGCTTACGCGGGAACGAGTGGTGCCGATCATATCGGCAAGCTCCTCCTGGGTGACAGGGGGGATCATGCTTTCAGGTTCACCGGGCTGTTGAAGCACATTAGAAGTGTCCCCTGTTGTCCTCGATAGAAGTGTCCCCTC
>CAXTMK010000155.1:0-10910 GCA_964245315.1 uncultured Acidobacteriaceae bacterium | reverse complement strand
ACAGTACAAAGAAAGACGAAATCCGAAGCCCATCTATGACCGACAGACTCCTAGCCGCTTCGTTGTCATTCCGCCTTTTGTTGTCATTCCGCAGCGCAGCGGAGCAATCTGTTTTTGCGCCGGCAGCGAGAGCAAAAGCAGATCCCTTCGGGATGACAAACAAAAAAGAGGCTACTTCAGACGCGAGCCCAGCGGCAGGTCGTCGGCTTCAGCGAAGGTGGCGAGGTACGGCTTGCCGCCTTCGGTGGACGCGGCGAGCAGCATGCCGTGCGATTCCAGCCCGCGCATCCTGCGTGGCGCGAGGTTGGTGATGACGACGATGCGGCGTCCGATGAGATCTTCGGGGGTGTACCACTCGGCGATACCGGAGAGGATCTGGCGCTGCTCGTAACCGAGATCGACTTCGAGGCGGAGGAGTTTGTCGGCCTTGGGAATGCGCTCGGCGACGAGGATTTTCGCGACGCGAAGCTCGATCTTGATGAAGTCGTCGATGGAGATGAAGGGCGTTGTTTGTTGTTCGCTGTGCGTTGTTTGTAAGGACGGATTGGGGCCGGTGGTGGCGGCGGTCGAGGCAGCGACATGGGAGCCGGGGTTGGGCTCGGAGAAGGCGCTGGTGCGGGGTGGCGCGGCGGGGTCGGAAGACGAAAGACCGACCACAGATTCCATGGAAGACACGGATTTTTCTGAGGCGATAGCGGTTTCGACGAATTCCGTCTTGGAGTCGGTCTGTTCGGCTTGTTTCAGGAGGTTCTTTTCGGTTTCCATGTCACTCATTGTCTGGGCCAGTCCCTTGTCGGCTCGGGGGAAGATGGGGGATGAGGGGCCTAGTTTTGTGCCGGCTTTCAGGCCGCCCCATTGCAGGTTTTTTAGTTCGCCGTTTTCGGCGGCTTGTTCTATGTCGCCCAGGCCTAGCTGGCGCCAGACGTTGGCGGTGGCGTAGGGCAGGATCGGGTAAAGGAGGGCGGTGATGATGCGGATGGATTCGGCGGCGGTATAGAGCACTTCCTCCAATTTAGCCTTATCTTCAGCCTCGGGAGATTTCGCTAGCTTCCACGGAGCATGTGTTGAGATATAGCCATCAACCAAGCCGATGAAGGTCCAAACGTGCCTAAGTGCTTTGTTGAATTCGTTATTCGCTAAACACGCCCCAAATACCTTAGAAAGGCTTGGAACTCCGTCGAGATCGTGATCGGCAAGTCGGTCCTCCGAACCAACAAACCAGCCGAAATGATCCATGTTCTCTTCATGAAATGAGAAATCTTGATGAGCATCTTCCCCAATTTCAGCAAACCAAAATACGGCACCGTGGGTTTGTTCAAATCCCTCAACAATATTTTGCTCGATCAGCTTCAACGTGCGGCTGACGAGGTTGCCGTAGCCGTTGGCTAGGTCGGCGTTGTAGCGGGTGATCATGGCGTCGAAGGAGAAGCTGCCGTCCTGGCCGAAGGGAATTTCGCGGAGCAGGAAGTAGCGCAGGACGTCGGAGGCGAAGAGGTCTCGTTGGTGCCTGGAAGGAGTGCCCGGGGCTAAAGCCCCCTTTTCTTCTGTCGCTGATTCGTGGGGCTGAAGCCCCACGCTAATCCCAACGACCGGCTCCGTTGGCAGAGTGGTTTGGGCTGTCGTGGCAGGGCTGGATGCGTCGGGGTCCTTCGACTCGCTTCGCTCGCTCAGGATGACAGTTTTGTGGTTGGGTTCGGCGGATTCAGCGGGTGGCGCGGGGCAGAGGGTGCCGAAGGCGTCGAGGATGGTCTCGGTGCGGACGATGTTGCCCTTCGACTTCGACATCTTCGACTCTTCAAAGAGCAGCCAGCCGTGGGCTACAACCTTTTTGGGTGTCTGCAGGCCGGCGGCGAGCAGGAAGGCGGGCCAGTAGACGCAGTGGAAGCGGATGATCTCCTTGCCGACGATGTGCAGGTCGGCGGGCCAGTGTCTCTGCCACAGCGAGTCGTCGTCCGAGCCGTAGCCGAGCGCGGTCATGTAGTTCGCCAGGGCGTCGAGCCAGACGTAGACGACGTGCTTCTCGTTGTCGGGTACCGGGATGCCCCATTTGAAGCTGCTCCGCGAGATGGAGAGGTCTTTCAGGCCGCCGCGCAGGAAGCTCAAAACTTCGTTGCGGCGGGAGTCGGGTTCTATGGTGAGTTGGCCGGATTCGATGAGGTCGATGACGGGTTGCTGGAAGGCGCTCAGGCGGAAAAAGTAGTTCTCTTCGGTGATGATCTCGGTGATGCGTCCGCAGTCGGGACAGGGCTCGCCGGCGGGTACGTCGACAAACGCCTCGTCCGAGACGCAGTAGGCGCCGGTGTAGCTGTCGAGATAGATGTGCCCGCGGGATTCCAGCTCGAGCCAAAGCTTCTGCACGCCGCGCTTGTGGGCTTCGTCGGTGGTGCGGATGAACTTGTCGTAGGTCAGGCCCATGCGGTCCCACAGGGTGCGGAACTCCTGCGAGACCTGGTCGGTGAACTTCTGCGGCGGGATGCCGGCGGCCTGGGCAGAGCGCTCGATCTTCTGGCCGTGCTCGTCGGTGCCGGTGAGGAAGAAGGTATCGATGCCCTGCGCTCGGCTGCGGCGCGCGAGTACATCCGCCACAATGGTGGTGTAGGCGTGGCCAATGTGAGGCCGCGCGTTGACGTAGTAGATGGGGGTGGTGAGGAAGAACTTCTCTGCCATGATGGGTCTAGGGCAAGTTTAGCAGGGGAGTTCGTGGGTGAGGCGGATGGCGAGCATCTTCGCCCCCACCTCAAACGATAAAGCCATTTGAGATGGGGCACCCGGCGATTGGTGGAGGTTGAGCGAAAGCAAACGCAGATTCCCTTCGGGAATGACAATCGAGGAAAGGATCAAGAGGTGGAGGCTAGTTCGGTGGCTGGTTCGGGCTTGGGGGCGGCTTTGGCTTCGGCGGTCTGCGCGGCTTCCGCTGCCTCGGCCATGCGGGCGAGGTTCAGGTGCTGCTCCATCGTCTGCCGGGCCAGCGCGGGATTATGGCTCCGGATGGCGCGGTAGATCTCGCGGTGCAACTCGGCGGATTCCTTCAGGTCTGAGGTATTGTCGACCGTCATGCGGCGGGTGTCGTAGAGCGAGGCGGTGATGGTCTCCATCAGGGCGCCGAGGATGGGGTTTCCCGCTGCTCGGGCGATCGTGCGGTGGAAGCGGATGTCGTGGATCAGGTACTCCTGGGGGTCGTCGAGCGAGGCGTACATCTCGGCGATCTCTTCGGCTAATTCGGCGATGTGCTCGCCGGTGGCGCGTTCGGCGGCGAGGCCGGCGACGGAGGACTCGATGACCAGGCGCGCCTCGAACATCTGCCAGGGCAGGAAGTTGTGCAAGGCGCCGAGCACGGTGAGCGAGGAAGAGTCCAGCGCGGGCGGCCCGGTGGCGACGAAGGTTCCGGCCCCGTGACGCGATTTGAGCACGCCCATAGCCGCGAGAAAGCCGATGCCGGCGCGCAGGCTGGAGCGCGAGATCTTGAGCTTGCGGGCGAGTTCGCGCTCGGGCGGGAGACGGTCGCCGGGCTTCAGCTCGCCGGAGGCGACGAGCTGGCGGACATGGTCGACCACCTGCATGGTGAGCTGGCTGTGGCCGTTCTGGCCGTCCTGCGTATCTGACTTGACCATTGTGTGAGGCTCCTCTTGCAATCGATCAGGCGGTTTTGAGGCGCGGACCCTCCGGATCGGTGGGTGGATTGGTCGGGTGGCTGGCGCCGAGCCGCGGAACAAGCAGCTGGAAGAGACCCAGCGCGAGTAGGTAGGCTGCGGCGGCCATGCTGAAGACCAGAAGCTGATGCAGTGAGATGTTTCTCTTGACGATCCAGGTGAAGCAGGCGCCGCCGATG
This sequence comes from uncultured Acidobacteriaceae bacterium, assembly GCA_964245315.1. Taxonomy (GTDB): domain Bacteria; phylum Acidobacteriota; class Terriglobia; order Terriglobales; family Acidobacteriaceae; genus Edaphobacter. The sequence goes on along the minus strand of CAXTMK010000155.1, from coordinate 7,081 downwards.
GCTCCGGCCGCCCCGCCCACGCCGACGACGGTGGAAACCGCGGAGGACGGGAACATGTCGCCGGGGGTGGAGAAGATGTTGGCGCTCCAGCCCTGGTGCGCGGCGGCGGCGAGCGCGATCAGCAGCGTGGCGGGCCATGCGTTGGCGGGGAAGATCTGACCCATATACGGCACGAAGATCACGGGCATGACGCACAGCGCGCAGATGAGCATGGCGGTCTTGCGGCCGCTGTTGACCGACCGTCCGCGAGCCATGAGCGCGCCGGAGAGCGAGCCGCCGGCAATCGACCCGATCGACGAGATCATGTAGACGGCGACGATGTACCAGTAGGCATCCTTGAGCGAGAGGCCGTAGTTGCGATTGAGGAACTGCGGCAGATAGAAGAGATAGAACCACCAGACGCCGTCGGTGAGTCCCTTGCCAAGCGCGAAGGCGTAGAGGCCGGGCCGTCGCAGCAGCGTAGAAAGCGGGATGGTGCCGCCGTGGGCGAGGGTGGAGGCGAAGTCGGCCTCAAGGTTGGCCTGGGTCTGGCTGGAGGCGCCGCGCAGCCGATTGTAGGGAAAGAGCAGCCACATGACGAGCCAGATCATGCCCAGGGAGCCGGTGGTCAGGAAGGCGGCGCGCCATCCCCAGCGGGCGGTGACGATGGGAATGAGCGCGGGGGCGATGAGCGCGGAGGCGTTGGAACCGGAGTTAAAGTAGCCGACGGCCTTGGCGCGCTCGCGGGTGGGGAACCACTCGCTGACGGCTTTGATTGCGGCGGGGAAGTTGCCGGATTCGCCGAGCCCGAGGAAAATGCGGGCGATGCAGAAGCCGGCGACCGAGGTGACCAGCGAATGGCACATCGACGAGACGCCCCAGATCATGATGGCGAGGGCGTAGCCGGTTTTGGTGCCGAGCTTGTCGATTACGCGGCCCGCGACCAGGAAGCCGACGCCGTAGGCGATCTGGAAAAAGATGACAATGTTGCCGAAGTTGTTGTCGAAGACGGCCTGGTGGAACTTGTCGGCGGCGAGGTTCCAGCCCATGAAGTCAACGTTGTGGAGCAGCGGCTCGACCAGGCCGAAGACGTTCCGGTCCATGTAGTTGATGGTTGTCGCCAGGAAGAGCAGGCCGCAGACCACCCAGCGGATGTTGGAGTTTTCGCCGGTGTCAGGAGCCCTGGAGGTGAATCCGGCCGCGTTTTGGATTGTGCTTTGTGTGGACATGCGTGCTGAACTCCTGATTGTGTGCCTAAGGTCGGACCATTCGCACGCGCTGTGTGCTGGCTGTGCATGAGGATAGCGGTTGAGGGAGTATGAGTGTCAAGCGAATGTGCGATTAGAATGGCTTGGCCTGGGATCTGGAGGCTTCGATGATGGTTCGGCCAGTTGTAGTTGCGATGTTGTTGGGGGTGGGCGCAGGATCGCAGGGTTTCGCGCAGGGGATCAGGACGATTACGGTTGCGCCGCCGGGAGCTTCGCGGGCGGGAGATTTTTCAACCGTGCAGGAGGCGGTTACGGCCGCTCCGGAGACGGGAGCGGTGATTCGCATCCGGCCGGGAGTGTATCGCGAGGTGGTGCATGTCGATAAGCCCAATATCCAGCTGCGCGGCGAGACGGACGATGCCAGCAAGGTGGTCATCGTGGACGATATGGGCGATCCGATGACCTGCGGGACGTTCTGTTCGCCGACCATGTTCGTGACGGGCGATGGATTTTTCGCCACGCACCTGACCATCTCGAACGACCTGAGCAAGACGGGGAAGGTGCGGACGCAGGGCGTGGCGCTTTCGATCACGAGCGATCGCGCGGTGTTGCGGGATGTGCGGCTGCTGGGCGCGCAGGACACGCTGTATGCGAACAGCAAGCGGTGTAATGGCGAGGCGCCGTGCCAGACTTCGAGGCAGTATTTCGACCACTGCTACATCGAAGGCGAGGTGGACTTCATCTTCGGGAACTCGAAGGCGGTCTTCGAGAGTTGCGAGATTCGCAGCGTCACGCATGCGGCGGGTGGGTACCTGACGGCGCAGAGCCGCGATAAGCCGGACGAGGACTCGGGGTATGTCTTCAACCACTGCAGGACTACGGCTGAGCCGGGGGTCTCGAATGTGTTTCTGGGGCGGCCGTGGCGGGATTATGCGAAGGTGATCTATCTGAATACGGAGATGGGCGCGCACATCGTGGCGGCGGGCTGGTCGGAGTGGCATAAGGGCGATGCCGACCCCACGAAGAATACGGATCGGCTGAAGACGGCGTACTACGCGGAGTTCAACTCGACCGGGCCCGGTGCACATCCGAAGGACAGGGAGCCACTCGCGCATATGCTTACGGCCGAAGAGGCTAAGCAGTACGAGACCAGGGCCTGGCTGGGCGGGACGGATGGGTGGGATCCGACAAAGGTGAAGTAGCGGTGAGTGAGGAAGACGGTCGTTGCTGGCCGCAAACGATACCCGCCCTACCGCCGATGAGGATGGGGCACCCGTGTGGGTACCGCGACCCTACCAGGCGACGGAGCCGTTGTCGTCGAAGAAGCCGCCGGTGGGGCCGTCGGCGTCGAAGGTGGCGAGGTGGACGATGATCGCTGCGCCCTGCTCTACGGTGCGCGGGCCGGAGTGGTTATTGATGTCCGTGGCGACGTAGCCCGGGCAGGCGGAGTTGACCTTGGCGGGGGTGTCGCGGAGCTCCGCGGCGAGGTTGATGGTCAGTGCGTTGAGCGCGGCCTTCGAGCCCGAATAGCCGATGGATCTGTATGCGGAGAAGGGGTTGTCGAAGTCGCGCTGGAAGGTGAGCGATCCCAGTGTGCTGGAAACGTTGACGATGCGGGCGGCGGCGGACTTGCGCAGCAGCGGCAGCATCGCCTGGCTGACGGTGAGCGCGCCGAAGAAGTTGGTCTCGAAGGTTCGCCGAACGGCATCGAGGTTGGCGACACCGGGAAGGCCGTCGGTGAAGTCGACGATGCCGGCGTTGTTGATGAGCACGTCGAGATGGCCGTATTTCTGCTCGATCTCGTGGGCCGCGGCGGCTACGCTGTCGGGCTTTTCGAGGGCGAGCGCGACGAATGTTGCGCCGGGAATCCTGGCGGCGGCTTCTTCGCCGCGCTGCCGGTCGCGAGCCCCGAGGAGGATGGTGTAGCCCTTGTCGGCGAGCTGGCGGGCGACTTCGAAGCCTATGCCTTTGTTGGCTCCGGTGATGAGTGCAATCTTCGTGTCCATTTTGGCCTCCATCATACGACGTTCGGCGTGTTTGGAAGTATTCAGAATTTTGCGATCATCCACAGGCCGGCGATCATAAGGCCGCAGCCGGCGATGCGGGCGGGGGATGCGGCGTGCTGCCTGAAGCCGATGAGGCCGAAGTGATCGAGCGCGACCGACGTGACCAAGGAGGCGGTGAGGCTGAGGCCGGTAAAGATTCCCGAGCCCAGCTTCTGCGCGATGGTGAGGCCGATGATCGTGGAGATGAGGCTTATGAGGCCGCCCATCCAGGCCCACCAGGGGATCGCCGCGATGCGGCTGGCGGGGACAGGCTCGCGAAAGAAGAGCTGCACCAGCAGCAGGCCCAGAAGGCCGGTGGCGTAGACGAAGACGCCGGTCCAGAGCGGGCGTGTGAGCTGTTTGTTCAGCTCCGCGTTGACGCCGGATTGGAAGGGGTTGGCGAGTCCGGCGGCTATGGCGAGCAGAAAGAGCAGTACGGGCATGAAGACTCCTGCCCGTAGGATGCGAACTCCCTCGCACCCCACCTCAAGCGATGGAGCCGTTTGAGATGGGGCAACCGGACGTAGCGGTAGACCCACTCATCGCGAAGGACGAAGGCGCGATGAATGGGCACGGTGGTGGTGGCTGGCCAAGGCCGAAGACATGCGACCGATAGCTCAGGACGTTTCTTTACGTAGCAGGAAGTGAGACCCTAAACGGGTGCATCTTGTTCCTCAGGTAATCGCGTGGCTGGTGGCTCTGGCGTGGGTGGCGCGCGTTGTCCCCGCGGTGCGAGGCGTGCCGACGATCTCCAACCTGCTGGAGCCTGAATACGACGCGCAGCCAGCGGGACTGCCCACGATTACCGTGATTGTGCCGGCGCGCAATGAGCAGGCCGATGTGCGGGCCTGCCTGGAGTCGCTGCTGGCGCAGGACTATGGGGCGCTGAAGATTATTGCGGTCAACGATCGTTCGACGGACGAAACCGGCGCGGTGATGAACTCGCTGAGGTGCGAGCGGCTGCGGGTGCTGCATGTTGCCGAGCTTCCGCCGCAGTGGCTGGGTAAGACGCATGCCATGGCGTCCGCGGCGGCGATAGCCGACTCGGAATTTCTGCTGTTTACGGATGCGGATGTTTTGTTTCGTCCGGATGCGATTCGGCGTGCGCTGGTGAGCGCGGTTCGGTTGGGAGCTGACCATCTTGTGGTCGCGCCGACGACGATTATCCGCCGCTGGGATGAGGCGGCTCTGCTGTCGTTCTTCCAGCTATTTGGCATGTGGGCGGCGCGACCATGGAAGGTGGCCGATCCCGAGGCGCTGCGTGACGCGATCGGCATCGGGGCATTCAACATGCTGCGGCGCTCGGCTTATCTGGACATCGGAGGCTTCGAGGCGCTGCGTATGGAGATCGTCGAAGACCTTGGCATTGCGCGACGCGTCAAAATGGCGGGGTTGGCGCAGCGGTTCGTCTACGCGCGCGGCCTGGTCAGTGTGCACTGGGCTTCGGGCGTGAATGGCCTGGTCAACGTGATGACCAAGAATATCTTTTCCGCATTTCGGTTCCATAGCTGGCTGCTGCTGATCGGCTGCGCATGGCTGGTGGTGTTTTGCATGCTGCCGTTTATCGCAGTGTGGTCCCTGCCGTTTGCGGTTCCGGCCGGGATCACGATTGCCGCGATTGCGGTGGGCTATGCGGCGCTGAAGCGGTTGTCTGGCTTGAGCGCCTGGAACGCCCTGCTGGCGCCGTTCGCGGCAGCGCTGTTTATGTACGCGCTGGTGCGCTCGATGGTTACGACGCTGGTGCAGGGCGGCGTGATCTGGCGGGGCACGTTTTACCCGCTGGAGGAGTTGCGAAAGCATACGATGCCAGTGATTCCGCGGCGGCGCGACCGATAGATGACGAAGTGTTCATGGATGCCGGACGGGCCAGCGAATTGCACTAACATCGCCCTATGCAGGTGCTGGTGGTCGAAGACGAGCTGGAGATTCAGAGCTTCCTGAAGCACTCGCTTACCGAGGCCGGGTACCAGGTGGACGCGGTGGGCGATGCGAAGTCCGCGCAGCGTCTCGCCGTGGATGGCAGGCACGATGCGTTGATCGTCGATCTCGGTCTGCCGGATCAGGATGGCATTACGCTGATCCTGAAATTGCGCCAGCAGGGCGTGAAGGCGCCTGTCCTGATCTTGTCGGCGCGAAGGTCGGTGGACGACCGCGTGCGCGGCCTTGAGCAGGGCGGCGACGACTATCTGACCAAGCCGTTTGCGCTGGCGGAGCTTTTGGCGCGCCTGCGCAATCTTTTGAAGCGGAGTACAGCGCGCACAGAGACCACCCGGTTGCGCGTGCTCGACCTGGAGCTTGACCTGTTGCGCCGCGAGGCCACGCGCAGCGGGGAATTGCTTACCCTGACGCAGCAGGAGTTTATTCTGCTGGAGTATCTCTGCCGCAATCCGGGGCGCGTGGTGACGCGGTCGATGATCCTGGATAAAGTCTGGGGGATGCGGATTCAGCCGGATACGAATGTGGTCGATGTGCACATCTACCGGCTGCGCGGAAAGGTGGATGGCGAAGGCCGCGCGCCGATGATACGGACGCTGAGAGGAGTGGGGTATGTTCTTCGCGATCGGTAGAGCAAAGGTACGCAGCATGACCCGCAGTGCCGCCTGGCGCATCTCGTTGTGGGCGGCGCTGGCGTTTGCGTGCGGCACGCTGGCGGCGTTCTTCTACCTGCAACGGTTTGTCGAGAACGACATTCAACGGCGCAGCGAGGCGTGGCTCGTGGGCGAGGTGGGCGTGCTCGGCGATGTAGCGAATCGCACGCCCAAGGATCGTCTCTACGGACGGGTGATGGGTGAGGTCGCGGAGTTGTCGAGCCGCGAGGTTCCAAGCCGTCCGCGCAATGGCAATGGGCCGAACGACGCTGTGTTTACGATCCTGACGGCGGCCGATGGGTCGAAGCAGCTTTGGGTTGGTCCGGGCGACGGCACAGCGCAGATGCAGGCGATTCAGGCGAGCAAACGGCTCGGGGATGTGCCGTTCTACGTGCAGGTACGACCAAATGAGGCGCCGTATCGGGTGGCGTCGGTGCGGCTGCAGGACGGCGGTGAAGTATATCTCGGTCTCTCGCAGCGGGACGAACTGCGGGTGCTGCACAAGCTCCGCGAGCGCTTCCTTACGTTGTGGCTGGCGATCGTGCTGCTGGGATTTGCGATTGTGTTTTACAGCGCGCGGCGCATGCTGGGCGATGTGCGCGAGATTACGGAGGCGGCGTCGCGCATCGGCGAGTCGGACCTGAGCCAAAGGGTGCCCGCGACGCGACGCAATGACGAGGTGTCGCAGTTGGCGGCGACGCTGAACCGAATGCTGGATCGGATTCAGAACTCGATCGAGCAGCTGCATACGATCACGGACTCGCTGGCGCACGATCTGCGCAGTCCGCTGACTGCGATTCGGGCGAAGCTGGAGATGTCGCTGTCGAACGGGATCGAGTTGAAGGATGCCGAGCCGATCGTGGAGGCCATCGATGAGCTGGATCGACTTTCGGAGCTGCTGAACAAATCGCTGGATGTCGCCGAGGCTCGCGCCGATGCGCTGCGGCTCAGGCCGACGACGATCGACCTGGACGAACTGCTGCGGACGATGATTCATCTGTACGAGCCGTGCCTGGCGGAGAAGGGAATTCGGGTGGAGCTGTCGAGCGCGGGCGCGGTCGAGGTGCTGGCCGATGCGGCGTTAATGCATCGCGTGGTGGCGAACCTGTTCGACAACGAGATGAAGCATCTGCCGGCTTCGTGCACGGTGCGGATCTCGCTTGCGGAGGTGGATGATGCGGCGGTGCTGGTGGTTGAGGACGATGGGCCGGGGTTCGAATCGGAGGTTGGCTTCGATCCGTTCAAGCCGGGGGTGAAGGGG
>CAXTMK010000154.1:0-10968 GCA_964245315.1 uncultured Acidobacteriaceae bacterium | reverse complement strand
GCTCGATGGCGGGTTGGGACTGGGCGGACATCTCTTCGTCACGACGGCGGCCAATACGGCAAGCGGCACCACGGTGTGGACGGATGTGGCGAAGTCGCCGGTGACGAACGACCTCGCGGCCGGAGGCGTGTTCAATCAGGGCGGCTTCGATATCTCGTCGGTGACGGTGGACGCGCACGATGCGACGGGCGCAACCGTGTACGCGACGGTGATGGGGTTCTCCGGCAACGGAATCGATGCGCCGCATGTGTATCGCTCGGGCGACGCGGGCGCGCACTGGACGAACATCTCGGCCAATCTGCCGAATGCGCCGGCGAACAGCCTCGTCGTCGATCCGAACGATGCAAACACGCTTTACGTCGCGCTCGACAGCGGAGTGTATGTAACCACGCAGGTCACAAACTGTGCGACCGCCAATTGCTGGAGCGTCTACGGCACTTCGCTGCCGAATGCGCCGGTGGTTCAACTGAAGGCCGCCTCTGCAATGCCTACCGGCGACGGGCGCACAGGAGAATTGCGCGCCGCGACCTACGGACGTGGCATCTGGCAGATCCCGTTATTGACCGCGACCAGTGCGTTGGCCCCCGCAATTTCACTAAGTCCACTTGCCGTTACATATGCCGCACAGCAGGTCGGTACGACAAGTCTTCCTGTAACGGTATCGGTTACAAATAACGGAAGCGCCGCGCTGATCGTGAGCAGCGTCGTGACCAGCGGCGACTTCAACGAGACGGACACCTGCGCGGGAACGACCGTTGCAGTGAACGCGACGTGCAGCATTCAGGCGAGCTTTCTGCCGACAGCGACCGGCACGCGGACGGGTCTCCTGACGGTCTACGGTAACGTCACCGGCGGCCAGGCGACAGTTTCGCTGAGCGGCGTCGGGTTGACGGCGGCGACGATCGTACTGACGCCGACCACGCTGTCCTTTCCGGCGACCAGCGTCGGTGCGACCAGCGCGGTCGAGAACATCACAATCTCCAACACCGGCGGAACAGCGGCGACGTTGCAAACGCCGGCCGTGAGCGGTGATTTCTCGATCAAGGCCAACACCTGCAGCGGTACGCTGGCTGCGGGCACAGGATGCACGCTGTCGATCGTCTTCGCACCGACCGCGTCGGGTGCGCGCTCGGGTACGGTGACCCTCGTAGACAGTGCCGGGACGCAGGTTGCGACGCTTACGGGCACGGGAACCAATCCGGCGACGGATGCGCTGTCGCCGCTTTCACTGATCTTTGGCGCGCAGCAGTTGAGCACCGTGAGCGCCGGGCAGCAGGTCACTCTGCTCAACGCTGGCGATGTGGCGCTGACGCAGATTGCGGCGCAAATCACGAGCGGCGACTTTAGCGTGGTTAACAACTGCGGCAACTCGCTCAACGCACATGCTTCATGTTCATTCTCTGTTACGTATCTGCCGAAGAGTGTCGGCGCCGGGTCTGGAGTGCTTACGATTACCGACGAATTTCGCAGCCAGACCGTGTCATTGGGCGGTACCGGGCTTGCGCCGCCGGGTGTTTCGCTGTCGCCGATTGGCGGCCTGACGTTTGCCGCGACCGGCGTGGGCTTGAGCGCCGCCGCCCAGACCGTGACGCTGACGAATAATGGAGGAGTGACGCTGACCATTGCGGGTGTTATGGTCGGCGGCGACTATTCCGTGCTTCCGGGATCGAATACCTGCGGCCTTTCGCTCGCGCCCGCGGCAGCGTGCACGATCCAGATTGCGTTCACGCCCGCAAGCACTGGAACAAGATCGGGTGCTGTTACATTTAGCGACAATGCCGCGAATACACCACAGATTCTTCCGCTCACGGGTGTCGGCGTCGACTTTTCACTGGCCTCGAACGGCGCATCCAGCATGACCATTGCCAACGGGCAGAGCGCGACCTACGCCTTGCTGCTAAGTTCGGCGGCGGGTCTGCCGGGCGCTGCCGCGTTTACCTGCGCGGGTGTGCCCGTGCATGCGATCTGTACCGTCAATCCATCGAGCGCGGCGCTCGGCGGCAGCTCGACCGTTTCGGTGACGGTTGCCACGGGCCAATTCACGGGCGAGTTGCGGATGCCCTGGATGAAGCAGATGGTTTGGCTGGCATGCCTTCTCCCGGTTTTGTTCGTCAGGCGAAGGCGCGGCGCTGTCGTGCTGATGCTGTTGCTGACGGCCGCAGGCTGCGGCTCCGGACGCACGCTGCCGGAGACTTCAGTGCCGGGTTCGACTACGGCGGTCACGCCAGGCGGCACTTACACGATTGTGGTTGCGGGTTCGAGCGCAGGACTGGTGCGGTCGGTCAATTTGACGCTGATCGTGCAGTAAGGCTGATTCGAGAGCTTTAAGCTTGGGAGCTGTAAGCTGTAAGCTTGAAACGAATGTTCACGCGACCTGGCCAGCGCAGAAGCCGGAGGCCCAAGCCCACTGGAAGTTGTATCCGCCGAGCCAACCGGTTACGTCGACTACCTCGCCGATGAAGAAGAGGCCGGGTACCCTGCGGGCTTCGAGCGTCTTCGGGTCGAGTTCCGCAGTGGAGACGCCGCCGGCGGTCACCTCGGCTTTGGCATAGCCTTCGGTGCCCGCGGGCGTGATGCGCCAGGCGTGCAGGCGCTCTTCGAGCTCGGTGATGTTTGCGTTCGAGAGGATGTGTCCTCGAATGGATACATTTTGCCAAATCCAACGCTCGACCCATCGCGCCGGAAGCTTCGCCCGAGCGGCGTCGAATGCCCCTGCGAAGAATCGCGGAGCGTCCGGCTCAAGAAGATGCAGAAAAACTTCCTCACCGGGCGCAAGATCGAACAGCACGTCTTCGCCCGGCGACCAGAACGAACTGATCTGAAGTATTGCGGGACCACTTAGGCCGCGATGTGTCACGAGCAGTTTCTCGCGAAACATCGGTGCCGCCGATCTTTTCCCCCGTCGTTTGTTGACGCCTGCGGTGACCTCCATTGAAACTCCCGCCAGGTCGCACCATCTCTCTCGATCTTCAGCGGACAACGTGAATGGAACCAGGCCGGGGCGACAGTCAACGACACGCAGTCCGAACTGCCTTGCGAGTTCGTAGCCGAAGCCGGTCGCACCCATCTTCGGTATCGATAATCCGCCGGTTGCGACGACGACAGACTCGCATCCGAACATGCCTGACGATGTGGAGACCGTGAAGCTATTAGCGGCGGTTGAGGCGACGGTGTCGATGCGGGTTTCTAGCTGAATCCGAACACCGGCCTCCGCGGATTCGCGTTCCAGCATGACGACGATGTCGCGCGAGCTGCGGTCGCAGAAGAGTTGGCCGAGGGTCTTCTCGTGGTATGGAATGTTGTGGCGCTCGACCATCGCGATGAAGTCGTTGGGGGTGTAGCGGGCGAGCGCGGAGCGGGCGAAGTGCGGGTTCTCGGAGAGGAAGTTTTCGTGCGTCGCGTGGAGGTTGGTGAAGTTGCAGCGTCCGCCGCCGGAGATGAGGATCTTCTTGCCTACCTTGTCGGCATGGTCGAGCACGAGCACGCGGCGGCCGCGCCGGCCCGCTGCAATCGCGCACATCAACCCCGCTGCTCCGGCGCCCAGTACGATGACGTCAGGCTGCTGCATGCGCTGCCTCGATGCGCCTGACTGTCTGGAGCGCGATCATCAAAGGGATGGCCCCGATGACGCCGAAGCTGCAGTCGCCCAGCCGCCAATACAGAGGAATGCCGCGAACGGGACCGGCAATCAGCGCAAGCGGGATGACGCCGGCGCAGGCGATCAGGCCGAACTCCAGCACCCAGCGATTGCGCACGGGGTCGCGCCACGGGCCAATGAAGGCAGTCGCGAGGACGAGGTGCGCGAAGGCGAGCAAGTCGGTTCCGTAGCCGAGGAACGGGTAGTAGGTGGATGTCACGATCAGTCCGAGGTTGACCTCGGAGACCCACTCGTAAAGCGCCGTGCCGGTGCCGAAGTGCGCGACGATGCGGACGAGCCATCCGGACTCATGCACCAGCGGGAACGCGGTAAGGCCGCTGAGCGCGAGGCCGAGGATGAACAGCGCGAGGCAGATGCGGATGCGGCGGATTGGGTTCATCTGGTTCCGGTCTGGCTGTAGTGGTGGTTCACCCATGTCTCAGAATCGAGACATGGGGCACCCGATGTTGTCAGTCTACTCGGCAGATCAGGCATTTGAGGTAGCTGGTCTCGGGAAGGGTCAGGATGGCGGGGTGATCGGGCGCGGCCCCGCGAGATTCGAGCACCTGCACGCGGCGATGGCTGTCCGCCGCGGCGGAGGCCACGACGGCGGTGAACTCATCGAGCGCGACGTGGTGCGAGCAACTGCAGGTGCCCAGCGTGCCGCCGGGCGCGAGCATCTTGAGCGCGCGCAGGTTCATCTCCTTGTAGCCGCGGATGGCGCCCTCGGCGGCGCGTTTGGATTTGGCGAAGGCGGGCGGATCGAGCACGATGGTATCGAAGCGCCGGCCGGTGGCTTCGAACTCGCGCAGCAGGTCGAAGGCGTCGGCCTCGATCCAGTCTGTATTTGCCCGCAAGCGGGGGTTTAGTGGGAGGTTGGCGTCTGCTACTTCAAGCGCCGCGCGGCTGGCGTCGACTCCGGTGACGCGCTCGCAGTTCTGCGCGAGGTGCAGCGCGAAGCCGCCCTGGTAGGTGCAGATATCGAGCGCTGTGCCGGACGCGTAAGCAGCCGCGGCGGCATAGTTCAGGCGCTGGTCGAGGAACGCGCCGGTCTTCTGGCCGGAGGTCGCGTCGAAGGCGAAGCGCAGGCCGTTGATGGTGAAGGTAGAGGCGAGCAGTGGAGCTTCGCGGTCGGCGTAGAGGAACTCCGATGCGACGAAGGGAAGCTCTTCCGCGACGCGAATGCGCGGGTCGGGTCGCTCGACGATCGTGGCCGGCGCGAGGCGGTGTTTGAGCACTTCGGTCAGCGCGTGGCGGACGTCATCCTGCGCAGTCGCTTGCGTCAGCAGTTGCAGTACGATGAGGTCGTTGTAGCGGTCGGCGACGATGCCGGGAAGTTGATCGGCCTCGGAAAAGATGAGCCGGCAGGCGTTGTTCTCGGCGCTTGCGGGTGCGAGCTTTTCGCGCAGGCTGAGCGCGGCTTCCACGCGTTCGGCGACCAGCGCGAGGTACTGCTCGCGGGTGAGCGCGGCCGACGCGGAGACGAGCCGCAGCGTGATCTGCGACGCGGCGCCGAAGGTCGCGGAGCCGAGCGGGATGCCGCGTCCGTCGAGGACTGTTACCAGCGCGCCGGGCGGTACTTCCGTGGCGCCGGGGGCCGGCCGGAGTTGTTCGATCTCGGAGCGGTAGACCCAGACGGAGCCCTCGCGGAGGCGATCGGCGGCGCGCCGGGTGATCACGGCCGCGGGGCCTTGCGGGTGGGGCTGGCCTGTCTTGAGCGGTGGAAGTTGCGGCATCCCTCTATGGTCGCACGCTTCCGGCGCAGGCTTCGCGGGGCGGAAAGATTGCGCTTGCCGTGCGCGAGCGGATGTGGTCTTCTTAGCCATCCACGAAGACGACGTTTCACGGGCCCGGCAATCATTCCACGCATAAAGGACGGGGGCTGAAGCACGCCATGAGCAATATTAACGGCAAAGTATATGCGATGAACGTCATCACCCCGATGAAGCCGTGGAAGACCTGGATTCTGCGGCTGCTGTTCTTCGTCTTCGGCATCGTGAAGTCGAAGCAGCAGGACCTCATCCATCTCTCGTTCATCGAGTTCGCGCGCTGGGTCATCATTCCGCGCACGGGTTTTCCGCGGCCCGACGCCAGCCGGCCTGAGGAAGAGCTGAAGTACGATTACCTGCTCTTCTTCAGCAACTTCAACGGAACCTGGAACCAGTACATCGACGCGTTCTCGGCGGTGCTATTCGACGGGCTGAATATGATCTGGCGCTGGAGCGAAAAGTTTCCCGGATCGGTGCCGGTGACGCCGTTCAAGAACTACATCTCGCAGGTGCAATTCGACACCGACTATTACTACACGGCGTACCCGAATGCGGCAGCCAACGACCTGAAGGCCGCGCACATCGTGCAGGCGGCGTTCGACGAGCTTGAGGGCAAGGCCGCGGCCTGCACGCCGCAGGAGTTTTCCGCGGCATATCTGAGATTCGTGATTCAGGTGCAGGCGAATCTGGGCGAGACGGGCGAGGCTCCCGTGGTTTCTTAAGGACAGACACTATGCCGAATCGAAATGGAAGTTTGTATGGACTGACGGTGTTGTCGCCCATCCTCGACGATGAGAAGGCGACGCCCTCGCACGACCTGCAGATACGGTCGTATCTTTCAACCCTGCCGACCGGCGCGGGTGGTCCGTTTGCTCTGGCGCCCTCGACGCACCTGTGCCGGCTGGCGGTGATGGACGACGTGATCTATGTCGGGATGCCCTCGTGCGAGGAGCATTTGAAGTTCAAGTACCTGGTGTGGGAGTCGAACTTCGACGGCGACCTGGACACGTACCTGACCGGGCTGGCGCGGACCGTTCCGGTCCAGATCGACGCTATCTGGAGCCATTGCGTGGGTTATCCGGGAACCAGCGACGTGGCGAAGTTTATCGAATACGTAAAGAAGTGCCAGATCACGACGACGTTCTACTTCGCGGCGGTGAACGACAAGACCGTGACCGAGAGCCTGCGCGCGCTGCAGACGCAGCGTTCGGTGGCGAACTTCATCGCGTCGCATCAGGGCCTGGCGGCGGCCGACCTGCAGCAACAGTTTCTGAGCTTCGCGGCGCGGCTGAAGCAGCTTCCGACGCCTGTGCCGGGATCGTCCGCAATCGAGCGCGATGTGGTGACCGGGGGGCACAATGAGTAAGCTGAACGCAACCGACATCCAGGGCTTTACGCTGCGCGGCTATAACCTTCCGTTCGGACGCTATCTCTTCCTGCGCCTGGCCGAGCCGGAACCGGCGCGAGCCTTCCTGCACGGACTGCTGGGGCAGATTACGACCGGCCAGCGCTGGGACAACGGCAAGCCGGACAACACGTTGAATATCGCCTTCACGTTTCGCGGGCTGCAGGCGCTGGATCTGCCGGCGGCGACGCTCATCAGCTTCCCCGTGGAGTTTCAGCAGGGTATGAAGGCGCGGGCCGGCATCCTGGGCGATACCGGCGGCAACAGCCCGGAGCGCTGGGATGCGTGCTGGCACGGCGAAGGCGTGCATGTGTGGCTGGGGATCAACGGCACATCCCCCGGGGCGCTCGACGCCTGCCAGGCGCAGGTGCAGGCGTTGATGGATGCAACCGGCGGCGCCACGATGGTGGGGAGCCAGGAGGCGGCGGCGATCGTGCTCGCGGGCAAGGCGTCCACCAGCGAGCATTTCGGTTATACCGATGGCTTCGGCAATCCCGACTACCTCGGCATCGAACGCACGACGCAGAAGGGGCAGGGCAAGCTGGCCAAGGATGGCACATGGGTTCCGCTGGCGACTGGAGAGCTGCTGCTGGGCTATGCGGATGAGGCGGGCGAGCTGCCGGTCGCGCCGGTGCCGCATCTGCTGGCCAGCAACGGGACGTTCATGGTCTACCGCAAGCTTCGGCAGAACGTCGGCGCGTTCCGCGCGTATCTGGACGAGCAGGGCGCGAAGTACGGCGGCGGCCGCGAGAAGCTGGCGGCCAAGTTTATCGGGCGCTGGCGCGACGGCACGCCGCTGGAGCTCTCGCCCGACGGGCCGGACCCGGCGATCGTGGCGGACCAGCAGAAGAATACGAACTTTACCTACGGCGGCGATCCGCAGGGCACGCGCTGCCCGGTGGGAGCGCATCTGCGCCGCGTGCATCCGCGTGATGCGTTCGGGTTCAACGGAGGGCTGGTGAATCGGCGGCGCATTACGCGGCGCGGGCTGCCCTATGGAGAGTATGTGCCGGAGGGCGAGCCGGTCTCGGATGCGGAGGACCGCGGCATCGTCTTCATGGCGCTGAATGCGAGCCTGTCGCGGCAGTTCGAATTCGTGCAGCAGCAGTGGGTGGAGTACGGCAACGACTCGCACCTGGGCAACGACAAGGATCCGCTCATCGGCAACCACACGGGCGGGGACAAGTTCGTGGTGCAGGGCGATACTTCGGCGTCGAATCCGCCGTATGTCTGCAGCCACCTGCCGCGCTTCGTGGAACTGCGGGGCGGGGACTATTTCTTTCTGCCGAGCATTACGGCGTTGGGAATGCTGGCGCTGGGATTGGTCGATCCGAGATAGAGCTTGGGAGAGCAAAGACGGCACGGATCAGAGGGATAAAGAACGGATAGGAGTCATGGAATTTTATGGGATTCAGGCAGAGCTTTCGGAGCGAGTAATTGGGGTATTTTTCTCGGTCGCCAATGAGCTTGGGTATGGTTTCTTTGAGTCGGTGTATCGGCGGGCCATGGTGATCGCTTTGCGGGAAGCGGGTCTTACCGTCGCCGAAGAGGTTGCCATGCCGGTCGTCTTCCATGGGCAGGAGGTCGGCGTGTTCCACGCGGATATTATCATGAACAGAGCGATGATTCTCGAACTAAAAGCTGCTGAAGAGGTTAGCAAGGCCGCGGAGACGCAGTTGAAGCATTATCTACGGTCCTGTTCGATCGAGGTCGGGCTGGTGCTCGCTTTCGGTGAGCGCGCCAAATTCCGACGTATCGTATTCACGAACGATCGGAAGGGTCCCAAAATCCTGTAGTCCCGCAGCGCTATGGCTTCTATCCGTTCCTTATCCATCCTATCCGTGCCGGCTTGTCCTGTCGCGCTGGTAGACTTTAAGGCTATGGAATACAGGTCGGGAAGTCAGATTCGCGAAGATTTTTTGCGGTTTTTCGAAGGCAAGGCGCACCGCCGCGTGCATTCGTCGTCGCTGGTGCCGCAGAACGATCCCACGCTGCTGTTTACCAACGCGGGCATGAACCAGTTCAAGGATGTCTTCCTGGGCGCGGAGAAGCGCGACTACAGCCGCGCCGCCAGCTCGCAGAAGTGCGTGCGCGCGGGCGGCAAGCACAACGACCTCGAGAATGTCGGCTTCACGCGGCGCCACCACACCTTCTTCGAGATGCTCGGCAACTTCAGCTTCGGCGACTACTTCAAGCGCGATGCGATTGCCTATGCATGGGAGCTGCTGACCTCGCCCAAGTGGTTCGGGATCGATACTTCGCGGCTGTATGTGACTATTTTTGAGGGTTCCAACGGCGTGCCTGGCGATACAGAAGCCGAGGAGCTTTGGGTTGAGGCAGGCGTGCCGCGCGAGCGCATCTTCGAGATGCCGATGAAGGATAACTTCTGGCAGATGGGCGACACCGGCCCCTGCGGGCCATGCTCGGAGATCTTCTACGACCTCGGCGTTGAGGCGAGCGAGACCGGTGAGGATAAGCCATTTCCGCAGGACGATCAGCGCTATGTCGAGATCTGGAATCTGGTGTTCATGCAGTTCGACCGGAGCAGCGATGGCGTGCTGACTCCCCTGCCTAAGCCGAGCATCGATACGGGGATGGGGCTGGAGCGAATCGCTTGTGTGCTGCAAGGTGTTACGAGTAACTATGAGACGGACTTGTTCCTGCCGTTGATTTCGAAGGCCCTCGAACTTACAAGGCCTGATACCACAGCTGTGAGCGAAGAGCAGCTAACAGCTGACAGCTTGAAGCAGATGGCGGGCAGCGATGAAAAGGGCGCGGCTTCGCTCAGGATTATCGCGGACCATGCGCGGGCAGCTACTTTTTTGATCTCGGATGGGGTGCAGCCTGCCAATGAAGGACGTGGGTATGTGCTGCGCAAGATTCTGCGGCGGGGAATTCGGCATGGCCGGTTGCTGGGGATGGAAGCGCCGTTCATGTTTGAAATGGTGTTCGCGGTTCGAGATGAGATGAAGGTCGCTTATCCAGAGCTGGGGGAGACTGCGGAGCGGGTTAGCAAAGTCGTGCGTGCGGAAGAAGAACAATTCGCCAGAGTGCTTGAAGTGGGCTCGCGTGAACTGGACGCGGCGCTGAAGCAGCTTACGGGTAAGAAGGCGTTCAGCCTGTATGAGACGTTCGGTATGCCGTTGGACTTCATGGTCGATGCCGCGCGTGACGCAGGCGTCGAATTCGATATGGAGAGTTTCGAGGCCGCTCGGCAAGAAGAGCAGGAACGCGCCCGCGCCTCGTGGAAGGGCGGCTCGCAGAAGTCCGCCTCCCCCGTCTATCGCGAGTTAGCCAAAACCGAGTTTGAAGGCTACACCGCGCTTCGCATCGATGGCGCGAGGATCATCGCGCTGGTGAAGGATGGCGTCGGCGTGCAGTCGCTCGCGCCCGGCGAAGAGGGCGAGGTCGTGCTCGATGCCACCAGCTTTTACGCCGACTCCGGCGGGCAGGTGGGCGATGTGGGCTGGTTGTATGCCGCCGATCACCACACCATCGTGGCTGAGGTGCGCGGATGCACCAAGCCGGTGCAGGGCGTCTTCGCGCACAAGGTGCTGGCGAAGCAGGCGATTGCTGTCGGCGACGAAGTAGATACCGCCGTCGACGGCGAGATTCGCTCCGCGACCATGCGCAACCATACCGGCACGCATCTGCTGCACGCCGCGCTGCGCGAGGTGCTGGGCAAGCATGTGAAGCAGGCGGGGTCGCTGGTCACGCGCGATCGTCTGCGCTTCGACTTCAGCCACTTCGCCGGTATCGCGGAGCCGGAGCTCCGGGAGGTGGAAGGCATCGTCAACCGACAGGTGCTGAAGAATACGCCGGTGCAGACGCTGGTGGATGTGCCGATCGACGTCGCGGTAAACGAGCTGGGCGCGATGGCGCTCTTCGGCGAGAAGTATGGCGACCGCGTGCGCGTGGTCAAGATCGGCGACTTCTCGACCGAGCTGTGCGGCGGCACGCACATCGCCGCGACGGGCGAGATCGGCGTCATCAAGCTGGTGGGCGAGAGCTCGGTCGCCAGCGGGGTGCGGCGCGTCGAGGCCGTCACCGGCACGGGCGCGCTGGAGGAGTTTCGCCGCGGGTTCGAGGTCTCGCGGGTGGTGCCCGGAGGCGCGTCGGCGCTGCGCGAGAAGCTCGCCGCGGATGACGAGGAGATC
>CAXTMK010000153.1:0-11170 GCA_964245315.1 uncultured Acidobacteriaceae bacterium | reverse complement strand
GTATTTTAGAGTGCTAAAGTATTCAAACGATTGAACTTATGCCAGAACCTCAAATATCAACTATTGGTAACAAAGGATTTTTTGTTTTGTAAATCCTGATTCGGAAGGGGATAGGGTCATCATGAGACGAGCCCGGTTTTATGACATTGCTCCTGAATTCGAGCTGAATCAAGCTTGACATGTTCTTTCTATTACCCTCATTTGTTGGTTTGAAGCCGACGCAAGTCCGAGAGGCTGGCAAGTGCAAAAAGGCCCCAGCCCTGACGGTGGATTGTCTGGGCTGGGGCTTTTGGGTTGAGTTTGGTTAGAAGGTGACGCGGCCGGAGAACTGGAAGCGGCGGTTGCCGCCAAAGCCGGTCAGCTTGCCCAGAGGCGCTGAGGCGTTCGGTGTTCCCTGAGGCGTGTAGTAATAGCCTCCGACCGTCTGCTTGACCGGCGCTGTGTAAGCAACGGTGGTTTGAGTCTGTGCCAGGCTGAATGTCACCTTGTTAGTGGTGTCGAAACAGTCTGCACGGAAGACGAATTTTACACGCTCAGCGGTGATGTTGAAGCTGCGTTGAACCGCGGCATCAAGGTTGTAGTGGCTGGGAGCCCAGAGGTTGAGGTCGGAACGGGGGGCCGTGCCGATCTTGGTGATGGGGGTAGATCCGGCTGCGATTGCGGAAGCGGGAAGCGGAAACGCTCCGATCTGCGCAAATGCAGTGCTATCGATATGGCTCTGAACGGTGTAGCCATCGTTCACGCCCATGTAGGTGACGTTGTGTCCGTAGCCGCCATTAATACGCAGCGAGTCCTTGCTGCGACCGGGGGCCAGGTCAGGCATGCAGGTTCCCTGGTTGGGAGCGGTGCAGCCAGATCCGGTCACCAGGATGGGCGTGCCTGAGGCATAAGTAAAGATACCGGCGAGTTGCCAACCTCCAGCGAGGTTGCGTACAGCCCAACTGTCACCGCCCATCTTGTTCTTGCCGAAGGGCGATCTTGCCACGCCATAGATATTCAGGTTCTCAGGCAGGTCGGTGGCGACGAGGTCGCGATCGGCGCGGTTATTACCCGGCATGGCTACGCCGTTGGACGAGGCAGCAGCGGGTACAGCGAAGGCGCTGCGGGTAGTGCCGTCGTCGCCCACATTGCGCGAGTAGGTGTAGTTGACCGTGAAGTTGATGCCCTTGAACTCGCGTGCGGCGAGGACCAGTTCAAAGGCGTTATAGGAGATGTTGGCAATGTTATCCCACTCCGGCGACGGGGTGCCGGAATACTGTGGGAACGGACGCAGCGCGCGACCGATGGTTCCCGTGGTGTTGGTTCCGCCTGCCGCCTGCTCGTATCCGGCATAAGGAAGCGTGTAGCCAGGGTAGGCCGCCTGTGCAATGGCGACGTTAGCCGGGTTCGCGGGGAGGCCGAGGATGTTGGTCGCGCCATCTGGTCCGACGGTGGAGGCGAATGTGGCCAGATAGTTGGGGTTGAGCTGACCGGACCAGAAGCCGGGGACGCCAGCGCCGCCGACAAAATGAGACTGCGAGCCGGAGTACTGCAGCGTAAGAGTGATGTCTTTCGTGAGGACCTGCTGCATGCCGAAGTTATAGAAGACGAACTCGGGCGCACGACCGGACAGATACGGGTCTGCGTAAGCGGGGCCGCCCGAACCCGAGACATAGGTGCTGCCGTTCAGGTAGTCGCCGATGCCCGTGACCAGGTTGGCGGCAGTGGGACCGGTAGGCGTGGGGATGGCATAGCCAGGGCCACCAAAGTTGGTGTTGGGAGCGTTGGCCAGGGTGTCGCCAGTCGGGCTGGTGTAGGCATACCCGGGGTTGTTGTTTAGGTAGAACGAAGGCGCTGCGCCCACACCGGTGCTGACAGTCGGATTGAGGATAATGCTGGAGCCGAAGCCGGTCTGTCCGGCACCGGTCGAGTCACCGGCGCGTCCGCCTACTCCGCCTGCTTTGGAGAAGGCGATAGCGTATCCAGCGCGGAAGACAGTTTTAGGGTTGACTGCCCATTCCATGCCGAGGCGGGGTCCGAAGTTCTTGAAGTATGTGTTGACCGGTGTGCGGCAGTTGCAGCCGAGTCCGGGGCCGGGGTTGCCGGCGTACTGAAGTTCGCCGGGAGTTCCGGTAAGGGGGTTGACTATGCTGGGGTTGAAGAAGCTCCAGCGGTCCCTTGCTTCGTGGTACGGCGGGAAGTAGTCCCAGCGCAGGCCAAGGTTGACGGTGAGGTTGGGAGTGACCTTCCAGTCGTCCTGGAAGTAGGGCGACCAATTGTGGAATCGGCCTGCTGTCTCGATGAAGAGCGGGACCGAAGTTCCGGCGCTGTTGACTGCGCCGAGCAGGAAGCTCGCGTAGGCGAAGCCGCTGGTGGAGCTGGAGAGGGAAGTGCCGGTGTAGTTGGCGGTAGAGATTGGGTTCCAGGCCTGGGTGTAGATGCCGGACGGAGAGCTCTGGCTGGAGGTGTTGTCCTGTAGCCACTGGGTTTGCAGGCCATAGGTCATGTTGTGCTTGCCCTTGCTCCACTGGAAGTTGTCGACGATGGTGAAGGCGTTGGGAACGACGTTGTGGCTGGAGTCGGAGGCTCCGCACTGGGTCCACTCAGACTGCACGGATGCGCCGGCGGAGTTGAGGGTGTTGGTGTAGTTCGGGAAGAGGCCAGCACCGACAAATTGGCTGCAGGGGAAGTTGGAGGATGCCTGTCCAACAGGAAGACCCGTGATACCCATGGCTGAGGCGCTGTACTGCGCCTGGCTGCCGGTGGGCGCGAGGACCGGCTGGGGGAAGCGGGTGAAGCCATACTTGAACTGGTTGACCTTGTTGGATCCGAAGGAGACGGAGTGCTCGAAGTCCATCAGCGTGGGCGAGATGATGGAACTGTCACCCTCTGTGTAGGGGAGTGGCAGGTTCCCGCCGTAGCCCACCGAACCGCGGACACCGTGTGAGTAGATGAAGTTGACGCGCTGGTTGTGGAAGATATCGAAGGCGATGTTGAAGAGGATCTCATGGTTGTCATAACCGGAGAGACCACCATTAAGGAAGTTGCCGTAGATGTTGCCTGCGGTACCCGCGTTGACATTGGGTGCAGGAATGAATTGCTGCTCATTCTGTGAAATTCCAGAGATGACCGAGGAAGGAATGATATTGTAGGTTGCGACTCCGTTCTTCATGCCCACGAACGGAGTCCTGGTGCAGGTGGTGCCGGCGCACGTGTTGGTGCGGGGGTCGAAGATAAATGCCGCACCCACTTTGGTCGGATCGCCGTAAGCTGTCTTCTGAGCCGCGGTTCCATTTGCCGCAAGGTAGGCGTTGAGATCCGTAAAGTCGCCCGTTGTCATGGCCGTGGTAGGGACGGTGTATTGGCCAGGCGTAACACCTTGCCGGCCATGGTATTTGTCGTAGTTGACGAAGAAGAATCCTTTGCCGCGGGTGTATTTGATCGGACCACCGACGGAGACCGAGAGCTCGTTCTGATGTTCGATGGGTTTCTTCGTGGGGATTTGCGTAACAAGTCCGTTGACGAGGCCGTAGGTAATCTGCTGGTTGCCCGCAAAGCCCCAGGTGTCAAAGACGGTGTTGCGGATGAAGTCGACAACCTGGCCGTGGTACTGCTTGCCGCCAGACTTGATGGTGAAGCCGATGGCGCCGGCGCCCTGGTACTCGGCGGAGGGTCCGGAGGAGATGATCTGGAGCTGCTCGACGGACTCTACCGGGATGCCGTTGGAGACGACGCGGTTATCGGATTGCTGGTTCGAAGTGGTAGTGGGAAGACCGTCGACGTAGACTTCAGAGAGGTAGTTGCCGGTTCCGGCGAAGAGCGGGGCGCGGGAGCCGCCCTGAGTACCGGGCGCGAGGGTGGCCAGCGCGGAGGGATCGCGCTGCTGGTTGTTCATAACGATGGGCAGCGACTCGTAGGTGTCCTGGGTGATAATCGCCTGGACGCTGGCGGTGGTTGTCTGGAGCTCCGGCGGGGCGTCGGTGACGGTGACGGTGGTGTCGGTAGAGCCGACGGTGAGCGTCAGGTTAAGTCCGGTACTGGTGAGACCATTGACTTCGATGTTCTTCTGGGTGAGGGTCTGGAAACCAGCAGCCTTGACGACGATGGTGTAAATGCCGGGAACGAGAGGCGTGATGGAGTAGAGTCCTGCGCCGGAGGCGGAGCGTGTGGCGGCGTCTTTTCCGGCCTGTTCGGTCGCGGTGACCGTGGCGTTGGGAACGACCGCACCCGTGGGATCTGTGACGGTGCCTTCGAGTGCGCCTTGTCCGCCGGTCTGGGCGAATGCCTGCGCGGCCGTGATCAGCACTAACGGCAACACGAGGCCGAGCTTAACTCGGCGAATGCCTTGGGAAAGTGCTGCGAGTGGTGCGGTGAAGATGTTATGCATTGATGCTGCCTCCGAGTGGTTGTGCTGCGCCCTGCTTTGCCGCACAGGTGACGCGATATGGTGATTTATGCAACCGCTGAAATCTACGGGAGTGGAGCGACAGGTGTCAATAGCGAAATTATTTCGCGCGGTGAGGTATGCATCCGGGTTCCTCCCGGTGTATTACTGACGTGAGCCGAATTGCCGGCGAATGGGAGAGACTGTGACAAGAGATCGCTCGCGACGCGGGTTTATGGGAGCTGCCGGCAAGGCTGTGGCGGCGGGTTTGCTGGCGGCGCAGATGCCGTCGCGAGGCTGGTCCGAGTCGTGGGTTCAGCAGGGCGCTCCGGCAGGCGCACCCGATGCCTATGCCCGGCCGAAGCCGATGAATACAGGGCCGTTCGAGCCGACATGGGATTCCCTGCGCGACAAATGGGTTTGTCCGCGGTGGTTCAACGAAGCGAAGTTCGGGATCTTCATTCATTGGGGGTTGTACTCCATTCCGGCGCATGGGAATGAGTGGTACGAACGACATATGTATACCTCGGATGTGCAATGGCACACTGAGCACTATGGATCACCCGACAAGTTTGGCTACAAGGATTTCATTCCGCTCTTCACTGTGAAGAAGTACGATCCGGCCCAGTGGGCGGAGCTGTTTGCGCGAGCCGGCGCTCGCTACGTCGTGCCGGTGGCGGAGCATCACGACGGCTTCGCCATGTGGGATTCCGACATAACGCCGTGGTGCGCGGGCAAGATGGGACCGAAGCGCGATCTGACCGGCGAACTGGCGAAGGCCGTGCGCCAGCAGGGCATGATCTTCGGCGTTTCGAGCCACAGGATCGAACATGATTCGTTCGCGTATCCGAAGGAAGGCGTGCCGAACGACGAGTTCGATCCGAGGTATGCGGGCTTTTACGGGCCGCCGATTCCGGGCGAGTTCAACAACGCCAATGGCTCGCCCGCGTTTCAGGGAGACTGGCTGGCGCGGGTGCAGGAGCTGGTCGATAAGTACGAGCCGCAGCTGATCTACTTCGACAATGGGATAAACGGCAGGCCGTACGACGACATCAAGCTGAAGGCCGCGGCGTACTACTACAACGCGGCGGCGAAGTGGGGCAAGGAGGCGACGCTCGCGACCAAGGATGTGGCGTATTACTTCGGGAGCGTTCAGGATTTCGAGAAGCAGGGCCGGGCGCCGAAGGCGATCTACAACGCGCCGGGCTGGCAGGTGGACGACTCGCTTGGAAGCACATGGGGATACACCGACGGCATGAGCGTGCGCGGGGCGGACTCGATTGCGCGCGAGATGATGGAGATCGCGAGCATGGGTGGGAATCTGCTGCTGAATGTATCGCCGATGGGTGATGGGTCGATCCCTGACGTGCAGCAAAAGGCGCTGCTGGAGTTCGGCGCGTGGATGAAGGCCAATGGCGATGGGCTCTATGGCGCGCGGCCGTGGGTGCGAATGGGCGAAGGGCCGATGATTCCCGCGCAATCTCCGGGAGATTGGAAGGGCGGGTCCACGGCGGTCGAAGGGCCGAAGATGGGGCGGCAGAAGACGCCTCCGCCAAGCGAAGCGGACTTCCGCTTTACGGTAAATAAGGGCGCGTTGTTCGCGTTTGGATACAAGCTGCCGGTGGGCGATGCGACGATCGCGTCTTTGGCTACGGGCAAGGCGACGGTGGCTAAGGTGACGCTGGCGGGAGCGAGTGCGCCGTTGAAGTTTAAGCAGACGAGTGCTGGGCTGGTGGTGAGCGTGCCGGGAGATCCGAAGTCAAAGATGCCTTATGGGTTGCGGATTGACGGGAATATGCCGCTGGGTACGTAGGTGGTGAAGGCTGGATCGAGAGCTGTAAGTTTCTGAGCTATAAGCTGTGAGCTAAAGGCGGGAGCTGTATGCGTTGGATGGGATGGTTGCTGATCGTGGTGGGCGTATCGATGCAGGCGCAGACGCCGCGCGAGACGCAGGCGTTCGATGCGGGCTGGCTGTTCCAGCAGGCGGATACGAGCGGCGGGCAAGATCCCGCGTTTACGGATGCGGGCTGGACGAAGCTCGATCTACCGCATGACTGGGCGATCGCGGGGCCGTTTGAGGCGACCAATCCGTCGGGCGGCGCGGGTGCGTTCGCGCCGGCGGGTGTGGGTTGGTATCGCAAGCACTTCGCGCTGCGGGCGGCGGATGCGAAGAAGCGCGTCTTCGTCGAGTTCGACGGCGTAATGGCGAACAGCGACGTGTGGATCAACGGCTTCGCGCTGGGGCATCGGCCTAATGGCTATGTGAGCTTTCGCTATGAGCTGACCGGGCACTTGAAGTTCGGCAAGGACGATAATTTGATCGCGGTGAAGGCGGACAACTCGAAGCAGCCGTCGTCGCGGTTTTACGAGGGCGCGGGCATCTACCGGCATGTGCGTCTGCTGGTGATGGAGCCGGTGCATGTGGCGCAGGCGAGCACGTTTCTATCGTCCAGCGACGTTACAGCCGACAAAGCGACCGTGCATGTGGAAACGGGCATCGACAACCAGTCGGATAGGTCCGCGAAGGTGTCGATGAAGGCGACGATTCTCGATCCATCGGGGCGCGTTGTGGGCATGGGCAATCTGCCGGCTGCGGCGCTGCCGGCGGGTAAGTCGGAGACGCTGAAGGTTGCCATTCCGGTGAGCCGTCCCGATCGCTGGGATCTCGATCATCCGGTGCTGTACCGCGCCCGGGTGGAGGTCACGTCGAACGGCAAGCTGACCGACTCCGAGCAGGTGAACTTCGGCATTCGCGATGCGCACTTCGAGGCGGCGACGGGCTTCTGGCTGAATGGCAGGAACATCAAGGTGCTGGGCGTGGCGCTGCATGCGGACGACAGCAGCATGGGCATGGCGGTGCCGATGGGGGCGTGGGAGCATCGCCTGGCGGCGATGAAGGCCATGGGCGCGAATGCCATTCGCACGGCCCACAATCCGGTCGCGCCGGAGTTCCTCGACCTGTGCGATCGTATGGGCTTTCTGGTGATGGACGAGATGTTCGACCAGTGGACGGTCGCGAAGAATCCGTACGACTACCATCTTTACTTCAAGGACTGGTACCTGATCGACACGCGCGATACGGTGAAGCGCGACCGCAACCATCCCAGCGTCATTCTGTGGAGCGCGGGCAACGAGATTCACGACACGCCCAACGCCGCGCTGGCGAAGGAGATTCTCGGCAACCTGGTGAAGGTCTTCCATGAGTACGATCCGGATGTGCCGGTGACGCAGGCGCTGTTTCGTCCCAATGTGAGCCATGACTACGACGATGGGCTGGCAGATCTGCTGGATGTGGTCGGGCAGAACTATCGGCCCAATGAGATTGTCGCGGCGCATACGCAGAAGCCGACCCGCAGGATAATCGGGACGGAGAACACGCACGAGCGGGCGCAGTGGCTGCCGGTGCGGGACAATCCGGCGTACTCGGGCGAGTTCCTGTGGGCGGGCACGGATTACCTTGGCGAGTCGCGGCATTGGCCGGTGATCTCGGATTCGAGCGGATTGTATGACCGCACGGATGCCGCCAAGCCGGACGGGCTCGAGCGCCAGAGTTGGTGGCTGGCGACACCAATCATCCATATAGTCCGGCGGGTTGCGCCGAGCCAGAGGATTTCGGTCGATCCAGGGTATGAGCCGGGGTCGCCGCAGGCGCTGGTGGCGGGCGCGGCGAAGCCACCGTCGCCGGCTGTGGCGTCGTCCGATTCGGCTCCGCAGAGTGCCTATCAGGATTGGACGCCGACGAATATGGGAGCGCATGACGAGAACGTTGAGGTGTTCTCAAACTGTGCTTCGGTCGAGCTTTTTCAGAACGACAAATCGCTCGGGTCGAAGCCGCTGAATGCGGATGCGAGTCCGCGTAAGTGGGTGGTGGCGTTTGCGCCAGGCGCACTGCGTGGCGTGTGCGCGGATGGTGGTGCGTCGGAGACGCTGAAGACGGCGGGCAAGCCGGCGAAGGTGCTGCTCGCGGTCGAGCGCGCCAGGCTGAGCGCGGACTGGAATGACGTGGGTATTGTGCGGGCTACGGTGGTCGATGCGGAGGGTATTCGCGTGTCGGACGCGGCGGTGCCGCTGACGTTCTCGGTAAGCGGGCCGGGCAAGATTCTGGCTACCGACAGCGGAGACAATGCGGATCACTCGGGCTTTCTGAAGCCGGAGCGGACTACGTTTCAGGGAAGTGCGATTGCGGTGGTACGGGCTACGGGAGCAGGTGGGGATGTGACGGTGACGGTGCAGGCGGCGGGCTTAAGCGCGGGATCTGTGAAGCTGGAGATTTCACAATAAAGCATTCAGATAGGCGACAATAGGCGTGAGGTGCCGAATGACGATTACATTTCCGATGGAACCGCAGCAGGAGGCGTTATTGGCCGAGGTTGCGAAGGCGAAAGGGACTTCGCTTGAACTGCTCTTGCGGGAGGCGTTGGTTCGGGTTCTCGCCGCAAGCGCGACTTCACCGGATTCGCTTCCCGCTGATGATCGTTCCATTTGGCAGATCATGTCGGAGAATATGAAAGATGTGCCGCTTGAGGAGTTTGAGCGCCTCCCGAGAGACGGCGCCAGCGAGCATGATCATTACTTCTATGGAAGTCCGAAGAGATATCAATGAATTCGATCTTCGCGGACACTTTTTTCTGGATCGCGCTAACCAATGTAAGAGATAAATCCCATCCGCAGGCATTGAGGTATGCTTTGTCGACTTCGGGTACCGTCGTCACGACGCAAGAGGTGTTAGTGGAGTATTTGACTTATTTGCGGAATGGACTTCGTACTTCCGCGAGGTTGCGGCACGTAATGTGCAGAGCTAGCTTCGTAACGGAAGGATGCGAGTGATCCCGCAAAGCTCGGACTCGTTCCACTCGGGGTTGATGCTGTATCGTCGACGGTTGGATACGGGATACAGCCCAACGGACTGCATCTCCATGGTCACAATGCGCGATATGGGGATCGTTGACGTGCTGACAAATGATGCTCATTTTGAGCAGGAAGGTTTTCGGGCGGTCTTCCGAGAAGGGGTTAAGTGAAGGCACTAGTTAAAGCGGAAGACGCGAAGGGCCTGTGGCTCAAGGATGTGCCCGAGCCCGACATGGGCATCAACGATGTGAAGATCCGCGTTCTGTACACGGGAATCTGCGGCACCGACCTGCACATCTACGACTGGGACGCCTGGGCGAGTAAGACGATCCCGATCGGGCTCGTCATCGGGCACGAATTCGTCGGCGAAGTCGTCGCGGTTGGGGCGAATGTGCCGGATGTGCATCCGGGGCAGATGGTGTCCGGTGAGGGCCATGTGGTGTGCGGACGCTGCCGCAACTGCCTGGCGGGGCGGAGGCATCTGTGTGCGCATACGCGGGGCGTCGGGGTCAATCGCGACGGAGCGTTTGCGGAGTTTATCGTGCTGCCGATGTCAAATATCTGGCATCATGCGCCGGGCATCGCTCCGGAAGTCGCAGCCATCTTCGACCCCTTCGGCAACGCGGTGCACACGGCGCTGGCGTTCCCGGTTCTGGGCGAGGATGTGCTGGTCACCGGCGCCGGGCCGATCGGCATTATGGCGGCGGCGGTGGCGAAGCATGCGGGGGCGCGGCACGTCGTCATCTCCGACCCCAATCCGTACCGCCGCGCGCTGGCCGAAAAGGTTGGCGTTACGCTTGCTGTTGATCCCATGAACACGACTCTGGCTGCCGTGCAGGCCGACCTGCATATGACCGAGGGCTTTGACGTGGGGCTGGAGATGTCGGGCAATCCGAGTGCGTTACGCGACATGCTGAAGAACATGAGCCACGGCGGCAAGGTCGCGATGCTGGGCATTCCGTCGGAGCAGATTGCCATCGACTGGAACCAGGTCATCTTCAATCAACTGACGCTGCGCGGGATTTACGGCCGCGAGATGTATGAGACCTGGTACAAGATGACGGTGATGCTGGAGTCGGGGCTGGATATCTCGGGCGTCATTACGCATCGCCTGAACTGGAAGGATTACGAGCAGGGGTTCGATGCGATGCGGTCCGGGAACTCTGGAAAGGTGGTGCTGGACTGGCGCGATGTGAGGTGACGAGGTCCGAAAGGCAACTACGGAGATTCAGCTTCGCCAGAATGACGGTTTCCGGGGGAGGGAGTCGGTTACACTTGGCGAGAGCACACATCAATAGCTTTTAGGATAATTGTCGATGGAACAAAGCGACTGCGAAGTGCCGAACCTGGCGCAGCCCGATAGTTTGTTCGAGCGATGTTCGTGGTTCTATGCGCTCTGCCGCGAATACATCTTTCGCGATCACACACCGGAGATTGTGCAGGCATTATTTCCGGATGCCCAGCCGGGGCCGGGCACAACGCTCCTGGAGCTGGGCTGCGGGCCTGGATTTTATGCCTGCCGGCTCTCGGAAGAGCTGCCGCACCTGCAGACCACCGGCATCGATCTTTCGTACAAGCTGATCGAACGCGCGACCTCCCGGGCGAAGAGTCTTCGCCTTCCCAACTGCAATTTTCAGCACGCGGATGCGCATCAGCTTCCGTATGCGGATGACTCGATCGACGCGATCGTGGTGTCGCGGCTGTTCCTGATCGTGCCCAACAAAGAGGGCGTGGTGGCGGAAGTCTTCCGGGTGTTGAAGCCCGAAGGCCGATGTTTTATCGCGGAGCCGACGAGCGGCTTCAGGACGCGGATGCCGCTGGCGGCGATGTGGCTGCTCTCGCGGCTGACGACCAGCCCGGCGGGCAAGTATCGCGAGCCGAGGCAGGCGGATGTGATGAGCCGCAAGGCGTTTGAAGGACTGATTCGGTCGCAGGCGTGGGGCTCGATGGAGCTGAAGT
>CAXTMK010000152.1:0-11252 GCA_964245315.1 uncultured Acidobacteriaceae bacterium | reverse complement strand
AAGAAGTACACGACCCTATCCTTGAATGACACAGTCATCTTGTTGGATGGGCTTGCTTAAGCTTGCAATGCGGTCGCTCTTGATCTCTCAGGGGTAGACGTTAGCAAGTTCAACATGACGACGGAAGGTGGACCGACACAGATGACGATCAGGCTTCATGACATTTTCCCGCTCGATAATCTGGATTCCTACAAGGTCCACTTCGCTAAATGGAATCAACATGAGGAGCCGCTCGACGTCTTCACCAAAGACCAGAGAGATTGGAAACGCTGGCAGGAGTACCGCCCACAGCGAAACGACTTCAACAGGCCATTGATATTTTCGCTCGCGAGGTTTTACCACGAACCGGATATGTGGCTTTTCGGCGGAATCTTCAAAGTCACGGCCCGTCGCAAAGACGGATACAAGGTAGAGCTCACCGAAGCCGGCTCCGGGTTTATCGGACGACTCAAATTAAGGTCGCCCTACTCTTCACGTCTGGTGAGGGTCAAGATGGAGTCTCAATATGGCGACTTCGAGGTCGCAGAGATACTGCCTGAACCTTTCAGTGGACGCCCGTTCCCCGGCTACGAAGACATTGATATCTCGTTCGCAGAGATTGAGACGATAGTGAAAAATGGGCGGCCCGATTGGAAAGCTGCGCTCGAAAGCGTGAAAGGCATCTATCTCATCACGGATACGAACACTGGGAAGAGGTATGTTGGCTCGGCCCATGGAGAAAACGGAATTTGGTCTAGGTGGTGTTCGTACGTGGAAACCGGGCACGGAGGCAATGTTGAACTCCGGAGTCTTGTGACGAACCCGAACCTGGATTATTGCCGCGCTCACTTCCGTTTCGCGCTCCTAGAGCATAGGCCGGTGCGGGCGAGCGATGAGGTCATCTTTATGCGTGAGAACTTCTGGAAGCAATTGTTATTGTCGCGTGGGGCGCAGGGACTGAATCGAAACTGATGTCGTGCGCCCGGCGAACTTTCGCCAAATGGATATGGCTCTTCTTCATTCGCCTATGTCGCCGAGAAGTGTAGGTTCCATCAAACCCTTGGCCTCCACGAGACCCAATAGAAAATCTCTTCCTAAGGCTGTAATCCTCCATCTGTTTCTTTTCGCGGTTTTCACAAACCCGAGTTCGACGAGATATTCCAGTTCGCGACGAAGGCGCGTCGACCCATGCTCATTCTCATGGGCATGGATCTGCGGGAAGTCCATGTGATGTGGGTAGCACCGATTGAGATGGACGAGAAGACCGGATCTCAAGCGCTGAAGCTGAACCCTCACCATCAGTTGTTCTTGATTTACTATCTGCAAATTGCCCCCAGGTATTGTCTGTTCCGGAGAATGCAAAGCTATGTTGAACACTTTGGACCATTGGAGCAGTAGGCTTACCAGCCTTCCAACGACGATTGAATGTCCAAGCATGAAAATCTTGGCTAGAGATCATGAAGCGCCAGTCTTTGTAGGCGCCGGACATATCGATATAAGCAGCGTAAACGAGATCACGTTCCGCATGTTTGCCACGGCTCCTGACATCGCGCACGCGGTCAGCTGCATCCTTAGAGCCAAGCAAAATCGGTACGAGACACTGGATCAATTCCGACTGTTCGCGACGGACTACGACGATCACAAATGGGGATGCGGCTGGATTACGCCGCAGTTTGAGGAAGAGTCGGGGATTGGCTGGCTGATAACTGGCAGCCTTCGCAATTTGGCGACGGTCGCAGCAAGCTCCTGGGTTTCGAAAGAACAGAGCGTTGAGCTCATCTTTCATCCGGCTCCAGAGGTGCCACTAACCAGATCAATCCTTACAGTTGCCTCGATCGAGGGTGTGGAAGTGAACCGTAGTTGGCATTCGGCTCAGCATGTACTTGAGGCGCTGGAGACGACAATCACCTTCTACAAAGCGCCGAACGACAATGCTCTTTGGGTAACCGCTCCGACTTCGTAGTTTCTTACGCATCCCTACGCTGAAAACTGGCTTGGCGAGCCTCTTCGGATACTCCTCGGTCAATTGGCTTACCCGCGCCTCGTGGCCCGTAATTTCGGAAACGGCTCGGCGCAAATACAACTGCGGGCTTCACATATTCCGCTGAGACATTCGGGATGGGTCTCTCTAGTGGCGAGCCTGAAAAGAGCCGACGACACGGCGTTCTGGGAGAATTATGCAAAGCTGTTGAGCATGATCGCCCACGCGCGCGATCCAAAAGGACACCCGAACTTTGAATCCCACCCGGTCACACGCTTCTATGAAGAGATTGTTCAAGCAACTCGGGGTTCACGTTGGGTTCAAAGTATGACGCTTGCGAGCGCGGCTGAGGGTCTTGGAAAGATGTTGATGAGCGCAGCGTCTGGCTCCGCGGAATTTTCCGCCGAAGAGGTGGAAAGTCTGAGAAGAAGAATCCTGGGATGGGACGGAGGTGAACCGCTGAAGAAGCGATGTTGGGATGGTTTTCATTTTTTGGCAACAAGAGCGCCCAAGCCTTCTTCCGTGGATTGCAGAAGCAGGGCATCTTGAAGGACGCCGAAGTAGAGTCTTGGATTAGCGTCCGGAATGCTGTGATGCATGGATCAATGACATCCCCGTGGTCGTCTGAAGAAGATGATAAGCAACTGATGGCCCTGGCATCTCTTGTCCATTCGCTTACCAAACAGCTTCTTCTCTAAACGAAGCGCGTGTCCTCACCCCGCCTGAGGCAGTCAAGCGGGGGAGGAAATGGCATCAACCTTAGTTACGTTCGTTTCGGAGCACGGAAAAGACTTGAGTTTGGATTTAAGAGTTCGGTTGCGGCTTGAACGTCACCCGATCAAAATCTGCCATCGGCGTGTAGCTCTGAATAATCTCTCCGAGCACTTTCGTCGTCTTCGATTTACCATCGTCGCCCTTTTCCACGATTCCACCAATCCCCGCGCGGATGCGGAAACCGATTTCGCGGTTGATAGGACCTTTTTCAGGATTCCCGTTCTTGTAAATGTCATCTTGAACATAGGCCCGATATCCTTCAGTCCAGTTATAGGGCCGACCGGCCAGTTTAGCCGGGTCCTGCATGCAGTCGTGTATCGCGTCCAGGGTGATCGAACTTGCGAAACGGCCGGTAAGGCAAATGTTCTGCGCCGCTTGAACCGCTCTATCAACCAAAGCCCAGAAGAGCTTTATGCGATCAGCATCTGCTTCTTCGATGAAGCCGTCTTTGATGAGGCTGTTGATCGTTGCCCGCTGGATGATTTCAGTGGGCTCCATGCGTTCTGCGGCTGCCGCCCTGAGTAGAGCGGCGTTCACAATGGAGGTGAATGGAATCGTGTATTTGATCTGAGTTGCGGACTGGGGCATGATGAAGCTCCTGGAATCGAAGTGTGCGACTCCTCGGTTATATATATGAACCTCCTCCGATGTCAAGAGTATAAAGAAATGCTATATGTCTTACCTTACGACTCCACTCACTAACCCGATTTTAGATTAGCTAAGGCACTACCTGCTCTACAGCCCAATGCTCATTCCCTCCAGTTCAATCTCCGGCAAGGCTGGGACAGAGATTGGCTTGGAGCTGGCCGAGGACGCGATTTGTTTGAGGGCCTGGCCGGAGTCGTCGGAGGCATAGATGGCGAGGTCGCGAAGGTGCGGAGAGAGGTGTGTGAGGGCCTCTTGCTGCTCGGCAATTTGATTGGAATTTCCTGTTATGAGAATGCGGTCTACGGAGGCTTGCTGCGCAGTTTCTACAGCATAGCCATAGTCAATGTAGCGAGATTGTTCGGCGTCCAACTCCACGGTCTTTCCATTGTCCAGGCGCACAGTGATTGCATTGTCCTCGCCGAACTTCTCCACGGTGGCGAGACTGCCTGCACGGATACGAAGGTCTGGGTTCGCGGTGTTGAACTGGATACGCTCGCCCTGGGCTAGTTCGCGCGACCCTTCCGTGTAGACGGTGCTGCGATCCGTCTGTTGCTTGAGCAGCGCCGGATTGTAAGAGACACGGTCACCCTCGCGGGTTTCGACAGTAAGGAGATTGGAGCGAGCATCCACCGAAACCACGATGGCGCTGCTGTTGTCGGCGATCCCGTACTCTTCAGGGCTTCCCTTGCGGTAGTTGATTCGGTCGTCGGGAGCGTAGTTTGCGGCCAGGCGGGGGTTGCCGAGATCCCGCTCGATGAGCACTGGAACGGAACGGCTGTCGGCAGAGAGCCTTCCCTGCGCTTGCAATTCTGAACGGATAAGTTGCGCCAACTCCCGGCGCTCCGCGGCATCGGGGGCAACGATGAGGGCGCGGTCGATCTGGGACGCATAATCGAGCGCAATGGAAGCAAGCCGATGCTCTGAACTTGCGTATTCATGAACACGGCCCTGCTGCTGGAGAGCTTCAGTCGCGGCGGCGGGGTCATTGCTCCGAAATGCGCTAACCGCCTGCCGGACCTCTTCATTCGAACTCTTTTCCTTGAAGTCCACGGCGGCGCTCTTGGTGATGTCCGAGGCCAACCGCTCACCCAGCGTCTCCGCGTTGTTCGTGTAAACGCGGGCATCGTTGGAGGCTCGGGAGATGGCGACGTAGGCGAGCCTGGAGTTGATGAGATTGCGAGCGGAATCAGTGTCGATGTTGGCGAGAACCCGGCGAGCAGTGAGGCCCTGAGAACTGTGCGAGGTCACAGCGTAGCCGTGGTCGAACTGCCGAAACTCCACTGTATCGAAGGTAACGGTGCGCTGTGCTTTGCCATCCAAGCGCACCGTCATCTTGCTATCTTCGATTACGGTCACGGTTCCAAGATCGCGGTTCGCCACGCCAAGGTCTTTGTTCGGTACGGTGAACTGGAGACGGTCGCCTTGGGCGAACTCACGGTCCACCTCACGGAAGACGTTAACACCCTTCAACCGTCGCGGGTTGTAGGTCACGCTCGATCCGTTCTCCAATTCGACGTTGAGGGTATTGGCCCGCGCATCGACAGAGCGGACAGTAGCGAAGCTGTTGCGCTCGATGCCTTCGGCCTTGCTCCCGGTGGTGTACTGCAACACGTCACCATGGCTGTATCGGGCCGCCCATTTACGATCCGCTCCGGTCATATCCGAACGATGTGTCAGGGTTCGGAACACCTGACTGTCCTCGGCGAGGGTTCCGCTCCGGCGTAACTCAATCCTCACGGCTTCATTGATCTGCTGGCGACTCCGATTGTCCGGCGAGACGATGATGGTGTTCTGGGGCTGCGCGGCATAGTCCCTGGCGATGGCGACGATACGATCTCGTTCGTTTGGAACCTCGGTCACGCGGCCCTGCTCCGCCAACATCGCAACACCCTTGACCGTCTCATTGTTCGCAAGATGCTGGACTGCCTTTAGCAGTTCCGGGTCTTTCTGGCGCATGATCCGATCAAGTTGCGAGGTCTGCATTCCGGCTTCCTGCATCTGCTGGAAGGGCCTTCCGGCGTCCACGCCTTGATGCTGGCGGGTGTCTCCGATGACGAGAACCCTGTCGTCTGGATTGAGCTTGCTCAGAAACGACCGCATCTGTTTTGTGCTGGCGAGACTGGACTCATCCAGCATGTACAAATGCCGATCCGCTGGATCGGCGCTAGGATGATTTTGACCACGCGCGAGGAAGCTCTGGAGAGTCGTGGCGTCGATTCCGGCCTCGCGAAGCTGACCTGCTGCCTTCGAGGTCGGGGCAAATCCTTCGACGATATAACCGCTGGTCTCCGCACCTTCGCGGATCGTCTGGAGAGTCGTCGTTTTTCCGCTGCCGGCCAAACCCTGCAGGCCGTGAATGCGGTCGGAAGAGTTGAGAACTTCCTCGATGACCCGACGCTGGGAGTCGTTCAAAAAGGATCGTGTATTGGCTTGTTCTCGCGCTCGCTCGGCAGTCATCATTGGACCGACGGCGTTCCGACCCTCCAGAACATAACGGACATTGGCGCGTTCGGCGGCAATGGTTTCGGGCGTTGTGAAGCTGCGGGCTGAGTCGTGTTTCATGCCCTGGACGACACGCAGCTCTCCCTCCTTCCGGCGACTGTCGAACTCCGCTCGGATGTCCCGGTACGACGCTTCGCCCATGCCGCGCCGGAGAGCGTCGCGGAGAATCGCCCGTTCGTCGGCGACAGCCTCGCGCTCGAAGATGCTTTCACGGGCGAACGTCACGGCTTCTTTGGCGAGAATGCCTTGGTCTTGCCCTTGGTCCTGCTGTAGAGCGCGGCTACGGGCATTGGCGATGACCTGCTGAGGCTGATTTCCGAAGGCAGCGGCCATCTCTTTGTGCGCGGTCAAGACCTCTTCGGCGGAGAGTGTTTGCTTGCGGTCGCGGGTCGAGTGAGCCGCGATCTGCGCTGCCTCGGGGCCACTGTACCCGCTTTTCTCGAGTTGCTCTTTGATCTGTCGGGAGCGGGGGCTGGAGGCGTCAAGATATTCCAGGGAATATCCTTTGATCTCCGGTGCGCCGCTCCTGCCGGATTCAATTTCATATCCCAGACTGCGGAGCTGGTAGGTGAGGGCAGATTGATAGACGGCGGTCGCGTACTGTTGGGTTTCAAAGAAGGCTCGCTCCTGCAAAGCGCGGGTCGAACCGTTCTCTCGCTCGGTCACGTTGAAGATGACGGCGTGGGTGTGGAGCTGAGGTGCGGCGTAGCCGTCTACCGGGCGCGCCGTGTCGTGCTCGAACTTCGCGGCAATGAACTTGCCCGTGGTCTCGGCGGGATTGTTGCCGCCGATCCGGGCCTGTGTATACCGTTCCAACTCGTCCAACGCGGTCGTGACGGCGGCACGGTGAGCCTCCCGCACCCGATCATCACCCCCGACCAAGGCGGTAAGTGAAACAGACTTTGGAGCGGAAAACGTCGCGTCCCAGCCTGCCCTGTGCTCGACAGCCTTGGTCGTAGTGCCATCCGGGTTCTTGTAATCCATTGCGATGCGGTGCCTGACCATCGGCTCCTCGGTCTGCGGATGAATGCCCTCTGCGAGTCGCGAGAACTCTAATGGAGCGACGTCTCCCTGCAGCCCAAGCGAGGCTGTAAGTTTGCCCTGCCACTCGCCTTTCACCTCATCGTCCTGCACGTAATAACTCTGGGACTTCGATGTGAATTCGAGCTTGTGGTACTTCTGCGCCTGACCGGAACTGAGTGCCTTAGAGACGGTAAGCATGGCTAGAAAATTCCATGATGAACGGCGTTATCGTGCTCTTCTGAGTGAGCCGGAAGCGCGACCTCAACCTGCTGCCGCGCGGCGATCTCAGGCTCAGTCGTGGCATCCATTACCTGATCGTCGGTAGCAGCTCGAACCCGTTCATGCTCGTTTTGCTGCGGCCACGGGATAGGTTGCGGGGTCTTCTTGAGAGCGAGTGCTGCGCCCTGTCCAGCCTGGGCCTCGGATATTGGAACGGGTTCCGATTCCTCCGATGCGGGAGGCTGGGCACGACGCGACTGCAACGTATCGGGATCGAAGCCCATCTCTCCATCCGCCGACTTCCGGGGGACGAAGCCAGCCGTCGGCGTGGGCAGGTCGAGGTAGTCGAAGTCGAACCGCGCAACGTTGTTTCCGAGCTTGAGATAAGCGTGGCGGTCGTCCAATCCGCTGATCTCCGAGCCCATCACCAGAGGCTCGATCTGACGGTCAACGGTGAAGTTCTTGCCGGAACGAGAGCCGTCAAACTTTGTCTCTTTCAACCGTTCGATTTCCACTTTGCCGATTGCTTCTGAGATCCACTCCGCCGCCTTCGGTTCTGCGGTCTTCATGAAGATTTTGGTAGCGGGCTGCGACAGCATAACCTCTGCCAGATGGCCGTATGTCACCTCAAGCTGCGCCTTCCCCTGAAAGCCAAGGACAAGCGGGTTTTTGCTCTTTCGGTTCTCGGTGATGGCGATATGGAGCTGCGGGAGTTTCTGTAAACTCGCCAACTCGTCAATCACAAACCATACCGGCTTCTGACCTGGCTGCGGGGCGCTGAGCAGCCGCATGACAAGCAAGTCAATCCACAGCGAGTGCAGAGGACGAAGCGTTTCGCGCTCTGGCGGGCGAGACGTAATGAAGATCCAACCTTTGCGTTCCTTCGCCCAAGTCCGAGCATTCCATGCGCGCTCGGTCTGATCCTTCTCTGGCAGCAGACGGAAGCACTTTGCGACCAAGCCGAGTGACGCAAGTACGCCTGCCCGCTGGGGTCCGGCCTTGCGGTCGATGTAGAAAGACATTTCCGTGCCAGCAACCAGCTTTTCCAGCGTGTCGCTGCTTGCCATCCATTCCGCAAGCTGATGGGGCGTCGGGCCTTTTCGCAAGAGGTGAGCGAATATCTGCGCCGGCGTCTGATGGAAGAACTCATCCTTAGCGTCCGTTGTGGGCTGGTAGAGCGAGGCTGCGATGGCATCGGCTTCGGCGTTGGAAGCCATTTCATGAGCTGGTCCCCAGTACGGGCAACGCTCGTCGAGTGGGTTAAGAACGATGTCGCCACGCTCCTTATCGTAAAACCGTTGCAGGTACTCGCAAGCGGGATCGTAGACGATTGCAGAGTCGCCGCGTTCCCGAATCTGGCGGAGAATTTGCATGATGAGCTGGGTCTTCCCGACGCCGGTGTCGCCCATGATTTGGAAGTGCTGCGCTTCCTTCCGCGCTGGAATTCGCATCATTTTACCCAGCTCGGTCGTCTTGAACCCGATGCCATCGCCCTTCTCCTTGCGGTTGAATTCCTCGGGCGAAAGCAATTGTGGGCCACGCAAGATACGCCCATACTTCATCTGTTTGAAACGCCTGATGTCATACGGAACAGCGAACCAGAGCATGACAACGAGGCAGGCTCCGCCCTCGACGAAGCTGACTGCGAAGAGCCCGATAAGGTCCTTGCCCTTGTAGACCGTGAGACTGAGCCACCGATGTAGAGAATGGTCGGCCAACTTCTGTTCGGCCCCTCTGAAGGGCCAATGGTATCCCTGGGCGACCGCCAAAGGCGACAGGGCAACAGGGAGCGTCTTTCCGGTTGGAATCACGGTTTGGCCTGGTACAAAATCGACGGGAAACGCTAGGCGAGGCTTTCCTCTTCCGCCTCCCAGATAGAGCAACCGATAGGACTCATGTGCGTTGAACAGACCGCCCGCCTCGGACCGGATGTACTCCGTGATGTAGCTTTTCTGGAGAGGCTCCAGCACTGATGTGAACCGCTGCCAGAGGAGAAGGCAGGTGCAAAGCAATGCCGTAGCAACGGCGGTATAGCTCAGCATCGGCACATGCGGAGGCCAGATGATCGTCTCTTTTCTTCCCCGTTGGGTTGCCATGACTACAACTCCTTCGTCGTTGCTTTGGTGTACTGCTGCTGGATCTCTTGGGCGACCTTCCGCTTGTCCGAGCGCACCGTCGCGCTGATGCGGGTGAAGTCCTCGGGCGTTACAACGTGTCCCATGGCGAGCGGCTTGAGCAGATTGAGCAGGATCATCCGCGTGGCGATGAGTTCAGTAAAGAGTGGGTCATCTGCGGAGCGGCGAGCTTCGCGCAGCAGAATCTCCCGCGCCCACTCGCCGAGGGCTTTCCCGTCGAAACGGGCGGCTGTAAGCAGGACACGATGCTCCTCCTCTGTGACCCGCGCTTGCGCTACGCACGACCGCGCGGACCGGCTTTGTGAACGGGAAATACGAGTGTCGAGTTTCAGTACGGGAGTTGGTTTCAACGTGTTCATACGGCCTCCAAAAGGCGTATGCAACTGAATACGCTCGGTATGCAGTTGCATACGGTGGTCAGGTAAGTAGCTCATTCGAGCCGCGTATACATCTGCATACGCTTGTCGCATCGAACGCCACCCTGCGAGGGATGGAGTGTCAACATTCTTCCGGTGCGTAGCACCGTAGTGCCTTGCCCCGGAATGAAGTGGAGGATCAAGCGCTTTTCGTCTGGGATACGGGAGCGGCAATAGGCGCAGGCAGAGGCTTCGGAGAAGCTGGAGGACAAGCCTCGGCAGCTGGAACCTTCCTAATCCGCAACGTCGAAACGACCTTCCGGGCTTCCGGGGTCTTCAGGAAGTCCTGGAAGTCCCGGTCTTTGCTGAAGACATACGAAAGGGCTTGCTCGACAACATCGTCGGCACAAGCCGAGATGAAAGCGGCGTACTGATCGACCTGCGTAGCGGTTGTGTCAGTGAGCCGAATGGATGCGCTGATCTGACGGGTTTGGACGACTTCAAGCAGTGGCATTGTGGTTCTCCTTTGGGTGGTGAATTGAAGCAAACTTTGTGCGCTGAATCATGCGCTGCGCCGTCGTCGCAATCTCACGAGAACGGGAGGAGCAAAGGGCCCCTGGGACATCGGCGGAACGACGGTCTTCCAGCGTGGCGATTACGTCCTCGATCGCTGCACCATTGAGCAACATGAGGCGAGCCGAAGCGATGTCGATGGTGCGCTGGGCGTAGTACATCGGGTTGGGTTTATCCGAGCGGCGGGAAGCAAGCTCAAGCGTCAGATTCCCTGCATCCGCGCCAAGTGAAAGCTGTTGGACAGCCCACGCCCAATCCTGTTCCGAATGGGTATTCTTTCCTGTCGCGTAAGTCCGCGTTGTATGACGAAACGGCATCGCCGCATTCAACAACGCATCATCCAACCGGAAGTCGTCGGGATGATAGATGGAGTCGCTGAGGTATTCGACTGAGACCGCGTTAGCGGGACGATACTTGCGGTTCAAGAATCCCGGTATTCGAAGAACCCGATTGCGGTCGGTGCATGCGGAGTCTCCACCAAACATGATCGCGAGTAGCTTCAACGTGTTCTCTTGGCGATCGAAGTCAAAGCCTTCGACTTGCCAGAGCGCTTGGTATTTGCCCGTCGAAGTCGAGAGAATGGTGCTTGGTACGGGCACGGCATCCGACGCTCGCAGAGCTGCGATACGCTCCTCACCATCTAGGTCGATGTCGATGTAGAGATGACGGACTTCGGCAATGCAGTCCTTCGTTCTCTTGCGGCTACCAGAGCGAAGCGGATTGGCGGCAACATAGACGTTCGCGCCGTTGTGATTCTCATAGCGCAGCCAAGCAAGATAGCGCGGCGCAATAGCTTGCTCTAACCTGACGATGCGCTGCGTCGTAGACGCCGGGTTCTCCTTACGGAGGAGAACAGCAATCGTTTCTCCGGGGCGGAAACAGCGGGTTAGGAATTCGTGTGCGGTCTGCGTGTTCATTGCGGGTGTCTCACAGGTTGGGAAGCCCGGCTTCCACCGGGCTCCCGAGTCGATGGAAGAAAAGCGGCTTATGCAGCCGCTTCCAGATTGAGTTGAGAGTCTGCGTCCTGCTCCTCCGGGCTGGCCTTCTCCGCCCGGTCCAGCT
>CAXTMK010000151.1:0-11406 GCA_964245315.1 uncultured Acidobacteriaceae bacterium | reverse complement strand
CCCCCGTGACCAGCGTGAAGGCCCGCTACGGCGTCGATCCAGACCAGTATCTCGATCACGGATCTATTGTGATTGCGGCGATCACCAGCTGCACCAACACCTCGAACCCGTACGTGATGCTCGCGGCCGGCCTGCTTGCGAAAAAAGCGGTCGATAAGGGCCTGCGCACGCCGCCCTGGGTGAAGACCTCGCTCGCGCCCGGCTCCCGCGTTGTCACCGACTACTACGTCAAGGCCGGCATGATGCCTTATCTCGACCAGCTGCGCTTCCAGGTCGTCGGCTACGGCTGCACCACCTGCATCGGCAACTCCGGCCCGCTGCCGACCGACGTAAGCAAGTCGATCGAAGACCACGGGCTGGTCGCCGTCTCAGTCCTGAGCGGAAATCGCAACTTCGAGGGCAGAATCTCGCCCGAGGTCCGCGCCAACTACCTGATGAGCCCGCCGCTGGTCGTCGCCTACGCGCTGGTCGGGACGATAAACCATGATTTTGCCACTCAACCGATCGGTTACGACCACGCCCGCAAGCCCGTCATGCTGGCCGACATCTGGCCCAGCCAGGCCGAGGTCGCCGAAACCGTGCTCTCGTCCATCGGCAGCGAGATGTTCCGCAAGCAGTACGCCACCGTCTCCGACGGCGACCAGAACTGGCAGAACCTGACCTTCCCCAAGGGCGACACCTACGGCTGGGAGAAGGACTCCACCTACATCCGCAAGGCGCCGTACTTCGACGGCATGCCCGCCACGCCGGCGCCGGTCGAAGACATCAAGGCCGCGCGCTGCCTCGCGGTGCTGGGCGATTCGGTCACAACCGACCACATCTCGCCTGCCGGCTCTATCAAGCTCAACGGTCCGGCCGGCAAGTACCTTACCGAGCATGGCGTCTCGCCGGTCGACTTCAACAGCTACGGCAGCCGCCGCGGCAACCACGAAGTCATGGTCCGCGGGACGTTCGCCAACGTGCGCCTGCGCAACAAGATGGCTCCGGGCACGGAAGGCGGCGTGACCCGCCTGCTGCCCGAACTTACGCCGATGTCGATCTACGACGCCTCGGTCGAGTACGCCAGGCGCGGCACCCCGCTCGCTATTCTGGCGGGTAAGGAATACGGCTCCGGCAGCTCGCGCGACTGGGCGGCTAAGGGTCCGCGTCTGCTCGGCATCCGCTTCGTCATCGCTGAAAGCTACGAGCGAATCCACCGCTCGAACCTGGTCGGCATGGGCATTCTCCCGCTGCAATTTATGCAGGGCGAGAATGTGGAATCGCTTGGCCTGACTGGCGAGGAGATCTTCGAGATCGTTGGCCTGAAGTCTATGCTCGACGGTAAATTTGCCAACGGCAAGACGATCGGCGTAACCGCCGAAAACGAGACCGGCACCACCAAGGAGTTCTCCGCCACCGTCCGCATCGACACCCCGCAGGAGATTCTTTACTACCAGCACGGAGGCATATTGCAGTATGTTCTGAGACAATTAGCAGCATAGGGGTGATTGCGATGGAACTGGATGTCTGCCGAATGGAATTTAGTGGCAAGCTACTACAGCGCGGATTTTGGCTATATATATGGGATATCAAAGGAGATGCCAGCCGACACATTTATGTCGGCCGGACAGGAGATTCGTCTTCGGCAAATGCCTCATCGCCGTTTCGACGCATTGGACAACATCTCGATGTGAGCCTGAACGCCAAAGGAAATGCTCTCGGGCGTCGCCTAAAGGAAGCGGGAATAAACCCACAAGCCTGCACCTTTGAAATGATCGCGATTGGTCCCATCTTCGACGAACAGAAAAGTTTGCGCGAACATTACCCGTTGAGAGATAAAACTGCGGCGCTAGAACGCGCTCTTGCAGATGAACTTAAAATGCGGGGATATCACGTCTTGGGCGTCCATCCGCGAGCAGCGTCGCCAGATTATTCTCTCTTCGAGCAGATGATCGTCAAATTGCAGGATTCATTTCCATTTCAAAACGACAATTTGAAATCGAAGGAGCCGCGCTTTCAACCTGTCCGCACGGAAGGAGGAGCGACGGCATCGGCAATCCTTCTGGAAGAGAGAGAGAGGTTCTAGATTCTCCACTTCATGGACACAAGTTCGTACGTCAA
This sequence comes from uncultured Acidobacteriaceae bacterium, assembly GCA_964245315.1. Classification (GTDB taxonomy): domain Bacteria; phylum Acidobacteriota; class Terriglobia; order Terriglobales; family Acidobacteriaceae; genus Edaphobacter. Next base: position 9,306 of record CAXTMK010000151.1, on the reverse strand, counting down.
GCTCTTCGTCGGCGAACCAGGGAGCGACAAAATGCTTGTGTTCTTCGAAAGCGAAGAGGACCAAAATAAGCTTGTGTCGTCTTTGACACGAGTGGAAGCTACATCTGCCATCCGTCGCCTCCTCCAGAGAAAGCTATTGAGGCCCGCTCGAGCGACGGCCGCGTTAGCCAAGCTCGCTGTAGAGATACCCAGGATTATTGAACAACCGATCGACGATACTGTCCTCGAACTCGCGCAGGAGCTTGTGAGTCGTTCCGGCCTTCGAACTCTGGATGCGATTCAACTAGCGAGCGCGATCGTCGCCCGTAATCGGCTCAATGCACCCAATATGCGCTTCATCGCTTCTGACGTGGCCCTCAAAGAAGCCGCCCTCGCTGAAGGATTTGAAGTGTGGGATCCTGCTCTAGCCTAAATACGAAATGGCCTCCCGAACAAGAGGCCATTCAAATTTCAGATCGCACAAAACCTTACGTCCGAACCACAGCTTCCGCCAAAAGTTCCGTTTCTTCCGTCGCATCCGCCGTCGGCGCCTGCGGGAAGTATGCATTCGCGAAATACTGCCCCAGCATCCGGTCCGTATTGAAGAAGCTGCCGTTCATCGCGATGCAGTGCTGCATCATGCGAGCCCAGGCGTTGGGCCTGGCGTACAGCGGCGCGATGCGCTGCTCCAGCTTGTCGTACAGGCTGGCGGCCTCGGCGTCATCTGTCTCGCCGTCTTCGATCGCCCATCCGGTGACGTCTTCGGCGCAGCCCTCGATCCACCATCCGTCCAGGATCGACAGCGACGGCACGCCATTCAGCGCCGCCTTCATGCCCGACGTTCCCGACGCCTCATACGGCCGGCGCGGAGTGTTCACCCACACGTCGACGCCCTGGGTCAGGGTCGCGCCCAGCTCCCAGTCGTAGTTTTCGAGATAGATGATCTTCAGCGAGGACGACTGAATCTTGCCGGCGATGTCGAACACTTCCTTGATCAGGCCCTTGCCTGCAACGTCGGCGGGGTGCGCCTTGCCGGCGTACACAATCTGCAGGCCGCCGATCTTGTTGGCGATCTTGGCCAGCCGTTTGGGGTCTTCGAGCAGCAGGCTGGCGCGCTTGTAGGTCGCCACGCGGCGGGCAAAGCCGAGCGTAAGCACGTTCTCGTCGAAGGTCTCGCCGGTGCGGGCTTCGATCTCGTCGATCAGCTTGCGCTTGTTCAGGCGATGCGCGTTGCCGATGCGCGCCGGCTTGATGCCGTAGACCGAGCGGAAATACTGGTTATCGTGGCGCCAGCGCGGAATCTCCTGATCGAGGATCTTCTGCAGCGGCGCGGCGATCCAGGTCGCCGCGTGCACGCCATTGGTGACCGATTCGACGTGGTAGTCGGGGAACATCTCCTGCGACACCTTGCCGTGCTGCATCGCGACGCCGTTGACCCAGCGCGAGAAGCGCAGTGCCACGTAGGTCATGTTGAGCAGGTTGTTGTGCATGCAGCCGAAGCGCTGCAACGCCAGCGCGCGGTCGTTGCCCAGCACCGTATACATCTGGTCCGGACCGAACTGATCGGGGCCGGCGGGCACCGGCGTGTGCGTGGTGAAGACACACTGCTTCGCCACGGCGAGACGGTCATCCTCGGTCGCGGTGCCGAGCGAGGCTCCCGCCTCCAGACGATCTTCGAGCAGCGCCAGCGCCAGCAGCGACGCGTGCCCCTCGTTCATGTGATACACCGCCGGCAGGCAACCCAGCTTATGCAGCAGCCTGGTGCCCGCGATGCCGAGCACGGTCTCCTGGCAGAGGCGGTAGTAGGTGTCGCCGCCGTAGAGGTGGTCCGTCAGGCGGCGATCGTAGGGATCGTTGCCGTCGATATCGGTGTCGAGCAGAAGCACGGGGATGATGTGGCCGGAGACGCCGACGACGTCGAAACGCCACGCGCAAACCTTGATGTCGCGGCCCTGCATGTTGATGGTGACGCACTGGCCGGCGAAGGGCAGCGTCGTCTCGGGTGTCCAGGAGACATCCGATTCCGTCTGCTGGCCGCTCTTGTCGAGCGACTGCCTGAAGTAGCCGCGACGATGCACCAGCGAAACCGCGACCATGGGCGCGCCGGTATCGGCGGCCGAGCGCAGCGTATCGCCGGCCAGCATGCCCAGACCGCCCGAGTAGGTGGGCAGCGACGGCGAAAGCGCGATCTCCATGGAGAAGTAGGCGATCTGGCGGTTGGAAAGATCGATGGCTGGAGCGGCGATAGTGCGCGAGGCGGGAGAGAGAATAGGGAGCTTATCTTGTGATTTTTCGACGCTCATGCGGTTGAAATCCCTTTCGTCCGGGCTGTCGATTTGTGTATCGAACAGCTCTACGGGCGGATCAGATGCTGGATAGCCTTATCGGCCTGCTGGATGACACGGCGAGACTTACGTTTCGCGGATTAGTTTTCGCCTTGCATTAAGACTAGCAAACGCTAACAGGTCCAACCACGTTAAAATCCACTCTTTCGGGTGAGGGAGTGTATCAAAGGCGTCAGCGTGACGCGCCCACGGCGCCGGCGGATGCTTCGAGGATGTTCCAAATGCTCTCAATCCAAAGGAGATGCTCGGGTTTCATCAGGACAGAACGCAGGCAGAGAACGGTTGAGCCGGCGGCAGACTTCCGAGATGCGGACCAGCACGAAGATGACAAAAGAGTTACAGGGAGCCGTGCCAAAGCGAGGTGCAAACCGCGCTTCGCGGCTTCGTCGAAGATGGCCTGGGCGAGCGCGGAACTCTCTTCCGGCGTCGCCGCGGCAGCCGCCCAGAAGACAATATCGAGCTGGGGAGGGTGGATGGGCGCGACGAAATGGGGCGATTCTGCGACTCGGCGATAGAGTTCCAGCGCGGCTGCGCGGCCTTGCGCGAGGCCTGCGGAGAAGGCTCCGCCACGCACCAGCGGAAGCAACCGCTGTGTCGTCCACAGTGAAACGGCGGAGGCTCCGGCGCGCGAGCATTCCAGCGAAATCTCGCCGAGATGCAGCGCGCCCGAGGTAAAGTAGGTGAAGGGCGAGTCGTGTTTGTAGAAGCGGCCGACCGCCGTGTCGCGAAACAGAACGCAGCCACATCCGTAGGGTTGCAAGCCGTGCTTATGGGGGTCTACCACCAGCGAGTCCGCATGCGGAATGGCGTCATAGGCACGGCGCGCCGCAGGCTCCAGGGTCGCCGCGAGGGTGAAGTAACCGCCGTAGGCTGAGTCGACGTGGATGCGGAAGCCGTACTTTTGCTGCAGCACGAGCAACTCGTCCAGGGGGTCTACGGAGCCGGTCGCTGTGGTGCCGAGGGTCGCCACGACGGTGCCGATTTGTTCCCTCTTCAGCAGGTCTTCCAGCGCCTTCAGGTCGATGCGGTTGGAGTCGTCCACCGGGATGGCGACGAACGGCAGCCCGAGCACTCCGCTGATGCGCGTGTGCGTGTAGTGCGCCTGGCTCGACGCGGCGATTGCCCCGCCCGGATGCAGCTGCCCGGCGATCCAGAGCGCCTCCAGGTTGGCGATGGTTCCGCTGCTGGTCAGATGGCCCAGATGCCGCGGGAAGCCGAACATCGCGGCGATCTCGGCGACGGCCTCGAGCTCCATGGCGGAGCTGGCGCGGCCTCCGTCGAGCGCGTGGTTGTTGGGGTTCACCGACATGGCCAAGGCATAGGCGGCACGCGCGACGGGGTGCGGCGGCTTCAGCATCTGGCCGGCGTAGAGCGGGTGCGCGTAGGGATAGTTGTCGTGCAGGCGTGTGGCTGCCTCGGCCAGGACGGCGGCGGCCTCAGGCGGCAACGGGGATTGCGGCGCATCGGGCAGGTGCGCGAAGCCGAGGTCGAGCTCGCTTTGGGCATCGGCGAGCAGGGTCAGGAAGGCGGCGGAATTTAGGGGGTCAGCCATCGGACTTAGAGGTCCAGTTCGCTATGTGAGCCGATCCGCACGAGTTGAACGACATCGTCTTCAAGAAAGCGATAAATCAGAACGAGGTCGGGTCTCAGGTGGCAATCGCGATGATCCTTGAGGTTTCCCGTCGAGGCATGGTCACGAAGATTCGCTGGAAGCGGAGTGCCGGCAACCAGAAGCGTAATCACTGCACGCAAGTTCGCTTCAAGAGTTCTACCGTGCTGCCCTTTCATCGCGCGCTTGAAATCACGCTTGAATCTACCCGTGAAATCAATCGTCCGCATGCAACTGATCGAAGAGATCGTCGATGCTCTTGGCGTGGAACACTTCGCCGCGGCGCGCAGCCTCCATCGCGGCGACGGTTTCGGCATTCGGAATGAAAGTGTCGAACGGAACGGACTGGTCCGCCACGGTGCGCACCAGGAGCAGTCGGAAGGCCTGATCAACGGTCATGCCGGCGGCGGCGTAAATTGCGGACGCCTGATCGATGACGTCCTGTTCGACGATGGCATGCGCTGTGGTTTCAATAGTCACGTCTGGCACCTCCTACAATTATTGTAATGGTCTTTAACTCGTCTGCACCCAGCCAAACTTAGCCACCAGCCCAATGACGAGCGCCACGGCGAACACAACCGAGGTCCACAATCCAGCCGTGCGAATCTTCTTCGCAGCCGCCTCAATGCCCAGAACGATGAGGTAAACGATCGTCATCAGGATAAGCCCGGCGGGAATGAAGAAGCGCATGGTCGTAGGCGTCGGGTGCGAGAGGAACCACTGCGCATAGAAGAGGTTGAACCCGAACAAATGCAGAAGTCCTCCGCCGAAGAAGATGGTGAGGAAGAGCGCGAAGAGGATGACTTGGCCGAGGACGGCGACAACGGTTTTCATAGATGAGGGCTCGTGTTGAGTTTAGCGCGGGTTCGGTGAAGTCCTGGGCGATCTGAAAAGAAACTACGGAGATTCCGGCTTCGCCAGAATGACGGAATCAATACCAGCGTCAGGGCAACGACGACTCAAACACCCGAAAGCGACGCTCCAGCTCCCACTCCTGCGCCGCCCGAGGATTCTCCCTCAGGAACGAGATGCAATCCGCCTTGGGAGTCACCGCGCCGAGCGGCTGGTTAGCGCACGGGGCGACCACGCGGGTGAAGTAATCCTGCTTCAGCCAGAGATCCGTTCCGGGCAGGAAGGTATGGGCAATGCCTGTGCGGACCATCTGCTTTAGGTCTCGATAACCAAGACCGAAGTCAGTCGCGGCGCGGACGTACTCATGCGTCAGGTCGATGCGCGAGACGCCTTCGTCGTCGGTCGAGAGCGCGACCGGCACATGCGCGGCACGATACTGCGGCAGCGGATGGTTGGGCGGCACGACGCCGAGGATGACGGCGTTCGAGGTGAGGTTGATCTCGACCATGATATGGCGGTCGGCCATTTCCCTGAGCAGCAGTTTGGGATCGCTCTCGTCCATCACGTCGACGCCGTGGCCAATGCGTTCGGCATGGCCGAGTTCGACCGCCTCGCGGATGTGGAAGCGCAGGCCGGCTGGCGGAACAAGGCCTTCGGCAAGCTCGCCCGCATGCAGCGAGATATGCACCCGCGGGTAGACCGAGTGCAGGTAGTCGAGCATCAGCATCTGGCGGTGATACTCGCTCATTGCCATGTAGGCGTCCTCGGGCTGAACGAAATTGAGCCCGACGACGTTGGGGTCGGTAGAAGCCACCTCGAAGGCGAGCAGCGTCTGCGCGAAGACCTGCTGCGGCGGGGCAGAGCGAAGGACCTGATAAAGGATGCGGATTTCGACCGAGCAGGCAGGGACTGCAGACGGCGTTCCGCAGTGTTCCATCTGTCGCCGCTGCGCGAGCGTGCCGTCGAATTCAGCGCGGTCGAGGGCGGCATTCTCGCGGAGGCCGGCGGCCAGGAGCTTGTCTCTGAGCGCGGAAAGTTGAACCTGGGAAGCGCCATCGGGCTGGGCGGCAGCGGAAGTGTCGCCAAGGCTCGATGTCTCCACTGCAGTGGGCCAGCCGAGTTGGGTGGCGAGCGTGCGGGCCTGCGTGAAGTCCGGCGTCCCCATTACTTCAAGGTATTGCTCGTTCTGGCGGGCGGCGCGAACGGCGACCTCATCGAGCCACTCGGCGGTGCGGTCGTGCGAGATAGCGCCGTAGCGGGCGAAGGTGGCAAAGAACTGGTCGTGCCCGCTGACTCCGTCGGAGGGAACGAAGGAGCGCATAGAGAAAGCGTCGATCAAGGCGTCGTAGAGCTTCTGGTCCTGAAATGCAGCGGAGGCGGGAAGGGTGCCTTTGGGGCAGGCAGGCGCAGTCGACGGCGACTGGCTGCCAGCCTGACCGGCGTTCTTGATCAGGGAGTGGGCGACGGGATCGATGCAAAGGTGTTCGTCGACGGCGTCCTTGAGGAAGGTCTCCGCGTAGACAGCCCCGGAGAGATGCATGTGCAGGTCGGCGCCCTTGGGCATCTTCTCCAGGAAGGCGTGGAGCGCGGGCGAACCCGCGCGGCGAGCTGCGTCGAAGGCCGCGGCGGCACGGGTCTCGGCAGGATTTTGCGCGTGCAGCGATGCTGAAAGGCTGAACAGAAGGACGAGCAACAGTTTGTGCGGCATCTGGCAATCTTAGAGCAGGGATGCGCGAGTTGAGCGGGCAATTTTGCGTCCGGGTTTGGCGCGAAGCCAATGGGTTGGTATACTAAGCCTGCGTTTGAGCGTGAGGTCTCGACCGGCGCTGGCAAGTTCATCCCTGAACAAGCTGTGTGACAGACGTTTGTGTGCCTGGGCGAAACTTGGCTGCCTGGGTGCTTCGGCCGGTAACGCAGGCCGAAACGATTCGCCAAGGCCAGATAGCTCAGTGGTAGAGCGCGGCCCTGAAAAGGCCGGCGTCGGCGGTTCGATCCCGTCTCTGGCCACCATCATGATCAATAACTTACAAGCGATTTCGATGGATGCGCGGGAAAACTTCACCCGCATTTAGGTTTTGTAGCCCTCGAGATTTCGTGTAGGGGCTTCTGTGATAGACGAAAAGCTCCGCGAGCATTCACCTCATATGGCCCTCGACGGTACGGCGAGGGGGTAGACGGCATCGTTCCCGGGTCCGCCAACGCATGGTCATAGGAATCATGTAAGCCTTAGATCACCCTGGCAAACGCAAGAGCGGCAGTTGATACAAGCTGAGCCCACCCCGCACCTGTCACACATTCCCCCCAGCAACTCGAATGGTGATTACAGAAAAGGTCCGAACGGCCCCCACTCAAATCTCCTTCGGTCCCTAGTCAAACGCAATGAAGATGTTCGAAGATCACCTTTAAGGATGTTCGTCACCAATTTAGGCAGACTTATTGCAACTCAGTACACTTGGATCAGAGATCTGTTGGCATCAGAAGCGCCTATGCTTGCCTGACCTAGAGGGCAGAGTGTAATAAGTGTCTCGCGCTTGTCTATTCCAGCGATCGGATCCAACGAAATCAAGCGCTGCATCCACGCCGCCAGGAACAACTGCGTTGACAGGATCGAGAAGCCCCGGTCCATATTCCACGGGTTCGACGTCATATCCCCGGAGCATCTCAAAGTCTTTCTCAGAAGCTGTACCGACCACACGAATGCCAGCCATCACCCGCAAGCTGCGCTGCCGCAAGCCCTACGCCGCCCGCTGCCGCGTGGATTAACACAGTTTCACCTCTCCGTAAACGGACCGCGGAAAGCGCGTGCATAGCGGTCGTCCCATCGAGCATCATGGTCGCCGCTTGTTCCCACGAAAGCTGGTCCGGCTTTGGGACCACCTCCGAGGCAGATACCACAATTTCATCGGCGTACGCTCCGTCGATGCGATACGCGATCACCTCGTCTCCTGCGATGATCGTCCCTGCTGGTCCGGCTGCATCCGGACCCACTGCAGTTACCACACCCGCGGCCTCCAACCCCAAGGCGCAAGGGAAATGCGGGCGGTTTTTGACCACGCAGTCTTGTATACGACGGGTCTGCGTAGATCTTGTAGTCTCGATGGTTGACACCGATCGCGCGAAGTCGAATCGTAACCTCACCCTTCTGGGGGGTTCGCGGCTCGGTGTGGACAGCTTTGAGCACATCGGGGTCTCCAAATTGAGCTGCAACAATCTCCATGGCCCTCGTGAAGATGACTCAGGTAAGTCCTGGAAGAAAGCCTCGTCACGAAAACAGGCAAACCTGGGATCGCCTCCAAGAGCATATAGCTGTGGCTCTCTCACTGGAGAGCCTCGGCCAGGAGACCAGCGCCTCGATCTGACTGCTTCATAGCTACGCAGAGTCGAGCCTGACCAACCCTGCTGATAGGTGCCTGGGGATCCAGGAGCCCAAACCTATCGATAAGGCTTCCGCTTTGGCGTGATTACCCGCGAGTCCGAATATTTCAGCGATCTCAGCCGTCAGTACCGGAGTGCCGTTCGACTCTCTCAGGATTCTTTCAGCGCACTGTGTCGCCTCTAGAATCTTCCCCAGACATATAGCGATATTTGCCTGAAACAGTAGCGCTCTATTGGGGACCTCTCCATACTCGTTGGCAAACGAGGGTCCACACCTATCATCCGTAAAGCGGCCGCTCAAGTAGTTTGCCCTCGCGCAGGCAAACTCTTGCTGTCCGGGAAAGGGATCGATGTCTTGTGAGCCGCGAAGTTGACGGGATGCTTCGTCGAAGTTCCCCAACGCAATCAGAAGATGAGCATAGTTCTGCTTCAAGACTGGACAGTTATCTGGCGCAAGTTCAACTGCTGTTGCGAACGACTCTTCAGCCTCGCTGAGATTTAACTCGAGTACGTGGACACACCCAAGAGCCGCGTGGGACTCTGCCATGCGGCCGTCTAACTCGATTGCACGCAGAGCGGAGCTTCTTGACTCAAGAACTCTTTCTGGCGGTATGGGTTCATTCAGCTGTGCTTGTTCCATGTCAGCCTCGTCAGTCTGAATTTGATCAGTTTCAGAGGTTGGGAGTGCAGATTCTATGGCAAGGCGGATGCAACCGAGTGGAGCGCCTCAAGGGTACGCGGTCAGGAGCATGATCGAACGTTGCCTTGCAAAAGAGCTTGGCAGCACCACGATCGCGCAGCCCCTTCCAACACTCCAGCATTTTAGCGCTCGACAGCCGGAGGCGTCTATTCTGCCGGCAACCCGCGCGAGTACCAGAGCCATTCCATCCGAAGAGTACCTCACGTAATGAGGATTTCGGGAACGTCTTACAACTCGACACGCAGAAGTTTAGCTGGTCGAACGATCCCGTCAGGCGGGGGCGACGCCGTTCCGCCATCGGAGAGGAAGAAGGCTACCTTCCCATATTCTCCTGGCGTTCGGCTCCAGGCACCGCTGGAGGGTCCAATGAGTTCTTCATTGAAAGGATCCCCTGCTACGCTCTGCGTGAATCCGCTGTTCTCGGCAGGATTCATCGAGACGCGGTC
>CAXTMK010000150.1:0-11636 GCA_964245315.1 uncultured Acidobacteriaceae bacterium | reverse complement strand
CCGCCGCCGAGCTGCGCGTCGAGGGCAACCGCGCGGAGATCCTCCTCGAGGAGCCGGGGCCGGCGAGGAGCGCGTTCGCCTACCGCACCTCGGGATCATCGTGCATGGCGTCGCCTGCTGGCTGGTGGGGCGGCGCCTGCCTATAGTGGCGGCGGCGGAGGCGGCGCCAGCCACGCCAGTGCCGGAGCATCCGCGCCGGCCGCTTCTGCACCGGCGGCGGCGTCCGCACCGGCGGCGGCGAGTTCGGGTGGGGGAAAGCCACATTAGGAGAACCGTGTGCTGAGACGAAATCTATTACAGGGCGTGGGCGCAAGTGCGCTGCTGAGCGCTTTGGCGGGCGCGCAAAATGCCGAGCCGGGCGCGGTCTTCGAGTTGCGGGTGTATCACGCGAGCGAGGGCAAGATGGACGCGCTGCTGGCGCGGTTCCGCGATCACACGACGAAACTGTTCGCACGGCATGGAATCACCAGCATTGCGTATTGGACTCCGGTGGATGAAGGGCCTTTGAAGGGAAGGACGCTCTACTACATGCTGAAATATCCAGGCCGCGAAGAGGCTAAAGTCCGGTGGAAGGCGTTCCAGGACGATCCGGAGTGGGTGAAGGTCAGAGCGGCGAGCGAGGTAAATGGAAAGCTGACGGAGAAGACCGAGAGCACGTTCTTGGAATTGACGGATTTCTCGCCGAAGCTTTGAAGATTGTGTCGCCTCGTCCCCATGTCTCAGAAGCGAGACATGGAGCACCCCCCAATTTCATGGCTAGTCTTCCCAGCCGAGGACTTCGGAGATTTGGGCGGCCAGGGTCAGCGGATCGAACGGCTTGAAGAGGACCGCGGCGACTCCGAGGCCGGCAAAACGGCGCTGATCGGCGCCCTGAACCTTGGCGGTAAGCAGAACGACCGGGATGCCGGTGAGTTCGGGTTCCAGCTGCATGTGCCTGAAGGTGGTGGGGCCGTCCATTTCGGGCATCATCACGTCCATCAGGATGGCGTCGGGCTTTTCGTGGATGGCGGCCGTGATTCCGTCAAGTCCGGAGGATGCGGTGTAGATGGTCCAGCCGGCGGTGGCCTCGAGCGAAAGTGCAGCTACCTCGCGGATGTCGTCTTCGTCGTCGATGATGAGTACGCGGCGCACGAGAACCATAGTACAGGGTGCAGGGGACAGGGTGCAGGGTGTAGAAAAGCGGCCGCTTTTCTACACCCTGCACCCTATCCCCTGCACCCTGTCTTAAGTCAGCGTTGGAACCTCCGGCGTCCTCAGGCGCTGGACTATGTTGAGGACCAGTTCTTCGACCTGGTGGGGCTGGATTTTGGCCTTGGTGAGGAATTGCGTGGGGCCGAGGCGGAGCTTCGACATTTCGGCGTCGGAGATGTCGCGGCCGCTGTAGACGACCAGCGGCAGGGTGCGCAGATCGGGCTGCTGGCGCAGCCAGTCGACGAGCGAAAAGCCGTCGCCGTCGGGCAGCGTGAGGTCGAGAATCAGCAAATCGGGCCGCGCGCGGCGGCAGTGGTCAATGGCGGACTGACGGGTGACGGCGTGGTCGATGCGGACGTTGGCGTTCTCAAACCCGGCGATAACGACGGAGGCAAGGTCCTGATCGTCCTCGACCAGCAGAACGTAGGCGGGGCCGTCCCCGGTGTGCAGGACGCGGGAGAGTTCGGCGAGCAGCAGGTGCTCGTTGAAAGGTTTCTGCACCCAGCCCTGCGCGGCGGCGGTGATGCTGGAACCGTTCGACGGGACATCGCGCGGCGCATCTCGCGCCTGGGGACCGGAGGGTGAGAGCACCGAGAGAATTACCACGGGAATGTCGGCTGTGGCGGAGGAGTTCCTGAGCCGCTGCAGGGTCTGCCAGCCATTGATGCCCGGCATGTAGAGGTCGAGCAGGATCGCCTCGACCTTGTTCTTCACGGCGAGTTCTATGGCGTGTTCGCCGTTCTCGGCTTCGAGAATCTTATAGCCGTGCTGGCGCAGGTTCTCTCCGACTACCGTGCGGATGCCGGCATCGTCGTCGCACACGATGACGGTGGCGTGGATGGGCGTCGACAGCATGGTCAGGGTGCGGCCGGCGGGCGCGTCCTGCATGCGGGCGAGGCGCGGGAGCGAAACCAGAAGCGAGGCTCCGGGGCCGCGGTGGTGTTGAGCGTTCGATTCTGCCCAGATGGTTCCGTTATGCTGCTGGACGATGGTGCGGCAGATGGCGAGGCCCAGGCCGGTGCCGCCTTTCTGGCGAGCGTCGGAGGCTTCGACCTGCTGAAAGCGATCGAAGATGGAGTCGAGCTTGTCGACGGGTATGCCCCGGCCCTGGTCCGATACGCGCAGCAGGACGGCGTCTGCGTTGGCTTCGATGCAGATTTGAACGACCGATTCGGGGGGCGAAAATTTGATTGCGTTCGAGAGCAGGTTGGTGAGTACCTGCAGGATCCGGTCGGAGTCGCCGTCGAAAAAGACTGCCTCGCGCGGGGCGGTGAGCCCGAGTTCGAGCGCGACATGGGCGGCGTCGGCGAGCGCGTTCATCGTCTCGATGGCCTGCTGCGCCAGATCGCGCATGGAGCAGCGGCGAATGTGCAGCGGGGCGCGGCCGGACTCCATTCGTTCCAGGTCGAGGATGTCGTTGATAAGCCGAATGAGGCGGTCGGTGTTGGTGACGGCGATGCGCAGCAGGTTCTGGGCTTTGACGTCCATTGCGCCCATCAGGCCGGCGGAGAGCAAGCCGAGCGCGCCGCGGATGCTGGTGAGCGGGGTGCGCAGCTCGTGCGAGACGGTGGAGATGAACTCGTCTTTGATCTGGTCGAGTTCGGAGCGCTGGATGAGCAGCGATTCCTTGGTGCGCTCGGCTTCCGCGGTGCTGGCGAGTTCGGCGCGAAGCTCGTGAATTTGTCGCCGGGCATAGACCAGCGCAACGCCCAGGCCGATGGTGATGAGGATAAACAGGACCGCAATAGAGGTAATCGCCATGATCTCAGTTAGCTTAATAGGAACGCGGAGCGGACGCGGTTGGATTGCGTGTCTTGCGTTTGCCAATGGCGCTGGAGTCAACGGCGGCTTAGGGTAACCGTCTGGAGCTGATCTCGATGTTACCGATGGAGGGAGAGTGTGTGGATAAAAGGGCCGCCACTTCCATGAGTGACGGCCTGATGAGGTTGAGTCTACGCGGTAACTGCCAACGGGTCCAGCACTTCCGCGAAATTTTTCCCGTTACGGGCTAGGTAACCTTTCTTGTGGAAAGCGTAACCGGCGATCAGCGGCAGGGCGAGGGTGGCCTCGGAGTAAACCATCTGCTCGTAGGTGAGGTCGACCTTGCCCCAGGAGCTCGCCTCTTTGAGAGTAGACCCGGAGAGCGCGCCGTCGCGGGAGTCGGCCACGGTGATCTGGATGGCGTACTTGTGCATGGGCGCTTCCGAACCGAGAATCTCGGCGGAGACGACGATATCCTGCGCGAAGTTCTTGGGAACGCCGCCGCAGACCATCAGCAGGCCGGTGACCGGGTTAGCAATCTTCAGCCTTGTGAGCTCGTAAAAGTCCTTGGCGGAGTCGATCGAGACGACCGGCTTTCCCTGCCGTGCGTGCTGGTGAGCGACCAGACCGAAGCCGGCGGAGCAGTCCGAGAAGGCGGGGACGAAGATGGGAACCTGCTTTTCGTAGGCCGCGAAGATGATGGAGTCGACGCCGCCGGCTGCGGGAGTCTTGCCGTTGCGCTGCAGCCATGCGCCCATCTCGCGGATGAACTCGCGGGAGCTGTGGGGGCGCGGCTCGAGCGAGTTGGTGATCTGCTCGATGGTGTCGTCGCAGATGCGCAGCTCGTCTTCGTCGATGAAGGTGTCGTAGATGCGATCGATCTTGAGTTCGCGCAGGGTGGCGTCTTCGTTGCCGTACTTGTACTGGTCGGTGGCGATGTAGTGCTTGAAGCCGAGGGCCTCGAAGAAGTCCTGATCGACGATGTTGGCGCCGGTGGAGACGATGGCGTCCACCATGTTGTTGCGGATGAGGTCGATGAAGATCTGCTTCATCCCCGCGGAAACCATGGAGCCGCCGATGCAGAGGATGACGCCGCACTCGGTGTCGCGGAGCATCCTGTCGTAGATGTCGGCTGCGCGGAAGGTGTCGCGGGAGCTGTAGGCCAGGTGCTGCATGGCGTCGACGAGCGCGACTACGTTGTGCTGCTTGATGTCGAGGTGCTGGATGGGGGACTGGAGGAGTTCGGCTTTGGTCGGCATGGTCACCTTTGAGGGTAGCGCGTGTGGGCGCGGAATTTTGTGAATTTCCGGTTTCCGGAGGATTGATGTTGCGTGGAGCGAGTGCTGGAGTTTTCCGCGCTTGATGCCTGGAGGAGACAGCCCCGGGAGCGGAGATCGGGGTGCTTCTTAAACAGAATAACAGACCCACTTAGCGAATGGCTATTCTGGATTGGCCGCGTGAAGCCGGTCCAACATTGCGTGTTATCCCGGATCAGGGTTTGATTGACAGTCCCCGGGCGCGGACTCCTACAGGAATTGCGGTGTAACTACCGTCTGCGTTTTCGATTACTTCACATCCCTTGTCGCGTAAAAATTGAATGTCTTCCTGGCGTGTTCTGGGCCGGTTGGGATTGGCCTCAGGTGCCGGTCTGATTGCGATACTTAGCGGGAGATTTGAACGCTTGAGATATCCGTCAATTTCTCCCCAGCCGTTCAATTGCGAGTAGCGAAACTTGATGTAGGGACGTCCGCCATCTCCGGGATGGTACACGGCGTCCAGGTAGGTTCGTTCGTCGGGATGTAACTCCCTGGCACTCCCATCTTTCTCTATGAACACATATTGGTATTCCGTCGGAGACAGTGGATGCATCTTGATCCAAAGGCGTTCGAGCAGGCCCATCAGTAAGTCCGAAAGCATACGCTTAGCACCTCGTTCCAGGGAGGCATTGACACCAATTGAGCGTTGGCATACGTGCCTGCTCGTTCAAGACACCTGCTCTAATCAGATCGCCATTCCTGAGCGTCGCCAGTCACGCTTTCGGGCCTCCACCACAATGTGGCCAATGAGTGCCTCGGCGAGTCCTCGCGGAGTGTTGTTATCGAACAGGACGAGCACGTTAGTACGCCGGTTCTTTATCCAGGCTTAGCGAGGCGAACTCCAGTACAGCGCGGATTTCTTCGCGGGAGACTGGATATTGTTCAATGATCTCGTCGATGGACATTCCGTCTTCGAGGTTCTCGAAGACAACTTGAACGGGTGTGCGGGAGTTGCGGAAGGTCCACGCACCACTTACCTTGCCAGGAATGCTTTCTACTGCGGGGCACTGCGACCAATCGAGAGCTGCCATAATTCCGCCTCCTTGTTCAGATTACGCCAGTTCAGGTACAGAATCGACTACACTTCGCAGCATGAGGATGTGGTTCGCGCCGTCGAGCGAGGTGCCGATCTATCGGCAGATGGTGACGCAGGTCGTGCTCGCCATCCTGTCGGGCGAACTGAAGCAGGGCGACCGTCTGCCCAGCACGCGGGAGCTGGCGCGGCGTTTCGGGCTGCACCCGAATACGATCAGCGCGGGCTATCGCCAGCTGGAACGCGAGGGCTGGACGGAACTGCGGCGGGGCAGCGGCGTCTACGTCCGCGGCAACATGGAAAAGCCAAGGACGCCGGAGCAGGTGCTGGATCGCCATATCGCCGGCTTCTTCCGGGCGGTGCGGGAGCTGAATCTGCCGTCCGCGGTGGTGCGGGCGCGGGTCGCGCAGTGGCTTGCCGCGCCGGAACCCGACCACTTCCTGCTGATCGATCCGGATGCGGAGCTGCGGCAGATTCTGCTGGCGGAGATCGCCGCTCTGATCGACATGCCGGTGCGCGAGATCGCTCTCGATGATGCTGGTCTGCGCGACGCGTTGCCGGGCGCGGTGCCGCTGTGCCGGCCCAGCAAGACCAAAATGGTGCGTGCCGCGCTGCCGCCGGGAACGGAGCTCACTACCCTGCCGATTCGCTCGGCGAACCAGTGGCTCGGATCGCGCATGCCGAAGCAGGACGGGCTGCTGGTGGCGATCGTCTCGCATTGGCCGGAGTTCGTCTCGACCGCGCAGGCGATGCTGATCGCCGCGGGGTTCGAGAGCGATGCGCTGCTGTGCCGGGACGCTCGCCGGCCGCACTGGCAACGCGGGATGGAGCGGGCGAGCGGAATCCTCTGCGACGTGTACACGGCCAACAGCGGCAAGCTGCCGAAGAAGGTGCAGACGGTGGTGTTTCCGCTGCTTGCGGATGGTGCGGGCGAAGAGTTGAGTCGGTTCTCGCCAGCCCACTCATCGCGAGAAGCAACAGCGCGATGAATGGGGCACGGAGGTGTGCTCGCTCGAAAGCGTCAAGGGCTTTCTGAGAGTTTGGAGTGAGAGTTTTGAGTCAGGCTGTGGCAGTTGCGAAAGTGTCCTAAGAGGTCACCATTCCGTATTGCGTGAGGCCTAGCTTTGATCCATCGAGAACATCTCGAGGAGGTGGAGCGATGGCGACACGAAAGATGATTCCCTGGATGATGGCGGCGGGGCGAGCGGCGCTGGGGCCGGTGATGATTGCGGGCGCAGCCTGTGGATGGAACGGCGTCGCGCTGGCGGGCATGGTGGTGGCGGCGCTGCTGTCGGATATCTTCGACGGCGTGCTGGCGCGGCGATGGCAATGCGATACGGCGGGGGTCAGGCTGTTCGACTCGATGGCCGATACGGTTTTCTATCTCTGCACAGGGATTGCGCTTTGGATTGCTCATGCGCCGGTTCTGCGCGCAGCGAAACTTCCGCTGATCGCGCTGCTTGGAGTCGAGGTCTTCAAGTTTGCGTTCGACTTCGCGAAGTTCGGCAAGCCTTCCAGCTATCACAGCTATCTGGCGAAGTGCTGGGGTCCTGCTGCTGGCGAGCGCGATCGTCGCTGCATTTGCGGTGGGATATGCCCATTTGCTGATGGCAGCTGCGTTATGGCTCGGGGTTGGCGTGAATCTTGAGGGGCTGGTGGTGTCGACCATGCTGCCGGTCTGGCGGCAGGATGTGCCGACGATCGCGGCGGCATGGCGGCTGCGAAGAGGAACGGTTGCGGTGGACCCACTCAGCGCGTAAACAACGGCGCGCTGAATGGGGCACAGGTGTGGCAGACCCCACCATCAAACGATGGAACGGTTTGAGATGGGGCCCCCGGAGTGTTACCGCTTGTCGACGTCTGTAAAGATGGCTTCGATGGGCAGCTCGAACAGGCGGGACAGTCGGAAGGCGAGGGGCAGCGACGGGTCGTACTTGCCGGTCTCGATGGCGTTGACGGACTGGCGCGAAACGTCGAGGCGCTGGGCGAGATCGGCCTGCGACCAGTTGCGCTCGGCGCGCAGGATACGGAGGCGATTATTCACTGGAACCTCCTCCGTAGTAGCGGTGGACCGGGTAACTGGAGAGGCCGACAAAGATCCAGAAGAGAACGAATACGTGGAATCCGTCGACCGCCGGCACATGGGCGAATATGTGCAGGAAGCTCCAGAAGGATGTGACGGCGAGCGTCGCCCCTGCGCCCCACAGGAGAGATTGAATGAAGAGTTCGCGCTGGAACTCATCCTTTTCCTCCTTCAGGTAGAGACCGACAATGACGATGACGCCGACGATCGGCACAGATGGAATCATGGCCAGCCCTATAGCGGCAGGCAGAGATACGCGGCCGTGGTACAGGACGTGAAATGTGAAGGCGACGGAAATAATGTAGATGCCGGATGCGATGGCAACCCGAAGGAGGTAACGACGAGCGGCTTGTGAGCGAGCCATGTCTTGTGTCCTTTCCTTTGTGACAAGCTAACTTTACTTGTAAGCGTCACCCATGTCAAGCATACTTGTCACCATATTCTGCGTGAATATCATCGGGATGGAGGGCGGATCGATGATTATGCGAGACGACCGGGAGTACCTCGACGAACTCGATAAGTTTCTTATGTCCGACGATGCGCCGGAAGAGTGCATGATGCTCTCGGACCTGGACGGTTTTCTGACCGGTCTGGCGTGCGGTCCGGAATCTGTAGCGCCGGCGGAATGGATGCCGAGGATATGGGGCGATGAGCCACGCTTCGCAGACGAGCAGCAGCGTCTGGAGATGGAGTCCGCGATCTTGCGCCTTTACGCAGAGATTGTGCAGACGCTGCAAGCGGGCGAATGGACCATCGCGCCGATCTTCTGGCAAGCGCCCGACGGCGTGGAAGTTGCGGACGATTGGTGCGAAGGTTTTCTCGACGCGATTCATTTGCGCGTCGACGCCTGGGAGCCGCTCTTCACGCATCGCCGGGAAAGCGAAATGCTGATGCCGATCCTGATCCACTGCACGACGTCGGATGGCGAGCCCTACATCCCCTCTGAGTTGACGCACGACGAAGAGTTTATGGCAGAGATGCCCGACCTCATTGCACATGCGGTCGATCGCATCAACGTATTCTGGCGCGAGCGGGAACTGCGACCGGAGCCGATCAGGAGCTCACCCAGGGTTGGGCGCAACGACCCTTGCCCGTGCGGCACTGGGAAGAAATTCAAACGCTGCTGCGGGGGTGGAGGAAGCGCTATGCGACTTTGCTGGACGAAGCGGCTGGGCGATAGGCTTCCATCAGTCTGAGGGCGAGATCGCGAATGGAAGCGTCGTCCAGGGCGGCGAGGTTTGCGAACGCGCTTACCGGGATGCCAGTCTCGGCGGCCACCACTGCCGTGCCTCCGCGTGCTCGCACAATGGCGTCGAGGACGTAGGGCATGCCCTGGGGATGGTAGTCTTCGAATTCAATACTCAGGTGAAGGTAGACGTCCTCTGGCTCGCGAAAACTATCAGCCAGATCCCATTTGTAGGTTTTAAGCGCCATCGTCATCCTCCTCAACCCAGTCGCGTGCGAGCTTTTTGGCTCCTGCGATGTCCTTGCTCTGCGAAGTCTTATTGCCGCCGCAGAGCAGCAGGATCACCGTTGAGCCACGTCTCGTAAAGTACACTCTATAGCCCGGCCCATAGTCAATCTTCAACTCAGAGACATCTCCTCCAAGGTTTCGGTTCTGACCGGGATTGCCTTCGGCCAGCCTGCGTATGCGCACTTCGATCCTCACACGGGCTTCGCGGTCACGCAGCGCGGTATACCAGTCCGATAGGTTTGAGTGTTCCTGATTTCGAGCACGATACCTTTGAAGGTACCGCATGGACTTGCCCGCCTGTTATGCTCCCCACATATGGCCTCCGCAACGAACCCAAACCGCGCTGCTGCCGCGATGCCTGTCGCCGGCGCGACGGTCGCGCTGATCCTGCTGACCGCGCTGAACTTCGTCAACTACATCGATCGCTACGTCATTGCGGGGGTTCAGGAGCAGATCAAGGGCGAGTTCCATGTCTCGGACGCGCAGATCGGGTCGCTGGCGTTCTTCTTTCTGTTGACGTACATGTGCGCGTCGCCGCTTACGGGGTGGCTGGGCGATCACTTCCCGCGCAAGCCCATGATCGTCGTGGCCGCGCTGTTCTGGTCGACGATCAACCTGCTCACGGCCTATGTGCATACGTTTCACGAACTGAACTTCCGGCACGCGGCCCTGGGCCTGGGAGAGGCCACATTCGGCATCTTCGCACCGGCAATTCTGGCCGACTTCTATCCCGAAGACCAACGCAATCGGGTGCTTACGATCTTCAACGTCGCGATACCGGTGGGCGCGGCGATCGGCTTTCTGACCGGCGGCTATGTGGGGCAGCACTTCGGCTGGAGAATGTCGTTTACCGTGTCGGCGGTGCCGGGCATCATCATCGCGCTGCTGATTGCGTTTGTCATGCGCGAGCCGGAACGCGGCGCCAGCCAGCATGAGAAGGCTAAGACGGATAAGGCTACCGTGATGTCGCTGTTGCGCAACCCCGCGTATCTTTGCGCGATCGGCGGGTATGCCATGGTCACGTTCACGACAGGCGGTCTGTCGTACTGGATGCCGGCTTTTCTGATGCGCGTGGATGGCCGCTCGCAGGAGCAGGCGGGGTTCCTGATGGGTGCGCTCACGGTCGTCGCGGGATTGCTGGGCACCATTGTTGGCGGAATGATCGCGCAGCGCTGGTCGCGCAC
The DNA here is from genome assembly GCA_964245315.1 of uncultured Acidobacteriaceae bacterium. Lineage (GTDB taxonomy): Bacteria > Acidobacteriota > Terriglobia > Terriglobales > Acidobacteriaceae > Edaphobacter. The sequence goes on along the minus strand of CAXTMK010000150.1, from coordinate 1,594 downwards.
GAACCCGGGCGCGCTGTACCTGGTACCGGCGTGGAGTGCGGGCCTGGCCTTCATTCCGTCGGTCGTTCTGTTCTTCGGACCTGTCCTGCTGCACACGCATGCGTTCACGCTGCCGGCGTTGACGGCGGCGCTGTTTTTGGTCTTTCTGGGGTCTGGGCCGGTGAATGCGGCGACGGTCAACTCGGTGCCGCCAGGAGTTCGCGCGACGGCGCTGGCGGGACAGATTCTGATGATTCACCTGTTCGGTGATGCGCCTGCGCCGACGCTGATCGGAGCGGTGAGCGACCGCACCAACCTCTCAACCGGGCTGGGAGCTACGTTGATTGCGCTGCTGCTGGGTTCCGTCATCTTCTTTGTGGGCTCGCGCTATGCCAGGCCGATGGAGCACGAATCGGCTGTGGCTTAGGTATGAAGGTTCAAGAGGTTGTCCATTCGATCTGACTGCGAGAAGCTGGTTCTGCGACGAATCAGTCTTATCGGAGGGATCGAATAGGCCGTATACGCCGCGCACCAACGGAAAAGCCAAACGCTTCCGACAGACCGCACTCCGCGAATGGGCTTACGCGCGAACCTGCCAGACCTCGCTAAAACGCCACGAGCGGCTCGACCCCTGGTACCACGACCGCAACTTCCCCGCCGGCATGCTAGCCTCAACCACAACACGCCAGCCTCGCGCGCAGGCCTGAATCGGAACCCCTCCTGAGCCTCCACAGCTAGAGGTAACTGCCTAGAAAAGCCGCGACGTCTGTGAGGATGCACTGCTGCGCGTGCTCGCTGAACCAGTGGCCTTCGCCGCGGAAGATCTGCATCATGTGCGGGACCTGCAGTTCGTCCAGCTCCTCTTCGAGGCTGTAGGCGTGCTCGACTGTTACGACGGAGTCCTGGCTGCCGTGCAGGATGAGCGTCGGCGGAAAGTCGTGCGTGGCGTTTTCGGCGTAGGGCGGGACCAGGCCGCCGGAGATCTCGACGATGGTCCTGATGGGCAAGGTCTCAGGCAGCGTAGGTAATGCGAGCGAAAGAAATGCGCCGAGCGAGATGCCGACCAGGCCGATGCGCTCGGGATCGATGCTCGGCTGCCGCGCTATGTGAGCGACGGTCTGCTGGAGGGTGGAGAGCCAGAGCGGGACATGAATGCCGTCGGTGATTTCCGGCAGGCCGGCGCGGCTTGTGCCGGTGCGATCAAAGTAATGCACCGCGAAGGCGGCTACGCCGGCGCGGGCGAGTGGCGGGGTGATCTGGTTAAGCCAGAAATCGCTATTGCCGCCGGAGCCGTGGACGAGCAGGATTGCCGGGTGGGGACCGTCGGTGTGGGGCTCGAATACATCGAGCCGGATGGGTTTGCCGTCGATCTGGATGGTCGTTTGCATGGGATTTGGATGCAGAAACGAACCCAATGTGAACCAGGACGATATCATTGCGGCGGTAAGGAAAGGATTTTAATGAAGCTGCTGCTGATCAACACCTGCGGGCTGGAGGGCGTCGTTGCGCTTGCGGAAGATGCCGCAGTCGTTGGTGTGGAAGTGCTGCCCGGGCGCTCGTCGTCGGAAAGCCTGCTACCGGCCGTGAGGCGGCTGATGGCGGGGCGCGGCTGGAC
>CAXTMK010000149.1:9915-11667 GCA_964245315.1 uncultured Acidobacteriaceae bacterium | reverse complement strand
GCCGAGGAAGGATCCTGAAGATGGGGAGCGCGCGGCCGGGGCTGAACGCTCGGGAGTGGAAGATATTGCTGGTGGCGTCGTTTCTGGGAGTTCCGGTGCAGTTTCTGCTGCAGTTTTATGGGCTTTCGCTGACGACGGTGAGCCATGCGTCGTTGATGGTGGGGACCATGCCGGTGATCCTGGCGGTGGGCGCGACCATCTTCGCGCACGAACGCCTGGATGGCGTCGGATGGGTGGCGCTGGCTGGGTCGACAGTGGGGGCGGGGCTGATTGCTTTGGGCGGACATGGCGGCGGCAAGGGACAGCCCACGCTGCGAGGCGACTTGCTGGTGGTGGTTTCGCTGATAATTGCGCTGGGCTGGATTCTGCTGAACAAGCAGCTGATGCAGCGGCACTCGGCGATTGTGGTGACGGCGTACGGGCTGTTTGCAGGGACAGCGATGCTGGCCTGCATAGAGCCGCTGCTGTTTGGCATGCCGCCGGTGGCAGGTATTTCAGCAGAGGCGTGGCTGGCGTCGGCGGGCAGCGGGGTGCTGTGTACGGCGTCGTCCACGCTGCTGTGGAACTGGGGGATGACGCAGGTGCCGGCGTCAGAGGCGGGCGTCTTGCTGAACATGGAGCCGCTGAAGGGGTCTTTGCTGGGGGTGCTGGTGCTGGGCGAGACGCTGGGAGCGAGCGCGTGGACGGGCGGCGGGCTGATTCTGGCGGCGGCGGTTACGCTGACGACGCGGTCGAAGACGAAGGTGGCTCGAAGCGCGGCAGGCGAGCTGTAGTTGATCTAGCCACTATGTCAGCTACACGACAGAAAAGCATGTCCACATTGGTTAGCATCGACGAGATTGTATCTTTTCCGGGCAGCGAGCTGGAAATCGTTCTGAGGACTATCGTAATGGCGCAATATACGGGCACGGTGAAGTGGTTCAACAATGCAAAGGGCTACGGATTCCTTGGGACTGACGGAAAGCCGGATGTCTTCTGCCATTACAGCGCGATACAAGGGGACGGATACAAGAGCCTGAAAGAAGGAGAGCCTGTCGAGTACGACGTGGCGCAGGGCGGGAGCGGCAAGCCGCAGGCTGAGAATGTTCGGCGGATCGGCAAGGAGTAGTGCGGCGAACGTGCCGGTGAATTTTCAGTTACAATCGAGCCAGCACCCGCAGTCGCGATTTTGGTGCATACTGGAAAAGACCTGAGCGGTCAGATGCCGCGCAGGTAGAACATTTGAAGCAGGTCCCGTTCCTCTTTGGCGCAAGGCGCTGCCGGACGGCAAGATGAGTTTCGATTTGGCTTGAATGTAAGAGATGACAAGAAAAGGCCGGCCAGGCATGAGTTCGACTCCGTTGGCCGGACAGGTTTTGGGAATGAACGTAACTGGAAGGCAAACGGCCCCGCCTCAGGATGAGGTTGTTCTGGTCACCTCCCGCGCTTACGTTTTCTCGCTAGAAGCATCGCCGTATGGCTCCGAAAAGTTCTGTGTCGCCCCATCCCTTCCAGGCGGAAGGCTCAGGGCAGGCGTGTTTGCACGCGTCGCGACAGACCTCGTAAGCGCAGCTTCCGCATCCCGCAATCTGCTCCGCCCCGGTGAGCGCGTCTAGCTTTCCAGACGTGTTCCCGAACTTCGCGCTTCGCCTGCTTCTCCTCGACCGACGCCCAACGCCGGCAGGAAGAAAGAGCAGACTGGAATGTCGAAAGAGATTTATATATCCTCCACGCCGCACGAAACGCGGCTCGCAATTGTTGAAAACGATGCAC
>CAXTMK010000149.1:0-9905 GCA_964245315.1 uncultured Acidobacteriaceae bacterium | reverse complement strand
ACTCACCGAGATTTACTACGAACGCGAGAACGAGTACACGCTCGCCGGATCGATCTACAACGGCAAGGTAACGCGCGTGCTTCCGGGCATGCAGAGCTCGTTTGTCGATATCGGGCTGGATCGCGACGCGTTCCTTTACATCACCGATTTCATGGAAGAAGCCGGCGACTCGGCCGACTTTGAGGCGAGCGCGAACGGCAGCGGCGACCACAAGCAGGCCCCGAGGGATCGCGGCGGACGGCAGGATCGGGGTGAGCGGCCTGCGCTGCCGCGCCCGGAGCCTACCGATGAGGACTTGTTTACGCAGGCAGTCTCCGGGCTCGACCCGGCGCGTCCGGTCGCGGATGCGGAGCGGGGCGAAAGGTCGCGGCGCGGCGGGCGGAACCGGCGGGATCGCAATCCGGAGCGGCGGGAGCGGGCTCCGGAACCGCAACCAGCACCGATTGTGGCCGCGCCGCCTGCCGTAGAGGCAAGCGAACTCGGCGAAGGCGCGCCGGGAGCCGATGGCAGCCGCCGCTGGCGTGGACGCCGGGGACGCAGAGGCAATCGCGGTACGGGAGCGGGACAGCCGAACGTGGAGCAGGTCTCGCCGGTTGCGGATGAACCGGTTCGCGAGGCGACCGGACCTGTTTACGACGCTTATGAGTCCTACCCTGAAGTCCCGGAACTGGAAGCCATTGTCCCGGTGGCTGAGGTTGACCGCGCGCCGCGGGATTCTCGTGGCGAGCGCAACGACCGCGGAGGACGTGGGCGCCGCGACCGTGGCGGGCCGCCGCCGCGTGCGTTTGAGCCGTCGCACGATCTCGACCAGGTCTACGGATCGGCCGCAGTCGAAGAAGCGCCGGCGATCGAGCCGCTGATTTTGCCGGGTGAGTCGCTTTCGAAGTACCGGACGCCAGATCCGTCGCAGACTGTGAGCGCTCCGGTGCAGGCAGCGCCAGTGGCCGTGGTCTCGGATTTCGTTGCGCAGGGCTGGGACGGAGGCGCGGTGCTGCCGGGTGAGACGATTCGTCCGCGTACGCCGGCTGCCGGGCCGAGCTACGATTCGCCGCGCCGGGATGAGCGTGGACCTCGCCGGGATGATCGCGGCGGACGGGATCGGGGACGCAACGAGCGCGGAGGACGCGATCGCGACGACCGCAAGCCGCGGCAGGAGTTCGCCGCGCCGGCGGTCGTTTATACCGAGCCGGTCGCAGAAGCCATTGCCGAGCGGCTGGAGCCCAGCCATGTCGAGCCTGAGCAGCAGCACGCCGCGCCGGTTGAAGCGGCGATCGACAGCACGTTTGTTGCACCGCCGCCGATGCCGTCGCCGGCCGTTGTAGTCGATCCCATGTCGGAGCCGGAGGAGTTTCACGAGCAGTTCCCCGAACAATCACCGGAACAAGAGCAGTTTCACGAGACCGTGCATGAGTTCGAGCCGGAGGAGGCTTCGGCCTCGTACCGGATCGATCCCGCGCCGCCAAGCGAGTTCCGCCAGTCCGCGCCGGTGCTCGAAGAAGAGTTCGTCGAGGAGCCCGAGGCGATCGCCGAGCCTGCACTCGAAGAGCCGGAGACCGCCTTCGAGCACGATGTGACTTCGATCTCTCAGACGGGCGAGATGCACTCCGAGCCGGAGACGCTGCTGACGCAGGATCTGGTGGCGCCTTCCGAGTTTGCTCAGGGTGCGGAGCACTCGACGGTGCCGGTTGCGGCGGATGTCGTCGCTGCAGACCAGACCGCGCCGCAGGCTGCGCCGTGGTTCGAGCCGGGTTCCGGTTTGCTCGAAGAAGAGATGCTGGACGATGAGGAAGACGAGGCGATTCTTCCCGTACTGCAGGCACGGCATGACGACCCGCAGGAGCAGGAGGCATTGGAGCACGCGGCCGACCTGGGCACCATGCTGCGCGAGATGTCCATCGACAACCTGACGCGGAGCGAGGCGTCGGTCGAAGAGGAAGACGACGATTTCGACGAGGATTTTCTGGAAGAAGATCAGGACTTCGCCGTCGAGGTCTCCGACACCGACGAGTTTGAAGAGGAAGAACCGGCCGAGGGCGCGGATGAACCCGAATACCGGATGGAAGAGAGCGAAGGAGACGGCGAGGCGGAGTTTGCCGCGCCGACGTTGGAGTCCGCTCCGGCCGCGGAGGCTCGCGAGCCCAGGCGCAACGAGCCCGGACGCAGGGAGGGACGCCGCGACGGACGCCGGGGAGACCGCAATCGGAGGTCGGGTTCGGGCGACCGGGATCGCGGCAATTCGGCCTCGGATAAGCCCTCAGGCGATCGGCATCGGCACGAGGGTGGGCGTGGACGCCAGACCATGCAGGCTACCAACCTGCCTGCGATCTCCGACCTGCTGAAGCCGGGGCAGGAGCTTCTGTGCCAGATTGCAAAGGAGCCTATCGCCAAGAAGGGCGCGCGCATCACCTCGCACATCGCGTTGCCTGGACGCTTCCTGGTGTTCATGCCGACGGTCAGCCATACCGGCGTCTCGCGCAAGATCGAGAGCGACGGCGAGCGGCGCAGACTGAAGGAAATTCTTTTGAGCGAGAAGGGCGACGCGGCGGGCGGATTCATCGTACGCACAGCGGCTTCCGGCGCGAGTGAAGACGAATTGCGTTCGGACCTGCGCTTCCTGCTGAACCTTTGGACGGACATCAAGACGCGGTCTGAGACGAGCAAATCGCCGGCTCTGATCTATCACGATCTCAATCTCGTGGAGCGGGTTCTGCGCGACCAGGTGACGGACAACTTCTCGGCGATCTGGGTCGACACGGAGTCGCAATACGAGCAGGTGCTCCGGTTCCTGCAACGCTTCCAGCCGTCACTCATCCGGCGGGTGAAGCTGTATACCAAAGAGACTCCGCTGTTCGAGCAGTTTGGGATTACGGAGGAGATCAACAAGGCGCTGCGGTCGAAGGTGTGGCTGAAGTCGGGTGGATCGATCGTCATCAACCAGACCGAGGCGTTGGTGGCCATCGACATCAACACCGGCAAGTTCGTGGGCAAGACGGCGCGGCTCGAAGACACCATCGTGAAGACGAACCTCGACGCGATCCCGGAGATCGTGCGGCAGATTCGGCTGCGCGACCTGGGCGGCATCATCATCATCGACTTCATCGATATGGATGAGCGCAAGAATCGCAACAAGGTGATGGCTGCGCTGGAGGAAGAACTGAAGAGCGATCGCGCTCCTTCGAAGGTACTTCCATTCAACGATTTTGGGCTGGTTGCGATCACGCGCAAGCGCGTGAAGCAGTCGCTCGAGCGCACGCTCTCTTCTACCTGCAACGTCTGCCAGGGTACGGGTATGACGAAGTCGCCGGTGACGGTGTGCAACGACATCTACATCGAGATGCGGAAGATGCAAAAGCACCTGGATCGCGGGGATGTGATGCTGCGCGTGCATCCTGAGGTGGTGAAGCAGTTGAAGTCGAGCACCAGCCGCTGGCTGCAGGAGATGGAAGAGATGGTGGGAAAGACGATTCTGGTGAAGTCCGATCCGAGCCTGCATCCGGAGCAGTTCGATCTGCACTAGAGACAGGGTGCAGGGAACAGGGTTCATCGAGTAGAGAGAGCCGGGTGCCTGTATGTTTGGATACGGGCACCCTATTTTATGGGCCATCCGGGCGGCGGGCGGCATCGTAGTTACTTGTAGCCGGAGCGGAACTTTTCCGCGTCATACGGCACAACAAGTCTGTTGCGCCGGTGTCTAATCGCATGAAGTCGCAACACTTAATCAGGAGTTTCCAGAGATGCTTATGAATGGATCAGGCAGTTTGCGTCCCTCATTTTCCCTTTCCGCCTTTTGCCGGATATCGTCCCTTGCCTTTGTCGCCGGAGCTTCGGCGGCCGCGCTCAGCGCGCAGGCGGTGCCCGCGCCGGCGATGTCCGCCCAACCTGCTTCCCAGTTAGTGGCGGCTCTTTCGCCGGATCATCTGAACCTGACGACCGTTCCCGGCCTAACCTACAGTTCTTCCTCGTCGAGCGTCGATATGCCCGCCGACGCGGAGAATGCCGATCATCTGGATCTGACTGCGGAAGGCCTGCAACCTCCGCCGCGGCGGCGCTATGGGCGTCCGCGCTATAACGACAGCTCGCACAATCCGGACGGCTCGAACAAGTACACGTTTGTGCTTGGCGCGGGCTTTACGGCACCGATCGGGAATACGTACCACTACCTGAATACGAATTATGCGTTTCAGGTTGGCGGAGGACGGAATTTTAACAAGCACTTCGGCGTTTTAGCGCAGTTCGACTATGACCGCTTCGGCTTCAACGGGCGCACGATCGCAAATCAGGCGGCCCTGTACAACTACTTCTGCACCAGCACCCTGCAACTCGAAGGTTACTGCACTCCGCTGACGTCGCTCGATGGCAACACGCACGATTGGTCGTTCACATTGGATCCGATCTACAACGTCTTTGCCGGTGACACATGGGGAGGTTATGTGGTCGGCGGAGTAGGATTCTTCCACAAGGTGGCTAACTTTACTACGCCTGAGGTTGGCGTCGGGTATTCACCTTACTACGGCTATTATCAGTATCAGGCGAACGTGAATATCGACCATTACACGTCAAATGCGCCGGGCTTCGATGGCGGAGTCGGCATAACCTACAAGATTTCGAAATTTGCGGGTGAGCGGCTGTTCGCCGAAGCTCGCTATGTGATTACGTTGAACTCGCAGCGTACCGGCCTGACGGCGCAAAATGTGAATTCTACATTTGGCTTGAATTACGCGGGATATAACGACTATCCGGAAAACAGCAATCGCACGACCTATCTTGTGTATAAGGCCGGCATCCGATTCTAAACGTTTTAAGTCGACGCAAAAGGGCCCGGCATAGTCGCCGGGCCTTTTGCGTTTCGAGATGCGCTTCGTCTTGCGTTCTATAAATCCCAGCGTTGCCCTGGGCTGGGATGGGCGCGCCTCGGCGCCGACGACAAAGACGAACAACGACAAAGGCAAGAGCCGATACGGAGATTCTGGCCTCAGAATGACGGCTTTTCAAGCGGCGTGGGCTTTCGAGCGTTGACGAGCTTTCGAGTAACGGTAAGTTTTAGATGCCTACGGGGTAGGGCTTCTCGTGGGGCTGGCCGCTGCCGGAGCGCTCGAAGCGGCCCTGCAGCAGGCTGAGGAGACCGGTGTACCAGTAGCCGAAGACGAACAGCAGCAGGAACGGCACGGTGAAGTAGTTCTCGCTGGTGACCGCGTACCAGACCGTGAAGGCGAAGTAGCAGCCGATGGCGAGTTCGATCCAGGGGACGAGGCCCAGGCGCTTGCGATATTTTTGCGCCTGGCTCTTCTGGCCCTTCTTGGCGACCGAATATTTGGGCGTGCGGGCGAAGGCGCTCTTGATGCCGAAGAGCGCTTCCATCACTGCCTTGGTATTGGTGATGGTGAGGCCAACGCCGAGGGCCATCAGACAGGGCAGGAAGATGAAGGTGCGATACCAGCGGCCGGGAAATAGCTCCTTCTGGCTGACGAGATAGAAGCTCGAGACCGACATGGTGCTGGCCATGAAGAGCGGGAAGTCGATCAGCATCATCTGCATCCAGCCCTGGTAGCTGCGGATGATCATGGCGGGCATCAGCAGCACGCTCAGGACGATCATGAGCGGGTAGCTGAGGTTGGCGGTCAGGTGGTACCAGGCTTCGAGCTTCTCGTGCCAGTTGGCGTTACTGCGGAGCATGCGCGGGAGGATCTTGATGCCGGTCTGGATGAGCCCCTTGGCCCAGCGCGCCTGCTGGGTCTTGAAGGCGGTCATCTCGATGGGAAGCTCGGCGGGGCATTCGACATCCTGCAGGTATTTGAACTTCCACCCGCGCATCTGCGCGCGATAGCTCAGGTCGGTGTCTTCGGTCAGGGTGTCATGCTGCCAGCCACCCGCGTCGGCGATGACTTTGGTGCGCCACATGCCGGCGGTGCCGTTGAAGTTGAAGAAGACGCCGGCCCGGCTGCGTCCGCCATGTTCGAGGACGAAGTGGCCGTCGAGCAGGATGGCTTCCACTTGTGTCAGGAAGCTGTAGTTGCGATTGAGATGCGTCCAGCGGGTCTGGACCATACCGATTTCGGGTTCGGCGAAGTGGTGGATGACCTTCATGATCCAGTCGCGCGGGGGAACGAAGTCGGCGTCGAAGATGGCGACGAACTCGCCGCGGGCGGAGGCGAGTCCGGCGTCGAGCGCGCCGGCTTTATAGCCGTAGCGGTTCTCGCGATGGATGTAGAAGACGGGCTGCGGCGCGAGGCCTTTGTAGCCGGCGGCGTAGCGCTCGGCGATGGCGCGGGCGACCTCCACGGTCTCGTCGGTGGAGTCGTCGAGCAGCTGAATTTCGAAGCGGTCGCGCGGATAGTCGAGGCGGCAGCAGGCGTCGATGAGGCGGCCAATGACGAACTGCTCGTTGTAGATGGGCAGCTGGATGGTGACGAAAGGAAGCTCGCCCTCGGCGAAGCGCATCGGCGATTCGGAGGATTTCGCGGCGTTTTTCTTGTTTTTGTAATAGAGCCAGACGAGCTGGTAGCGATGCAGGCCGTAGAAGGCCAGGATGACCATCACGAAAAAGTAGGGGATGAGCAGGCAGTAGTCGAAGGCGCTCAGCTGGTAGAGGTGCTGAAATGTGCGGTCGGCGTAGTGGGTCTTGAAATAGTGGGTGAGGCCCTTGGGGGCGAGCGCGAGGGCGAGAGCCGTTTCGATTGGGATGAGGAAGGACAGGATTCAGACTCCGAGCCGGCGACCGCTTACCATGAAGAGGATTGTACGTGACGCTTTAGAGGATGAGGCGATACTGATATCGCTCCAAAAAATCTGCCGGGAGCATCACAGCCGTTCCACTCACCGGCCGACCGAAGAACTGGCTGAAATGCTTCCTGTCGCCGGTGATCAGGAAGTCCACTCGGGCCGCTGTCGTGGCGGCGAGGACTGGACGGTCCGTCGATGGCAGGCTGATTGAGGTTGGGATGATTCGTTCGTCAGCTTCCGCGACGATCTTCGTCCTCGCCAGCAGATGATTGAAACGTTCGTGTTGCTCCGGAGTAAAAAGGTGCTTGCGCACTTCACTTACGACATACATTGAAGTAGCAGGAACGATGTTATGCAAACGCCAGAATTCCAGAAACTTGTGATCCCTGCGAAGGCACGCGGAGATAAGCACGTTGGAATCGAGGAAGACGATAAGAACCGTCCAGATTCTATGCACTGGGGCGCTCTGCCCGGCCCGCTTCGACAGCCTTCCGCGCACGTTCATCCCACTGCTGGTTGGTCAGGAGAGTATCGCGGTGATTAGGTTCAATTCCATCGATTTTCTGGGGATCGAGACCCATGGCGATCACATCCGGAACCATGTCGTCCCATTCTTCCTTCGTCATGGAATTGATAAGCATGAAGTAGGCAGTGCGCTCGGGTGTCCAGATCTCGCCGGTGTAAGGAGTCGCTGGGCGTAAGCTAATTTCGCCCTGCTTGATCTCCGTGATGAGGAGCGATCCATCGGTGAGGCCGAACTCTTTGCGCATCTTCGCGGGAATGACAACCGTGCCGCGCTTACCCATCTTGATCGTTTCCATATCAACCTCTGACTATCAGAATATCAGATATCAGAGCATCATCACACGATAGCCCATGCTCCGCAGCACGGGCTGGAAGCCTGCGTCGCGGATGATGCGCCGGAGCTCTTCTTCCGAGGTGCCCGTGCCGACCGAGCCCACATCGTTGGCGCCGAAGCGCAGGCCCATCTGCAGGACTTTGCGCCCTTGAGTGGTCCAGTCGGACTGTACGTTTTCGATGTTTTTGACGTACATGCGGGCTATGGCGAGAGTTTTCAGATACTCGACGGCGGTAGTTTCATCAAGTTCGCGGCCGCCGATGGCATGGAAGCTGATAGGTGCGAGCGATGCGAAGCCGCCGGTCTCCTCCTGAAGTGCCCGAATCGATTCGAGGCCAGCGAGGCGGTTTGCGAAGCTCTCGCCAGTGCCGAAGACGAAGCGGGCGGAGGTCTGCATGCCAGCGCGATGGGCGGCACGATGGAGGGCAAGCCAGTCTTCCGTTGTGGAGTCGGGAGCGGAGGAGCCGATGGTGTCGAGGCCGAGGTCGCGGAGTCGCGGGAGAGTGTCGAGGTTGCAAGGCGCTTGCACTGAAAGGTCGGGGAATTGGCGTTTGACGGTAGGTAAGAGCTCTTCCAGATGAGCGGACTGGTCGAGGATAATGCCGGTTGCGCCGTTGTCCTCGGCGTCGGCGATTTTGTTGCAGATTTGTTCAATGGATAAGTTGGCGCAGGAGACCGCGGCCTCGATGGCGTAGGTGACGACGTCCTCCGGATGCAGACGGCGCCGGACGGCGTCGGCCTCCATGCCGATGCCGATGAGATCGTCGCTCAGGAAGCAGTCGAGCGCTTGTTCGGGGGTGATGGCCATCACACCAGGCCCTCCTTCTTGGTTTGCCAGCGGATGATGAGCGCGGCGATGGTGGCGAGCAGCAACGTCGTGACGATGCCCTGCGACCAGACGCAGTAGATGCACCACTTCTTGATGACGTAGGCCTCGATGTAGCTGAGGAAACAGGCGCATCCAAAGCCGATTTCGGCGAGTTGCAGCACGATCCACAAGCGGCCGAAGAGCGCGAAGACCACCATGAGGGCATAGCCGGCGATGCCGATGGCGGCGACGGGGACGCTGTGGGAGGTCGTGCCGGGGGCGTCGTCGAAGCTGCGATGCGGAGGGAAGACCGCATAGGGCGAGTGATTGACTGTGCCGCAGTCCCAGAACTCGTTGACGGCGCACGGTGGAACTGCGCCGGGGTCCATGTTATGCACCTGTAGCGCGCGCACGCTGACGATCAGGCCGGCCAGTGCGATGACCGCCAATACTCCCCGCATGATCTTGTTTAACATAAGTTCATTCTATCGGGTTTATGATCCTGAGCATGGACCTGAACATGCTCGATCGTCGCCGTTTTTTGTCGCTTGCCGCCGCTTCGGCTGCTTCGTGCGCGTTGCCAACATTTGCCGCGCCCGTCGCGGAATCGTTCGATTTTCTCTTCATTACCGACTGCCACATTCAGCCGGAGCTCGACGCCGCGCACGGGACCGATATGGCGATGCGGCGTGCACGAACGATCAAGGCAGACTTCGCGATTCAGGGCGGTGATCATGTCTTCGACGCGCTGCAGGTGCCGAAGACACGGGCGAATGCGGTCTACGATCTGTACGCGAAGACGGAGCAGGACCTGGGCTTGAAGGTGCATCACGCGATCGGCAATCACGACTGTTTTGGCGTGTATCCGGTTAGCGGCGTCGCCACCTCCGATCCGGATTACGGCAAGGCGATGTATAAGGAGCGGTTCGGGCCGACGTTCTACTCGTTCGACCACAAGGGCGTGCACTTTATCGTGCTGGATTCGATCGGAATTACGCCGGAGCGCGGGTACGAAGGGCGGATCGACGAGGACAGGCTGGCTTGGCTGGCGAAGGATCTGAACGCGCAGCCGGTGGGTACGCCGATTGTCGTCTCTACGCATATTCCGCTGGTCACGGCAGTGGGAGCTTATATGGTTCCTGCTCCGGGTGCGAAGGGCTACATGTTCGTGAACGGGCCGTCGGCGATCAAGCTGTTTGAAGGGCACAACGTGCTGGCGGTGCTGCAGGGGCACAACCACATCAACGAGCGCGTAGAGTGGCACGGCATACCTTACATTACGTCGGGCGCGGTCTGCGGGAACTGGTGGAAGGGCATACGGCTGGGCACGCCGGAAGGGTTCACGGTGGTGTCGATCGCAGGTGGAAAGCTGAGTACGCGGTACGAGACGTTTGGGTTCAAGTCGGTGGCGCCGGAGAATACATAAAGGCAGGGTGTAGGAAAATCAAGGGCCGGGATGATCTCTGTCATACCACAATAGAAATGTCCCCGCATTCTCCTCGATAGAAATGTCCCCTG
>CAXTMK010000148.1:0-11971 GCA_964245315.1 uncultured Acidobacteriaceae bacterium | reverse complement strand
CACTGAAGCTGGTCGAAGAGTTGGCGCGCTACGACGCCCGCTTCGCCGAACCGGCACAGCAGTTGCAGGCGGCCAGGGCGGCGGTCGAAGATGTCAGCGCGGCGGCGCGGGACTTCGCTGAAAATGTGCAGTCGGGGCCGGAGCGGCTGGCCGAGATCGAAGACCGGCTGGCGGCGCTCGACCGGCTGAAGCGCAAGTACGGCAAGACGCTCGCGGAGGTGACCGCGTTCGGTGCCGAGTCGGCGCGGCAGTTGGCTGAGGTCGAGAATCGCGACGCCGTGCTTGCAGAGTTGCGCACGCAGGAGGGTAAGCAGGCGTCGGCGTATGCGGCTGCGGCGGAGGCTCTGACGGCGGCGCGAGCGGCGGCGGCGAAGGCGCTCGAAAAGGCCGCGGAGAAGCAGATCAACGAACTGGCGATGCGGGTTCGCTTCAACGTGCAGGTCTCCCCCAGCCGCGATCGCGCCAACTGGACGGCGCATGGTTGGGATGAGATTGCGTACCTGATCGCAACCAACGCGGGCGAGCCGCTGAAGCCGCTGGACGAGATCGCGTCGGGCGGCGAGATGTCGCGCGTCATGCTCGCGCTGAAGGTAACGGTGGAAGAGGCGGTTCTGGCGGCCTCGCGCAGTTCGAAGAAGAGGACGGCGCTGCCACGAACGCTGGTCTTCGACGAAATCGACATCGGTATCGGCGGACGCGCGGCCGAGGCGGTGGGGCAGCGGCTGAAGGCGCTCTCAAAGACTCAGCAGGTGCTGTGCATCACGCATCTTCCGCAGATTGCGGCCTTTGCCGATCAGCACTTCCTGATCGAAAAGACCGAAGCCAGAGGCCGCACCCACACTGACATCCGGCGGATGGAAGATGACGAGCGGGTGCGCGAGGTGGCGCGCATGCTCAGCGGGGCGACGCTGACCGAGACCAGTCTGCGGCATGCCGAGAATCTGCTGGCGGCGAGCCGCTGAAACATCCAGGCGACTAAAGGCTGCATCACAGCACCTAGTTCCCAAGGAGACGACGATGGCTGACACCAAGAAATGCGCCCACGAAGGATGTACCTGCCTGCCCGCCGAAGGTTCCAAGTACTGCTCCACCTACTGCGAAGACAGTAAAGATTTCCAGACGCTCTCCTGCGACTGCAAGCACCCGGGATGCGCGGGCGATCGCCACTAAGCTGTGGATCGGACGGTTTGAGTCGCGGGGCATCCGGTTTCGCACCATATAAGGTGCATTCCTGATGCCCTGACCGCCTGAAAGCGGTATACTTTCTAAGTGACCGCTACCCTACTCGACCCCGTAGACCTGAAACCCGAAACCTCCCCGGCAACTAAGCGCGTTCTCCTGCTGAAGCCTCGCGGCTTCTGCGCCGGAGTGGTTCGCGCCATCGACATCGTCCAAATTGCACTCGATACCTTCGGCGCGCCGATCTACGTGCGCAAGGAGATCGTGCATAACAGCTATGTCGTCACCGACCTCGCCAAAAAAGGCGCGATCTTCGTCAACGAACTGGACGAGGTGCCCGAGGGCGCGCGGGTGATCTACTCGGCGCACGGTGTCTCCCCGGCGGTGCGCGAGCGGGCGAAAGAGCGCGGGCTGAAGGTGGTGGACGCGACCTGTCCCCTCGTGACCAAGGTTCACGTAGAGGCGATCAAGTTCGCCAAGCAGGGCTATTCGCTGGTGCTGGTGGGCCACCGCGACCACGAGGAAGTCGAAGGCACGCAGGGTGAGGCGCCCGATGTGACGCAGGTCGTCTCGACGCTCGAAGAAGTGGACGCGCTGGTGGTTCCGGACCCGAACAAGGTGGCGTATCTGACCCAGACGACGCTCTCGCTGGACGAGGCGAAGTACATGATCGAGGCTCTGAAGCGCAAGTTCCCGAACATCGTCGGGCCGCATGCGCAGGATATCTGTTATGCGACGGAGAACCGGCAGGTCGCGGTGAAGAATGTGGCCCACGGAGCGGATCTGGTTCTGGTGGTCGGTTCGCGCAACAGCTCGAACTCGAATCGGCTGGTCGAGGTCTCGAAGAACCTGCATACGAATTCCTACCTGATCGATACCGCCGATGCGATTCAGGCCGATTGGCTGGAGGGCGTGAACACGGTGGCTGTGACGGCCGGCGCGTCCGCTCCCGAGGTGCTGGTGAAGGACGTTGTCGAGTATCTGCAATCCAGGGGATACGGCGATGTGGACGAGGTCGAGGTGATGCCGGAGAATGTGCGCTTTGGTCTGCCGCCAGAGATTGTGCAGGCGATCGCCTCCGCTCCGAAGAAGCCTGAAACGCTCAACGCCTAAGCATCGTCGCCGCCACCGCGGGGCAGAGAGTTAGATTAGATGAGCATTGGAGCATCGAAAAATCCGCAGGCGGGCCGGCAGCCGGTGCAGCCGAAGTTCGGCCGCGTGGATCTCGGCCTGGACGTAGTCGCCGAAGCCATGCGGCGCTCGACGGACTGGCTTTTGAGTCTGCAGCATCCCGACGGCTACTGGTGCGGCGAGCTCGAAGCCGACAGCATGCTGGAGTCGGACTACATCTTCATGCATACGCTGCTTGGAACCGGCGACCGCGGCAAGATGGAGCGCGCCTGCAACGAGATTCTGCGGCATCAGAACGCGGACGGCGGCTGGAGCCTTTATCCGGGCGGCCCTTCCAACGTCAACTATGGCGTCAAGTGCTATCTGGCGCTGAAGCTGATGGGCTCGAAGCCGGACGAACCGTTTATGGTGAAGGCGCGTGAAAACGTCCTCTCGCTGGGCGGCGTGGTGGAGTGCAACACCTTCACCAAGATCTATCTCTGCGCGCTCGGCCAGTATGACCACCGTGCCGTGCCGGCGGTGCCGCCGGAGATCGTTCTGTTTCCCAACTGGTTCTACTTCAACATCTACGAGATCAGCGCGTGGTCGCGCGCCATCCTGGTGCCGCTCTCCATCATCTACGCGAAGAAGCCGTTTAAGAAGATTCCCGCCGAGCAGGGCATAGACGAGCTCTTCGTCGGAGGACGTGAGAATGCGAACCTGCATCTGCGCTGGGATCGCAAGCGCATCTTCGGATGGAAGAACTTCTTCCTGGCGCTCGACCGGCTGGCCCATTGGGCCGAACGCGTGCACATCCGCCCGCTGCGCAAGGTGGCGATTCGCAAGGCTGAGAGGTGGCTGCTCGAGCACTTCGAGAAGTCCGATGGGCTGGGTGCGATCTATCCGGCCATGATGAACGCAATCATCGCGCTGCGCTGCCTGGGCTACTCGGTCGACGATCCGCAGGTCATCCGCGCCATGGACGAGCTCGAAAAACTCGGCATCGACAACCCGCAGGGCGAACCCGGCTACCCGATTCCGACCTTTCGCATGCAGCCCTGCTTCTCGCCGGTATGGGACACGGCGCAGGTGCTCTCCACGCTGGGCGAGGTGGGCCTGCCGCGAACCGACCCGCGCCTGGTGAAGGCGGCCGACTGGCTGCTCTCCAAGGAGATCCGCTATCAAGGCGACTGGTCGAACAACGCCGACTGCCCGGACGCGAGCTGCTGGTGCTTCTTCTTCAACAACGACCACCAGCCCGATGTCGACGACACCGGTGAAGTTCTGCTGGGATTGAAGGCGGTCGACCATCCCCGCGAGCGCTATCAGGATGAGGTAACCCAGCGCGCTATCAAGTGGGTCTTCGCCATGCAGAGCAAGTCCGGAGGCTGGGCTTCGTTTGACAAGGACAATACCAAGAAGATCTTCGAGTTCATCCCCTTTGCCGACCACAATGCGATGATTGATCCGCCCACGGTCGACATCACGGGACGCATTCTGGAGATGCTTTCGGCCTACGGCTATACCCGGCGCGACCCGCGCGTGGAGAAGGCAGTGCAGTTCATCCTGCGCGAGCAGGAGCCGGATGGAAGCTGGTACGGCCGCTGGGGAGTGAACTATCTCTACGGAACGTTCCTGGTGCTGCGCGGTCTGGAGGCCATGGGCTACTGGAACCACGAGGTGCCGGTGCAGCAGGCGGCGGAGTGGATTCGCATGGTACAGAATCCCGACGGCGGCTGGGGCGAGACCTGCGGCAGCTACGACGATCCGAGTACGCGGGGCGTCGGGCCATCGACCCCGTCCCAAACAGCATGGGCCATTTTGGGCCTGCTTGCGGCGGGCGATACGCGAAGCGATTCGGTGGCCAAAGGCATCAGATGGCTGGTGGCAAAACAGACCAGCGAAGGCACATGGGATGAATCCGCCGAGGGCCGCAACGGCGAGGCGATTTATACCGGCACCGGCTTTCCGCGCGTGTTTTACCTGGCGTACCACCTGTATCGCGACTACTTTCCGCTGCTGGCGCTGACGACGTATAAGCGGGCGATGGAACGCGAGGCAGCCGCATGAAGAATCTCTTCGAGGCCACGAGAGTGGAGGAGGTGACGGAGCGGATTGCTCAGCTTACGCCTACCTCGACTCGGCAGTGGGGCAAGATGACTGTTGCGCAGATGTTGGCGCATTGTGCGATTGGGATGGAGTCGGCTGTAGGGGATCAAAAACCGCCACGGGTGCTGGTGGGTCGAATCCTCGGGCCGGTCATCAAACCCTTGGCGCTGCGAAACGATGACCCGATGAGAAAGAACTCGCCTACCGCTCCAATCTTTATTATCGAAGGGGACCGCTACTTTCAGGCGGAGCAGGCTAAGTTAAAGGGCTTGGTGGAACGCTTCGGCGCGGCGGGTCCGGCGTGTTGCACGGATCATCCGCACGCCTTCTTCGGTCGGCTGAAGCCGGAGGAGTGGGCGATTTTGATGTACAAGCATGTGGATCATCACTTGCGGCAGTTTGGGGTTTAGAGGAGAGACGACATGGCAGTTCCCGTATCGCAGGCATGGACGGTTGCGACATATGTGTTGAAGCAGAAGTTCGCCGGCCGCAAAAAATATCCGCTGGTGCTGATGCTGGAGCCGCTGTTCCGCTGCAACCTGGCGTGCGCCGGCTGCGGCAAGATCCAGTACCCGGCGCATATCCTGAAGTCGGAGCTAAGTCCCGAGGACTGCTTCCGCGCGGTCGAAGAGTGCGGGACGCCGATGGTCGCCATCCCTGGCGGCGAGCCTTTGTTGCATCCGCAGATGCCCGAAATCGTCGCGGGCCTGGTCGCGCGCAAGAAGTACGTTTACATGTGTACCAATGCGCTGCTGCTCAAAGAGAAGCTGCACCTCTTCAAGCCGAGCAAGTATCTTTCCTTCTCCGTCCACGTCGACGGGCAGCGCGAGCATCACGACTTCTCGGTCTGCCGGGAGGGCGGGTACGACATCGCGATGGCCGGCGTGAAGGCGGCGGTGGAAGCGGGCTTCCGCGTCACCACGAACACCACGCTCTTCGACGGTGCCGACCCCAACAGCGTCCGGGCCCACTTCGACGAACTGATGGTCGCGGGCGTCGAGAGCATGATGGTCTCGCCCGGCTACACCTACGATAAGGCGCCCGACCAGCAGCACTTCCTGGGCCGCGCCAAGTCGAAGAAGATGTTCCGCGCCATCCTCGCGAATCGCAAGAAGACCTGGCGCTTCAACGCCTCCCCAATGTTCATGGAGTTCCTGATGGGCAAGAAGGACCTGACCTGCACGCCGTGGGGCATGCCGACGTTCTCGATCTTCGGCTGGCAGAAACCGTGCTACCTGCTGCAGGATGGCTACGCCGACAGCTTCAAGGAGTTGATGGAGACGGTGGAGTGGCAGAACTACGGCACCGAATCCGGCAACCCGCGCTGCGCGAACTGCATGGTGCACTCGGGCTACGAGGCCAGCGGCGTCAACTATACCTTCGGCTCGCTGAAGGGCCTGCTGCAGACCGCGAAGGCGATGTTCTCCAGCTACGACGACGAGGGCGCACAGCGGATTCTGAACGACTGGAAGCCGGCGCAGCATGCTCCTCTGGTCGCGATCTCGGACATCAAGCCAGCAGCACAAGCCTCTGAGTTGCAGAGCGTTTCGGGAGATTAGGCATGTCCACACCGCAGCAGGAATCGGCGAAGATCGCGCAGCTGGAGCACATGAATCCGGATGAACTGGAGCACGCTGCCGGGCGCGAGCGGGAGCAGCTCGAAGGCTGGATCCCGGCGCTGGCGAGCGAGGCCGAGGTGCGCGAGGCGCTCGAGAAAGCCTTCGACTACCGCGGCGATATCACCGTCACGCTGACGGACGGCTCGAAGGTGGAGGGCTATCTCTTTGATCGCCGCCAGGGACCGACGCTGGAGCAGTCGTTCATTCGCATCATCCCGATGAACAACCAGGGCAAGGTAAACGTGGCCTACTCGGACATCGCGGCGCTGGCGTTTACGGGGCGCGATACGGCAGCCGGCAAGACATTCGAGGCCTGGGTAAAGAAGTATTGGGAGAAGAAGGCCGCGGGCGAGAAGAACATCCAGATTGAGCCCGAGCGGCTGGAGTAAGCTTTAGGTGAGGTGATTGAATGGCGACTCAGGCAATCCTTACTTTTTCGGACGGCAAACTCAATGTTCCGGCTGAAGTTCAAAAGGAACTGCACCTTGTAGATGGTATGCAGCTAAGAGTGTCCGTCGTCTCTGGACGACCAATGGGCTCGGCCAATGCGCCTCAGCCTGTGCCGACTGCGTCGAAGAGGGATTGGAGAACTTTTCAGGGAATGCTGGCAGATTTTCCGGAGCACGATACGATTTGGGCTCGCTCCGAGGAGCGCGCCCGGGAATTGGAGCATGATGAGCGGAAATTTGGTCCTTTTCCCAAGCGATAAGCCCGTGTGGGTTTTAGATTCATGGCCTGTCATGGAATGGCTGAAAGAAAAGCCGGGCGCGGCTCTACGCTTCCGTAAATTGGCTGAGCAGATCGAAGCCGGTGAGGTATCGCTCCTTCTAAGTGAATTCACGATCGGTGAAGTGTATTACCTGACCCGGCGGGATTGGGGACTCCAGTATGCGGAAAAGATGTTGGAGATGTTTGATAGCCTGCCGGTCACAATCTTCGATGCGCCTTGCAACCGAATCATGGAGGCCGCAGCTCTCAAGTCGACACACAAGATCTCGTATGCGGATGCATTCGTCGCGGCTCTGGCAATCGAGTTCGACTGTCCAGTTGTGACTGGCGACCCTGACTTCTATGCCCTTGCCCAGAGAGGCGTGCTCAAGGTGCAGCGGTTCGGCAATTGAAGGTCTTCCTCACCGGCGCAACCGGTTTCGTTGGTGGTCACGTAGCCCGGGCTTACGCTTCCGAGGGCGCTCAACTCCGCCTCCTCACCCGCTCCACCAGCAATCTCGCGAACCTCGAAGGCATCGCCGCAGAAACCGTCCTCGGCGATCTACGCCAGCCCGAGAAGTTGCGTAGTGCGCTCGCGGGATGCGATGCGCTCGTCCATGTCGCGGCGGATTACCGTCTCTGGGTGCCTGATCCGAAGGAGATGTATGCGGCCAACGTGGACGGCACCCGCGAGCTGCTGAAGCTGGCGCGCCAGGTTGGCATCACGAAGGTCGTTTATACGTCGTCGGTCGCGACCATGGGCTTCGACCGCGCCGGCACCATCGTCGATGAGGCGACGCCGGTTGGCATCGACGACATGATCGGCCACTACAAGCGATCAAAGTTCCTCGCCGAGCAGGAGGCGATTGCCGCCGCCCGCGCCGGCCAGTATGTGATGATACTTAATCCGACTACGCCGATCGGGCCGGGCGATTCGAAGCCCACGCCAACCGGGCGCATCGTCGTCGACTTCCTGAACAAGAACTTTCCGGCCTACGTGGATACCGGCTTAAACCTGGTCGATGTGGCGGAAGTGGCTCGCATGCATGTGGTTGCGCTCGACCGCGGGGCACCGGGCGAGCGTTACATTCTCGGCGGAGAAAACCTGACGCTGAAGCAGATTCTGGACCGTCTCTCGACGATCACCGGCCTGCCGTCTCCGACCATAAAAGTGCCGCACGCGGTCGCGATGGCCTTTGCCTTCTTCGACGAGACCGTCACCGGCAAGCTGCGCGGCAAGGAGCCTCGCGCCACAGTCGAGGCGGTGCGCATGGGCCGCAAGATGATGTTCGCCAGTTCGGCGAAGGCGGAGCGCGAGCTTGGTTTCCAGGTATTGCCCGTCTACGGCGCATTGCGCGGCGCGGTCGAGTGGTTTCTCGCGCACGGCTATGCGCCGCCGCTGGAGCGCAAGGCATGAGGATCGGCATCATCGCGGCGCTTCCGGGCGAGTTGAAATTTTTGGTGCACACTCTGAAGAAAGTGCCGGTAGTCCGAGGCTCTGGAATCGAGATGTGGCGAGCCGAGCGCAAGGGCGAAGACATTGAAATTGTAGCGGTCTGCGCCGGGATGGGAGCCCCGGCGGCGAGGCGCGCCTTCACCGCGGCCGAGTTTGGCGGCTCGCTTGATGTCGTCTTCTCGGTTGGCTGGGCCGGCGCACTGCTGGACGAGTTCCGGCCGGGCGAAGCGTATCCGGTGTCGGAGGTCATCGACGCGCAGACCGGAGAACGATTTCATGTGGGCGCAGGCGGCGCACCGCGACTTGTAACGACCGCCCAGGTGGCGGACGCGCAGGACAAACGCCGCCTCGCTGCAACGTACGGCGCCGGACTGGTCGATATGGAAGCTGCAACGGTAGCCCGGCTTGCGCAGATGCGCGGGATCCCGTTTTTCTGCTTCAAAGGCGTCTCCGACGGCGTTGACGCAAACCTGCCCGACCTGAACCCATTCATCGATTTCGACGGAAAGCTGAAGCTGACCGCCTTTCTCGCCCACGTTGCAGTCAGACCGCAGTTTTGGGCTTCACTGTTGCGACTCGGACGCAAGAGTTCGGCGGCGGCAAATTCTCTGGCGGACGTGACGGGCGCATTTCTTGAGGTGTCGTACTTTGATGTGCAACATGATCGGAGCGAAGCAGGTGAGTGAAGTCTCAAAGACAATGAAGGCAGCGGTCTATCGCGGGATCGACGACGTACAGTTTGAGACGATTCCGATCCCCGAGATCGGTCCCGGCGAGGTGCTCGTCCGCATCGACACCTGCGGCGTCTGCGGCACCGACCTGAAGAAGATCCACACCGGCTCGCATTCCGCGCCCCGCGTCTTCGGGCACGAGATGGCCGGAACGATCGCGGCGAGTAATGCTGCGGGATTCGCCGTGGGCGAGCGCGTCATGGCCTTCCACCACATTCCCTGCGGCGTCTGCTTTTACTGCCGCAAGCAGACCTTCGCGCAGTGCGAGACCTACAAGAAAGTCGGCACGACGGCCGGTTTTGCGGCAGCCGGAGGAGGCTTCGCGGAGTACATCCGCGTGATGGACTGGATTGTCGCCACCGGCGGCCTGGTGAAGGTGCCGCACGACATCCCGTTCGAGCAGGCGGCGTTCATCGAGCCGGTAAACACCTGCTTCAAGGCGGTTCGGCTGCTGAATCTGGAGGCGGACGACACCGTGCTGGTGATCGGGCAGGGAAGCATCGGCGTCATCCTCGCCGCGCTGGCGCGCCGCACCGGAGCGACGGTGCTGACCAGCGATCTCTACCCGGAACGGCATGCCATTGCAGCGCTGTTCGGGCTGAATCGGCCCATCGATGCTCGAGGAGACGTTGTGGGCATCGCCAAGGCTGCCACCGAAGGTCGCGGCGCCGATGTCGCGCTGGTCGCCGTCGGCGCGGACGCGCTGATCGCGCAGGCAATGGAGGCGGTGCGTCCCGGCGGCCGCGTGATGCTGTTCGCGAGCACGCAGCATGGCACGGCGGCCTTCGATCCGGCGGCGGTCTGCATGGACGAGAAGACCCTGATGGGCTCGTACTCAGCCTCGGTCGCGATTCAGCAGGAGGGCATCGACCTCGTGTTCTCCGGGTATCGCGACGGGTCGCTCGACCTGACCAGGCTGATTTCGCATAGCTTCGCGCTGGAGGACTGCGGGGAGGCGATCGCGCTGGCGTCGAACCCCAAGCCGGATTCGATGAAGATTGTCTTCAAGCCTGGGCTAAGGAGTTGAGCCCACTCATCGCGAAGGGCTACTGCGCGATGAATGGGGCACTGGCGGCTGGATGGACTACGACGAAGACTCCTTTGGCGCGGGCCAGCTGCTTGCCATCGGGGGCGAGAATCTCGGCGGCGTGGAAGAGCTTGCGCCCGTCGCGGTGCAGGTGCCGCCCGGTCACTGTGACGGGAACGCCCACTGGCACGGCGCGCAGGTAGTCGATCTCCATGTGGCGCGTGATGGCGAGCAGGCGCAGCGGCCGATTCAGCTTGCTCATGGCCTCGTCGAGCAGGGTGGCGATGATCCCGCCGTGCACGTAGCCGGGCGGACCCTCGTGCATGCACGTCAGCGTAATGGTCGCGGTCGCGGTGACGGGTGCCGAGTCGTCTGCGTCTATCGTAAAGTGCAGGTGCAGCCCTTGCGGATTTTCCGCTCCGCAACCGAAGCAGTGGTTAGCCTGTTCATCAATGGTGGGGGAGTGCGACTCCGTGGGCATGCAGTGAGGATAGCGCAGACAAAATAAGACAGACGAATGTGCTCGGAGGGCGTAGGCTTTCCGTAGGCGAGGGTGCGAGATGCGAAAGGCGTTGAAGCGGGTTGGCACGATAGGTTTGGCGATGTTGCTGGTGGCGGGTGCGACCCTGTCGGTCAAGGCGGTGGCGGACGATCACGACCCCGATCACGACATGGACGCGCACATGAAAATGACTCCGCTGAAGCCGGAGCAGCCCGGCGACAAGGCGCGCGCCGATGCGATCGTGGTCGCGGCGAAGAAGGCGGCGGAGCAGTACCTCGACTACCGCAAGGCGCTGGCGGATGGCTATGTGATCTTCATGCCTGAGCTGCCGCAGCCGGTCTATCACTTTATCCGCGCGGGCTGGCAGATGGGACGAAGCGAATTCGATCCGTCCCGGCCGCCGGCGCTGCTGTACGACAAAGCCGGGACCGGATACAAGCTGGTTGGCGTCATGTACATGGCGCGCTTCAACGAGTCCGAGACGGAGTTGAACCGGAAGGTGCCGCTGTCGGTCGCGCAATGGCACATGCACACCAATATCTGCGTGCCGCCGGCCGGGAAAACGGTGAACTGGCTGGGCAAGGACAAACAATTCGGGGTCGATGGCTCGATCGCGACAGCCGCGGCCTGCCAGGAGGCCGGAGGTATGTTTCTGCCGCACCTCTCCGGCTGGATGACGCATGTCTATCCCTTCGAGACCGACCCTGCACGGGTGTGGCAGGCGGGGATGGACGACGACCATCTGAAGGAGCACGAGTCGTCGATGCCCGGGATGAAGATGGGGCCTCGAAAGTAGCGCAAAGCTCTAAGATGTAGCCTGGGTGTTGCAGAGCGCCAGGATGTGCGCGCCGAACTTCTCGATCTTCTCCGGTCCGATGCCGGAGATCGTTCCCAGCTGGGCCAGATTGCGCGGGCGGGTAAGCACGATGCTGCGCAACGCGGTGGTTCCGAGCACGAAAAACTGCGGCAGGCCCATCTTTTCGGACTCGGCCTTTCGCCAGGCGCGCAGACGCTGGTCGAGTTCCTGCTGCGCGGGGTCGAAGGATTCGCCGGGATCGGCGGCGTGCGCACGTTCTCGCTTGAACTCCGGCAGGGAGATGGATTTAGCGTCGCGTCGAGGTTCCCTCGGGGGCTGAAGCCCATTCGATCTGCCGGTGGTTACGGCGGGAGTAAACTCCCGTCCCTTCAAAGCGGAGTCCGTTGCGGCAGTTGATTTGGAACCGTCGGAAGGGAAAGGGATCGCTGGAGTAGAATCCCGCCCCTTGGAAGCCCCACTCGTTCCCAACGCGGACTCCCGAGCCTTCCCATCGCTGGGCGTCGCCAGATCGCCGCGGCAGATCGCGCAGATGGCGGCACCGAAGCGTTCGACCTTATCCGGGCCGAAGCCGCTCACCTGCGAGAGCGCCGGAATCGTCTTCGGAGCGGCGTGCACGAGCGCATTCAGCGCGGCGTCGCCGAAGACCATGAACGCAGGCTTGCCGGTGGTTGCCGCCTCGGCCTTGCGCCACGCGCGCAACTGCTCCTCAAGCG
>CAXTMK010000147.1:3924-12079 GCA_964245315.1 uncultured Acidobacteriaceae bacterium | reverse complement strand
TCACATCCGTCCGCTGCTGGTGCTCTTCGACTCCTGCTGGGATCCGACCCCGAGGCTCGGCCCGCAGCACCCACCCATCCCCGGCCTCCACAACTCCGGTTGGGTGCAAAGTCCGAGCCACGCCGAGCTGAACGACCCTACCTACGAACCCAGGCTGCATGCGTACGTCACCGGCATTGTCGGAGCCTTCGCCAACGACAAGCGCATCCTCGGCTGGGACGTCTGGAACGAACCCGATAATCCTTCGAACGAGTATGCCGCGCAGCAGGATTCGCATAAGACCGAGCATGTCGAGCATCTGCTGCCGCTGGTCTTTGCGTGGGCGCGCGAGGCCAAGCCGACCCAGCCACTCACCAGCGGAGTCTGGTGGGGTAACTGGAGCGATCCCGCGAGAGAAGGCACGACCACGAAGATTCAGCTCGGCGAATCCGACATCATCACCTTCCACAACTACGACTGGCCTGAAACATTCGAGGCGCGCATCCAATCGCTGCTGCCGCTGCACCGTCCCATTATCTGCAGCGAGTACATGGCGCGCGGCAATGGCTCGACCTTCGACGGATCGCTGCCCATCGCGAAGAAATACAACGTCGGCGCCATCAACTGGGGCTTCGTCGCTGGCAAGACTCAGACCTATCTGCCGTGGGACTCGTGGAATCGTCCCTATGTCCTCATGCAGCCGGCGGTCTGGTTCCACGAGGTCTTTCGCCAGGACGACACGCCCTACCGCCAGCACGAGGTCGACCTGATCCGTCAATTGACTGGCCGCGGGCGCCTGCTTCCTCACAGCCCTGAATTCGCCTACTCGCCGAGCAGGAACCGCCGAATCCCGTAAGCCCGCCCGGTAGCGCCGTCGCACTCGATCAGAGTCGCGGCCAGCTTGGGATTGCCCTTTGCCGCTTCGAACTTGCCCGGCATGCCGGTCAGGAACTTCTTCAGCGCCAGCTCCCGCTCCACGCCGATCACGGAGTCGTAAGGTCCGCTCATGCCCACATCGGTCTGGTACGCCGTGCCCTCGTGCAGGATGCGCTCGTCGGCCGTAGGCACATGCGTGTGCGTGCCCAGCACGGCGGTCACGCGGCCGTCCAGGTACCAACCCAGCGCCATCTTCTCGCTGGAGGCTTCGGCATGGATGTCGAGCAGAATCACGTTCGCCTTTACCTTCGACAGCACTTCGTCCGCCTTGCGAAAGGGATCGTCGCAGGCCGACATATAGACGCGTCCCTGCATGTTGATGACGGCATAAGTCTGGCCGTCGTCGAGAGTGCCTTCGTAAACGCCGAAGCCCGGAACGGTGATCGCGTAGTTGGCCGGGCGCAGGATGCGGCGGCCGCGCTCGTGCGAGTCCGACGGAACCTTCATGTAGTCGAAGATTTCCTTCTTGTCCCAGATGTGGTTGCCGGTGGTGATGACCTGCGCGCCCATATCGAAGAGCTCGTCGGCGATCGAAGGCGTGATGCCGAAGCCGCCGGCGGCGTTCTCGCCGTTGATCACGAGCAGGTCGACCGCGTAGGTTTCGAGCAGTTGCGGCAGGTGTTCGTGAACGATGTGGCGTCCAGCCGAACCGAAGACATCGCCAACGAACAGAATATTCACCATTGCAAGGGTAGCAGATGGAGCCTGGGCGTTGCCTTTGCTATGCTCGTCTTCATGCCATCGCTGCTGCGTTCCTTCGCCGCCGTTATCGTGGGCTTTATGGTGATGATGCTGACGGTCATCGCCCTCACGCTGGTGCTGGTCAAGACGATGGGTCAGCAGAGCGGCCATCCCACTCCGGGCTATCTGGTGGCCAACGTCGTGTACAGTTTGTTGGCCGCGGCGGTTGGAGGTTTCGTGACGGCGGCCATTGCTGCGTCAAGGCCGGTTCGGCATGCTGTTGCTCTGGGCGGCGTTATCTTTGCGATGTCTGTGCTTTCGTACCAGCATTACAAAGGTCAGCAGCCGATTTGGTATCAATGCATGATGATGGTGTTGCCTGCCGTGGGCGCCGTCGCCGGCGCGGTGGTATACGCCCGCAACGCTTCCGCACCAACGCGTTGAAGCATGGCATGACGGCTTGTGGTAGCTTGCTTCACATGGCTCAGAATGGTCGATTCGGTCTCAGCGTCCGTGTGCTTGCGTTCCTTGCGCTGGCGCCCGACAGCATGCACACCTCGGCGCAGATCGCTGACGCGCTGCACACCAGTCCGGTGATGGTGCGGCGGACCTTCGCGGTGCTGCACAAGGCGGGCTTCCTGACGCAGCGCAAGGGGCCGGCCGGCGGAGCCAGGCTGAAGGTTCCGGCGAAGTCGATTGGGTTGGGAGATGTATTCGCGGCGTCCGGCGCGTGGCCCGATACGGGCGACAAGACGATTGATATGGTGCTGAAGCGAACTTACGCCGATGCGGTGACGGCTATGAATGAAACTACAGTTGCGGGGTTGATGAAGAAGCTGAAGAAGAACAACAATCCTGAAACGAAGCAGGCCGCCAATTGTTAAACCGCGCGATCATCCACCAGTCCCGGCAACACCTCCACCGCCGTCCCCAGCCGTATCTCGTCGAACGCCTCCGCGTTCAGTGGCGCTTCCGGGCCAACATAGATCGTCTTCGCGCCAAACTGCCTCGCAATCGACACGAATCCTGCCGCCGGATATACCGCTCCAGATGTCCCCACTACCAGCACATGCGTCGCACGCTGCAGGTTCCTTTGAATCTTGTCCATATCCAGCGGCACTTCTCCGAACCAGACGATATGAGGCCTGATGTTCGCTCCACATTCCTTGCATTTCGGCAGCTCTGCCGCGGACGTTGGTTCATAGGTTGCATCATCCGCAAACGGCTTTTCGCAGCTTATGCAGCGCGACTGAAACAACATCCCATGCATGTGGTGAACACGCTTCGAGCCCGCTCTTTCATGCAGATCGTCGACATTCTGCGTGCACAGAAACATCCGCTTACCGAGTTGCTCTTTCAGCTTTACCAAAGCGCGGTGCCCGGCATTTGGCTCCGCCTTCAGGGCATCTCGCCGTCGCATGCTGTAGAAGTTCCACACCAGCGTCGGGTCAGCCTCCCAGGCCTCCGGCGTGGCTACATCCTCCACTCGATACCCGTTCCAAAGTCCACCGCTTCCGCGGAAGGTGGCCAAACCACTCTCCGCGGAGATTCCGGCGCCCGTCAATACGAAGACCAGATCCTCAGAGCCGAACATCATGCCTTCACCTCCCGCGGCCGCAGAAGCGGGAACAGGATGACATCGCGGATCGACTTCGAGCCGGTGAGAATCATGGTCAGGCGATCAATGCCGATGCCTTCGCCTCCGGTGGGCGGGAGCCCGTAGCCGAGCGCGCGAACGTAGTCTTCGTCCATCTCGTGTGCTTCGTCGTCGCCGCGTTCCTTCTCGGCCATCTGCTGCTCGAAGCGTGTTCGCTGATCGACGGGATCGTTCAACTCCGAGAAGGCGTTGCCGACCTCGAAGCCGCCAATGTAAAACTCGAAACGCTCCACCCAGTCCGGCTCGTCGGGCTTCACCTTCGACAAGGGCGAGACCGCGAGAGGGAAGTCGTAGATGATAGTGGGCTGGATGAGGTGTTCTTCGGCAAGTACTTCAAACAAACCCGCAATCGATTTTCCTATGGGGCTTCCGTGCACATGGTCTTGTTCGATTTCGGTGATCGCACGCCATTTGGAATATTCATTCCGTTTTTCTAAAGTCATGTTCGTAGTTTGCATACCGGTGTCGGGGTCTGTTGATACACCGCTTTGAAATCTCGTGTGCGCCCCCTTCATTGCACGGAGTAAGACTTGGGTAAAGATCGAATGTTCAGCGAAGTCTGACGGAACTGGAGCAATTCCGTAATCACTCGGCCAAAACCTAACAATAGCCTCCCGCATAGACAGCTTCGTCCAGTTCTCCAAATCGATTTCAACTCCATTGAATTGCGTTACTGTCGTTCCGTTTACCTGCACCGCTACAAACTTGACTAGCTCTTCAGTTAAATCCATAAGATCGTGGTAGTTCGCATAAGCTTGATAAAACTCCAGCATCGTAAACTCCGGATTATGCTGAGTGCTTATCCCTTCATTTCTAAAATTCCGATTGATTTCATAGACACGATCCATTCCGCCAACGACCAGCCGCTTCAGATACAACTCAGGCGCAATGCGCAGAAATAAATCGAGATCGAGCGCATTGTGATGCGTCGTGAACGGTCTGGCCGCCGCGCCGCCCGCGATCGACTGCATCATCGGCGTCTCCACCTCGACGTAGCCGCGCGAATCGAAGAAGGTGCGCAGCGCGCGCAGCACCTTGGCCCGCTTGACGAAGACCTCGCGCACATTGGGCGGAGCAGGCTCAGCGGCGGCCGGGGCCGGAAGTCCGGTCGGCGGAACGACCGCGGCATCTGGATCGTTAGCGACCATTGGAGCCGGTCCATGCTCGGCCTGCTTCGCCGATTGGCCGGTGTTCATGAAGAGATCGACATAGCGCTGGCGATAGCGCAGCTCCACATCCTCAAGGCCGTGGTACTTATCCGGCAGCACCAGCAGCGCCTTGGCGAGGAAGCGCAGCTCGGTCACATGCAGCGTGGTCTCGCCGGTGCGAGTGACAAATAGATAGCCCTTGACGCCAATGTGATCGCCTAGGTCGAGCAGCTTGTAGATGGCGAACTGCGTATCACCCACGGCATCTTTGCGGACGTAGATCTGCAATCGCTTACCGCTCTGTTGCAGCTGCGCAAAGCCGGCTTTTCCCTGCACACGAATCTGCATCACACGCCCAGCGATCGCGCACTCAACCGGACTCGAGTCGAGATCCTCCGCCGTCATTGGCGTGTCGCCCTCAATGTACATAGAGCGTAGCTTCGGGATGGTCGCCGTCGCCGCATAGCTGTTGGGATAAGCCGCTTCGGCGGCGGTCAACCCCTGCTCCTGGCCGAGCGCGCGAATCTGCTCCAGCTTCTCGCGCCTCAGCGCATACTGCTTTTCTTCAAACTCCGATTCAAACAAGTCTTGTCTCCTGATATCTCTCGTCAAGTCTATCGCCGTCGCCGCTATGTGCGCGATAATGAACGGGCGATGCCTGACGACTCCACCAACCCGCCGAAGAAGAGTCCCGCGCTGGGCGGTTACATCCAGGCCGAGTCCATGGTGCAGCTTGCACTCGCGATTCCGGTCGGATGCTTCGTCGGCATCCTGCTCGGCAGCTGGCTCGACAAGCACTTTCACCAGCATTGGATGGCGGTCACTGGCCTCTTCCTGGGCGCGGCCGGAGGCTTCATCCAGATCTTCACCTCGTTGGCGCGCTTCTCCAAACGGGGCGACCAATGAGCGCCGCGCCCGACTTTTCGAAGACGACCGATACCCTGACCGACGCCGATGTCCGCAACACGATGCTCGCCGCGATTCGCCTGCTGGCGGTGTTTACCGTGGTCGCGGCCGCGCTGTTCTGGTGGCGTTCGAGCTGGCAGAGCGCGGTGCTGTTGCTGGTGGGCGCGGCTATCTCCAGCACCTCGCTGTGGGAGTGGCTGCGCCTGATGACCGCCATCAACGAGCGGATGGACGCGGGCGGCACGCCGCGCCCGATGGGCATGATTCTATTCGGCTTCTTCACTCGCCTGGCCCTGACGCTGATGGTCCTCTATGGTAGTCTTAAGTATCTTCACGGAACGGTTCTGGCTCTTGCAGCGGGGCTTGGTCTTGGGCTTCTTTCGCTCAGCATCCAGGCCTTCCGCCTGCTGAAACGCTGAACGAGTCTACGGGCTTCATCTTCAAAACTTATGCCGACACAGCTTCTGTTTACCCGCTTTCTGAACCAGCACTTCGCCCCTCAGGCCAACAGCCTGCTCGCGGCTCTCCACGTTCATCCGGTCTATCCGCGCGCGCCTATCACCAACGCCTTTGCGATGGAACTTCTCGCCTTTGTGGCGCTGCTGCTGTACTTCGTCGTCATTCGCGTGTCGCTCTCGGTGGAGAAGCCAAGCGGCGTGCAGCACCTGGCCGAGATAATCCACGGCTTCGTCGGCGAGCAGAGCGAAAGCATCATCGGCCACGGCTATGAGCGCTTCACGACCTATCTGACCACGCTCTTCCTCTTCATCCTGATTGCGAACCTGATGGGCTTGATTCCGGGACTTGAGTCGCCGACCTCCAGCCCGGTCGTGCCGCTGGGTTTCGCGCTGGTGACGTTCTTCTACTATCACTTCCTCGGCATCCGGGCTAACGGGTTCGGCTATATCAAGCAGTTCCTTGGGCCGGTGTGGTGGCTGTATCCGCTGATGCTGCCGATCGAGTTGATCTCGCACTGCGCGCGCGTGCTCTCGCTCACCATCCGTCTTTACGCCAACATGTTCGCGGGCGATCTGGTAACGCTGGCCTTCTTCTCGCTCATTCCGGTCGGCATTCCGCTTATCTTTCTCGGCCTGCACTTCGGCGTTTCCATCATCCAGGCGTACATTTTCATGGTTCTGGCTACCGTCTATTTCTCAATGGCCGTCTCGCACGATCACTAATACAAAGTTCGCCGGCCGCGGGGCGCTCCCTCTCGGCCGGCCGCAGCACTCGCCGCATAGCGTGAGGGTGCCAGCCCGGTGAGCATCAACCACCCACTGGCGGCGAACAATCCGACGGGGGCAGAGGAGTTTCAAATGGTCGCACGCATGTTTCAGATCTCAAAGTACTTCTTCATGACGCTGGCCGCGATGTTCCTCGCGACGCCTGCGTTCGCCCAGGGCGCTGCACAAGGCAACGTCTACGCGCCGCTCGCTGTCGGCATCGGCATGGGAATCGCCGCCGGCTTGTGCGGTCTCGGTCAGGGCCGCGCCACCGCGTCCGCCGCGGAGGCTCTCGCGCGCAATCCCGGCGCACGCCCCGGCATCCAGCTGTTCCTCTTCATCGGCCTCGCGTTTATCGAGTCGCTGACGCTGTTTACGTTCGCGCTGCTCTTCGTTCGCACGCAGGCGTCGTAGTTTTGTCGGTGCATACGGACGGGCCTCCGCGTTGCGCGGAGGCCGCTTTCTTTGATCTTGTGCGGGGCGGCCAAGGCATGGTTAGCGAGCGGTAAGCTAATAGCTCAAGCTGGCTGCGGCTGGTGGCTAACGTGTACTGGCCGAGCGAAAAGCAGAATTCCTACGGGATGACAGACGGATCAGCTCTTGTTTGTCATCCCGAAGGGATCTGCTTTTATCTTGCTTTATACCGGCTCGAAAATCCGATTTAAGTGCTATTGCCCCGCAACCGGCGGTTCGATTACTACAGGCGCGACCAGAATGGCCCCGGCGCCGCGGTTCGCCAGATTGAGAATGTGTCCCGGCAGGATGCCGAGACCGAGCGTAGCCAGCGCCGCAGCGGCAAGGCCCACACTGGCGGGCAGGCTCACCTTCGTGAACACTGCAAGGTCGTTGCCCTTTTCATGCGGGTGACGCGCGTACATCGCGACCAGCAGGCGCAGGTAGTAGAAGCACGCCAGGCCGGAGTTCAACAGGCCGACGACCGCGAGCGCCGTGTGGCCTCCATTGATGGCGGCGGAGAAGACGTAGAACTTTCCGAAGAAGCCGCCGGT
This sequence comes from uncultured Acidobacteriaceae bacterium, assembly GCA_964245315.1. GTDB lineage: Bacteria > Acidobacteriota > Terriglobia > Terriglobales > Acidobacteriaceae > Edaphobacter. The sequence goes on along the minus strand of CAXTMK010000147.1, from coordinate 4,542 downwards.
AAAGGGAATGCCGATCATCGACAGGAGGAAAAACGCCATCAGCGCGCCCAGCCACGGACGCCGCAGCGCCACGCCGGTAAAGTCTTCGATCGAGCGCGTGTGTTCGGAGTAGCCGGTGATCTGCGTAATGACGGCGAAGGCGCCGACATTCATCGCCGAGTAGGCCGCTGTATAGAAGCAGGCGGCCGCGATGCCGTTCCGCGGGAATGCCGTGAATGCGGCGAGCAGATATCCGGCGTGCGCGATGGAGGAGTAGGCGAGCATGCGCTTGACCGAAGTCTGCTTGAGCGCGCCGAGGTTGCCGACGGTCATGGAGAGCGCGGCCATCACCCACATCAGGACGGCCCAGCGATGCTCCATGCCCGCGAAGCCGACGAAGGTGATTCGCAGCAGCACTGCGAACGCGGCGGCCTTGGGTGCGGTCGACATCAACCCGACGACCGGCGAAGGGGCGCCTTGGTAGACATCCGGCGTCCACACCTGGAAGGGCGCGGCGGAGACCTTGAAGCCGAGTCCGATGACGATCATGCCCAACGCAAGGAATGCGAGTGCGGGCGTGGCGCTGGTGCCGAGAGCGAGGGCGATGGCGGGGATGGAGGTTGACCCGGTGGCTCCGAA
>CAXTMK010000147.1:0-3914 GCA_964245315.1 uncultured Acidobacteriaceae bacterium | reverse complement strand
AACGAGCCGAGCAGGAAGTATTTGACCGAAGCTTCGACACCGCGCGCCTGGCCCTTGCGGAAGCCGGCCATGATGTAGGTGGAGATGGAGGAGATTTCGAGGCCGACGAAGACCATCAGCAGCTCGACCGAGCACGTCATCAGCATCATCCCGACCGCGCCGAAGAGCACGAGCGCGAAGTACTCGCCGGCATGCGTGGCGTTGCCTTCGAAGTAGTCGAGCGAACCCAGCAGCGTGACGATGACGACTGCCGCGATCAGCAGGTGGAAGAAGATTGAGAAAGCGTCGACCTGGATGCTGTTCGAGAAGGCCGTCATGGGACCGTGACGCAGTTGCGCGACGCTGATGATGCCGGCGAAGAGCGTCGCGAAGATGGCGAGCCAGCCGAGCGGTTTGCGGCTTGCGCCGGGCTTCAGCACCGGCTCCATCATCATGACGATGACGCCGGCGACGGTGAGGATGCCTTCCGGCAGCAGCGCAAAGGTGTTGTCATTCATCATCATTAGTAGCGCCTGCCTTCCGGGGCCGCGGGCGGGTTCTTGTGCAGCGCCGCGGCGCCAAGTTCAGGATCGACGAAGGAGGGCTTCGCGTAAGTCTCGGCCTCAACCTTGGTGGGGACGACAGGCGTTGCCGGTGCAGGAGTGCCCGACATCGTCACGGCGTTCACGTCGAGGGTCTTCGTCCAGTACGGCGAGGCGACGCCCATCAGCAGCATCATGGCCAGCAGCGGCCACATCGCGGTGTGTTCGCGGGCGTTCAGGTCGCGCGGCGGAGTGGATTCGGCGACGACGCCGAGGTTGCCGTAGAAGACGCGTTGGATCATCCAGAGCATGTAGGCCGCGCTGAGGATGACGCCGGTGGTCGCGAGAACGGTCCATCCGGCGTGGTGCGGGGTTCCGGCCTGGGCGGTGCCGGAGAGGATGAGGAACTCGCCCACGAAGCTGTTCAGCATGGGCAGGCCGATGAGCGAGAGCGTGGTGATGACGTAGAGCGTCACCATCCAGGGCAGCTTGGTGGCGAGGCCGCCCAGGTCGCGCATGTCGTAGGTGCCGTAACGCTCGTAGAGGAAGCCGAGCAGAAGGAAGAGCGCGCCGCCGGAGATGCCGTGGTTGAGGATCTGGTAGATGCCGCCGTCCAGCCCCGCGATAGTGAAGGTGAAGATGCCGAGCGTGATGAAGGAGAGATGGCCGAGCGTCGAATAGGCGGCCAGTTCCTTCATGTCCTTACGCGTGATTGCGATCAGGCTCCCGTAGACGATGCCGATGGCGCCGAGCGCGATCATCAGCGGCGCGATGCGATGCGACTGCTCCGGGAAGATGGCGAAGGAGAAGCGCAGGATGGAGTAAAGGCCGGTTTTGCCGGCGAGCACCATCACCGCCGCTGTGGGGGCTTCGGAGATTGCGTCTTTCAGCCAGCCGTGCAGCGGGAAGATGGGCACCTTGACCGCGAAGGCCAGCAGGAAGGCGAGCGAGCAGAGCCACAGGGCTGTTGCGTTGGGCGAGATGGCATGCGAAGCGGCTGCTCTGGCGAGTTCCGGCAGCTCGAAGGTGCCCGTCTTCGCGTAGAGCCAGAGCATGCCGACCAGCAGCAGTGCCGAGGGCACGAAGGCGTAGACGAAGTATTTGATCGCGGCCTTGCGGCGTTCCTTGGTGCGTCCGAAGGTGGCGATCAGGATGGTCATGGGAACCAGCGAAAGCTCCCAGAACGCGTAGTAGAGGAAGAGATCGAGCGCGACGAAGATGCCCAGCATCGCGACCTGCTGTAGCAGGAAGAGCACGTAGAAGGTCTTGCGGCGCGTCGCGATGGTGTTCCACGAAGCCAGCACGCCGAGCGGCGCCAGGAAGCCGGTGAGGACTACGAGCCACATGCCCATGGCATCGACTCCCAGGTGGTAGCGGATGGCGGGAGCGGCGATCCAGGGTGTGTCCTGCACGAAGCGGAAAGCGCCGTCAGCACGAGCCTGCGCATAGTACGTGGGCAGATGCAGCGTCAGGCCGAAGGTGATGAGGGTGACGAGCAGCGCGCCCCACTGCATGGTCTTGCCCTTATCCGGCAGCAGCGCCAGCACGACCGCGCCCAGCAGCGGGAAGAAGACGATGACGCTCAAAATGATGTGATCCAAGTTCATATCCCTCAATGCACCCAGATCCCGCGGCCGAAGATCATGACCGCCATGACGACCGCCGCGCCCAGCGCAAGCCAGCCGGCGTAGGAGCGGATGTTGCCCGACTGCATCCGCCGCGCGGCCTCGCCGAGATCGATCGCGATCCAGCTTGCGAACTTGCCCGCGCCATCGACGAGCAGTTGATCGAAGCCGCCCTTCAATACGAAGCGCGTAACTCCGAGCAGACCGGTGACGAAGACCGCGTTGTAGATTTCGTCCACGTAGAACTTGTTTGCGACGAGCGTGTAGAGCGGCTTCGACCTGGCGGCAAGAGCGGCGGCTGTGCCGGGCTTCTTGTAATAAAAGAGATAGGCGAAGAAGAAGCCGACAGCCGCCGTTGCAAGCGAGACCGCCGCCAGACCGCGCTCGAGCGTATGCGAGATTTGATCCGCGTTGAGGGCATTTTCAGGGGCGCCAGAGACAGCGAATACGGGATCGAGGAAGTGCTCGAACTCGTTGTGTCCGCCCAATGCCGCCGGAATGCCGACCCAGCCGCCGATGACGGAGAGGATTGCCAGAAGGACCAGCGGAACCAACATGACCCTTGGCGATTCATGTACGCCGTGTGGATGCGCTGCTTGTCCGGAGTCATGTTCTGCTTCCATGGTCAGGGTCGAGTGCGAGTCGGCATGAACGGCTGCGCCATGCTCTTCGAGCGCAGGGTGCTCGTCGAAGTGCTGCGGACCGAAGAAGGTCTTGAACCAGAGCCGGAACATGTAGAACGACGTCATACCGGCGGTGAGCAGGCCGATCGCCCACAGCAGATGCCCGCCGGGATGGGTGAAGGTGCGGTAAAGAATCTCGTCCTTCGAAAAGAAGCCGGCGAAGGGGTAGATACCCGCGATGGCGAAGACGCCCATCGTCATGGTCCAGAAGGTGATGGGGATGCGCTTGCGCAGGCCGCCCATGCGCCGCATGTCTTGTTCTCCGGACAGGGCGTGGATGACGCTGCCGGCCGCGAGGAAGAGCAGCGCCTTGAAGAAGGCGTGCGTGACCAGGTGGAAGATGGCGGCCGAGTAGGCGGCGACTCCGCAGCCGAGAAACATGTAGCCGAGTTGCGAGATGGTGGAATACGCCAGGACGCGTTTGATATCGTGCTGCACGATGCCGATGCAGGCGGCGAAGATGGCCGTGGCCGCGCCGATAGCCGCGACCACGGCGAGCGCAAAGGGCGAGCGATCGAACAGCGTGTGGCAGCGCGCGACCATGTATACACCCGCGGTGACCATGGTCGCGGCGTGGATGAGCGCGGAGACTGGCGTGGGGCCTTCCATTGCGTCCGGCAGCCAGACGTAGAGCGGAATCTGCGCGGATTTCCCGGCTGCGCCGACCAGCAGCAGCAGGGCGATGGTGGTGAGCCAGCCGCCATGCCAATTCGGACTCGAGGCAGGATGCGCGGCGATCTGGGCGAAGGTCTCGCCGAAGCTGAGTGTGCCGAAGTGCTTGATGAGGAGGAACATCGCCAGCAGGAAGCCGAAGTCGCCGACGCGATTGACGATAAAAGCTTTTTTGCCGGCGTTGGCGGCGGAGTCCCTGGTGAAGTAGAAGCCGATGAGCAGGTAGGAGGCCAGGCCGACGCCCTCCCAGCCGACGAACAACAGCAGGAAGTTTGCCGAGAGCACCAGTACCGACATGAAGAACATAAAGAGGTTGAGGTAGGCGAAGAAACGCCAGAAGCCCTCTTCGTGCGCCATGGAGCCGGCCGAGTAAAGATGGATGAGGAAGCCTACGCCGGTTACGACGGCGAGCA
>CAXTMK010000146.1:0-12302 GCA_964245315.1 uncultured Acidobacteriaceae bacterium | reverse complement strand
ACCTTCCACGGGCAAGAAGTACAACCTGACGGTCGGCGCGCAATTCCAGAACCTGTTCAATATTGTCGACCGCAACACGCCGGTCGGCACCCTGACCTCGCCGAGCTTCGGCCAGAGCACGCAGCTGGCAGGCGGTATCTACACGACGGATTCGGCTGTGCGCCGTATCTATCTGCAGGCTGGGTTCACGTTCTAACGACAAAAGCGAATCCCTGCGGGATGACAACAAAGGCAAGTGAAGCGGCGCTCCGGAATCTTCGGAGTGCCGCTTCACTTTGCAACCGGCCACGGCAATGCTCGTCTAAGCAGGCATGTTCTGCCGCAACTTTTACGCTCGCCATTTGGCTTGGGTCGCTCTGGCAGTGTGCGCCTGTGTGTCGGCGCAGATGCCGACCCGGACATCCGCACCAGCCGCCGCAGCCGCGCAGGACAAACCCGCCGCGCCGGTCGGCCAGACCACCACGCTCTCGCTCGACGCCCGCCTCGTCAACCTGCCCGTCATCGTGCGCGACAAGAAGGGCGCGATCGTCCAGGCCTTGACCAAGGACGACTTTACACTTGTGGTCGACGGCCATCCGGAGACCATCCGCTACTTCGGCAGGGACGCGAATCTTCCGCTCACTCTGGGATTGCTGGTGGACACCAGCGGCTCCGTGCGCAACATGCTGGATGATGAGCGGACAGCCAGCTCTTCGTTCCTGGACAAGATGCTGACGGCACCCGCCGACCGGCCCGCCGATCGCGCCTTCGTCATCCAGTTCTCGCAGCAGACGGAATTGCTTCAGGATCTGACCAGCTCGCGGCCGAAGCTGCAGGCGGCGTTGAAGGAGATCGGCAGCACGAACCCGAACGCCTCGAGTCAGCCGGATCCCAACAATGGGAGCGGCAATGAAAACAACAATGGGAACAGCAATGGAAACAGCAACGGCGGCCGGGGCGGACGGCACGGTGGCACGACGCTCTACGACGCCGTCTTCCTGGCGGCGGATGAGTTGCTGACCAAACAGAAGGGGCGCAAGGCGATCGTGCTGCTGACTGACGGCGAGGACAGCGGCAGCAAGGAGTCGCTCAACCGCTGCATCGAGGCGGCCCAGCGCGCCGACACCATCGTCTACGCGGTTTATTTCAAGGGCGAGGAGCACGGCTACAACGATCAGTCGCAGAACAATCGCGGCGGCGGATACCCCGGCGGACGTGGCGGCGGTTACCCCGGCGGCGGCGGGTACCCCGGCGGTGGCGGAGGCTACCCCGGCGGTGGACGCGGTGGCGGAGGACACCGCCCTCAGCAGATGGAGCGCGAGGACGGCAAGAAGATTCTTCAGCGGATCACCAGCGAGACCGGCGGACGCGTCTTCGAGGAGAGCAGGAAGCAGGACTTCACCGCCATCTACGACCAGATCGCGGAAGAACTGCGGCAGCAGCACCGGCTGGGATTTACGCCGGACAAAGAGGTACTCGAGGACGGCTACCACCAGGTCGATCTGACGCTGCCCAGGAAGAAGGACCTGCGCGTCCAGACCCGCGACGGCTACTACACGGGCAAGCAGTAGGAGTCGCCGGCGAGTTCCACGAGTGCATGGTAAAGAAGCGCGGGCAACGACATGCGGCTGAGGGTCTCGCAGTCACGGGTTTGCGACGGCTGGGTCGGCGGGGTGCCGGCCATGGGATAGTCAGTCACGTTGAAGTCGGTCATCTGGGGAGCCTTTCTGTTGGGTTGAGGCCCACTCGTCGCGAAAGACAAAGGCGCGCTGAATGGGGCACGGATGGTTTTAGAGCGACGATACGGCGGTTTGTTCGGAGTCGACCGGCTGCTGGCGGCCAAAGCCGCAACGTCGACCACGCATGCCTGCGCGGAAGCGTTCGCGCTCTTCGGGCGTCATCTGGGCGAGACGCTCTTCCATCCCGCGCCGCCATCCGCGTCGTCCGCCGCCATGGCGATGAAACCCGCCGAACAGAACCTTGCTCAGGATGACAAGGCCGAGCGCCTGCACAAACGTGATCGTCCTTAGCCCGAAGATCGCGGGCATCAGCCAGTTCCATAAATACATGGTGACGTAGCCGAACGCCGAGATGGCGAGAACAATTAAAGCCGCAATCTTGAGAGCCTTCCAAAGCCTGTACGTCTTCATTTCATTTCCTCATTTCCCTGCAATACTTTGGTTCATTTCCTGCAGCCGTTCGCGCAGATACAGCACGGCGTAACGCTTGCGCGAGAGCAGCGTGTTAACGCTGACGCCCGTCTCTTCGGCCAGCTCCCTGAAGCTGCGGCCGAGGAACTCGTGCGCGATGAAGACCTCGCGCTGCTCCACCGGAAGCTCTTCAAGCGCCTCGTCCAGCGCGTCGAAGAGCAGATTGCGCGCGTAGATTGCGTCCGGCCCGGCATCGGGCGAGGGCAGCAGATCTTCAAACGACGATGCGCCTTCATCTTCCGTGACGGACTCTTTCAGCGAGACCGCCTTCTTCCTGCGAAACAGGTCCGTGATGCGGTTGCGCGCGACGCGGTACAGCCATGCCGTCACCTGCTCGGCCGGCTTCATCAGCCGGTAAGCCTGGATGAGCTCGTAGAAGACGTCCTGCAGCACGTCCTCGGCGTCGCCGGTGTCGAGCACGCGGTTGCGGATGAAACTCCGCAGGCGCGGCTCGTCGCGTTCCACAGCCTCGGCGATGAACCGGTTCTGCTGCTCGATCGTCAGGTCCGGGCAGATCGCGTTGGGGGCGGGCATGCTGCTCCTCGTATAAGGGTTAACGGATGAGCGCCTGAAATATTGCAACGATCCTGATTGAGATTATCCTTAGCTGATCCAGGCCGGAGGTTCGTTTGAAGTTTGTCATCGCACCCGACTCCTTCAAGGAAAGCCTTAGCGCCGAGGACGCCGCCGCAGCCATCGCTGCCGGCGTGCATGATGCGCTGCCCGCTTCGGAGGGCGTCTGCGTGCCGATGGCCGATGGCGGCGAAGGAACCATGCGGGCGATCGTCGCGCCCTGGGGTGGACGTGTGCTGACGGCGCGGGTAACGGACCCATGCGGCAATCGAATCGAATGCCGCTTCGGGCTCTCGCAGGATCGATCGACTGCGATCCTGGAGATGGCGGAGGCGAGCGGACTGGAGAGGGTGCCGCTGGAGTTGCGAAACCCTCTGACCGCGACCAGCTACGGCACGGGCGAACTGATCCGCGCGGCGCTCGATTGCGGGGTCACGCGCATTGTGATGGGCATCGGCGGCAGCGCCACGGTGGATGGCGGCGCGGGCATGCTGCAGGCGTTGGGCGCGGGCCTGCTCGATGCGCAGGGCAGGCAGATCGCACGTGGCGGAGGCGGTCTGGCGGCGCTGGAGACGATCGACTTGAGCACGCTTGATGCCCGGCTGTGCGCGATGAAAATCGAGGTCGCCTGCGATGTCGATAACCCTCTGACCGGGCCGCACGGAGCGACCGTAATGTTCGGTCCGCAGAAGGGTGCGACGGTGGAGATGATCCCGACGCTGGAGTGTGGCCTGGAGCGTCTGGCGGCGCTGTTGGGCGAAGACATCTCGCGCAAACCGGGCGCGGGTGCGGCTGGAGGCGTGGGGTTTGCGCTGATGGCTTGTGCCGGCGCGGAACTGAAACCCGGAGTCGCTCTGGTGGCGGAGGTGGTTGGACTGGAAGACCGGATGCGCGGTGCCGACCTGGTCTTCACCGGCGAAGGCCGCATCGATGCGCAGACCGCGCATGGCAAGACACCCGCGGGAGTGGCCGCGATCGCCAGGCGGCTTGGGATACCCGTCGTGGCGCTCGCGGGCAGCGTCGGCGCGGGAACGGAGGGGTTGAAGGCGTGTGGTATCGACGCCATATTTTCCGTGATGCAGAGGCCTTCAGGCCGCGCGGAGGCGTTTGCGGAGGCAGCGCAAAATCTTCGCTCGACCGCGAAGAATGTGACGTCGCTATGGGCTGCGGGCAAGAATCGCTGTCTTTGAGGAAACCGAAATCGGCGTCGTACTTCCAATTTCCCTAAATAGGCTCGGACTTATCTTGCTATACTCGGAATCTTCCCCGGTGCACGCCCTTGAGACCCATGCAGCATTAGGAGATTTCCGTGGCCAATCGAGGCTCGATTCTTACCTTTGCCGCCGCGCTTGGATTTTCGGCGCTGCGCTTGGCGACCCTATCTCCAACTACGAAGTTAGCCGCGACGCCGGTGCCGATTTCCACCATCCATGCCGCTGCTGAGCCGGATCGGAATCAGCCGCCTCCACCGCCCCCGATTCCGGGGCTTGTTGGACACTGCAGCGCTTATCGCGGTACGGACGATAAACCGCTGTCCCGCGCGAAGTACCCTTTGGATGATAATGCCGGCAATGCTCGGAAAACGCTGGAGAATTTCTTTGGCAAGGGGAAATCCTTTGCCGACGCTCGCTTTGCTGTCGCCCTGGTACCCGACCCGCATCATACCAATCTAAGCCTGATGTTTGATCGAGAGATGTCGATCCTGCAGCAGGCGGTGCAGGATGAAGGTTTCGAGTATGACTCGTCGTGGATGCCCTGGAAGGCCGAAAAAGATGCGCCTCCTGGCGCTTTCGGCGACCGCCAGTTTGCGGCAGATCTTGAGGATGCCCGCGCAGCTTGTCCCGGTGTGCTTCTTTTTCGCAAGCGGCTCGTCGGCAAGGATCAGGCAGCATCCGCTTACTCGCAGGGATTGGCCGTCTTCATCGTGGGTGAGCAGGCGACTGGCGGGATCAATCAGGATCAGTGGGACAATACCGTTGCGGAGTTCGATCGCCTGCTGAAGGGTTCAGCGCCGAAGTCGCAAAGCACCCGCTTTCTGCGAGTGCTCGGGCCGACCTTTACGGGTTCACTTCGCTCGCTGGAGCGAGATCTCAAAGCCGCCTTGTCAGATAGACGCATGGCGAAGGAATTTCCCGCCGGCGCCCGTGTGCTTAGCGGCAGTGTAACTTCCTGTGCCGAGATACAACGATTCGACACCGATTCCCGGAAACTTCCGAAGAAGGTCACCTTCGGCACCTTTCAGGAAAACGACGCACTCCATATCTTCCGATTTCTCGACTACATTGCCGGGCAGGGAACCGCGGCGAACGATGTCGCTATCCTCTCCGAAGATGAGACTGCTTATGCGGCCCTGCCCAGCGATCCGACGGCAGATGATGGGTGCGACTTCCGTTATCCCCATGACAATCGGCCGATGCACCTCACCTATCCTCGCGACATCTCGGCTCTTCGCGACGCTTACGAAAAGGAGTCGGTCTTCGATTCCGGGAACGGGCTCAAGGAACATGCCGCCCACCCCATCCTGCGCGATATCGCCGGCAGCGAGACAGCGATCGACGAGATTACCGATACGATTCCGGCCTACAGCGGCAGCGTCTCGGCCGTGGCGCAGGAGGCCTACCTCTACGGCGTTGTAAGCTTCCTGCGCACGCACCACGCGCGCTATCTTGTTTTGCGCTGCACCAATCCACTGGACTTCCTGTTCCTCACAAGGTTCTTCCATCGAGCTTATCCCGAGGCGCGGATCGTGACCATTGGCTCGGATATGCTGTTCCGCCGCGAGATCGATACCACCGAGTTTCGAGGTGTGCTTTCGCTCTCGAGCTACCCTCTGCTTCCGCGCGGACAGCATTGGGCAAAGATTACCGAGGCCGACTGGGAGAAAGAGCCGCACGAACATCTGGTGTTTGAAAGCCACCTCTCTGAAGGCACCTATATCGCGGCTCGATATCTCTTGCAGGAAGATACGGGAGCCGGGAGTAACGACGCCCAAAGTCCAGTCGAGCTGGCACGTGCGTTCCCGACCCCCGACTACGCCGCTCCGTTCTGGAGCATGCCAGCCCGTGAGACGCCGGATCTGGCGCAACCTGACACCTGGCTGACCGTGGTTGGGCGGGATGGCTATTGGCCACTCGCCGTGTTGGGAATACCGGAGGGGCAATCGTCCGGCGAGCAGCATTTTTACACCAAGGGCTTGGTGAAGATGCTTGAGATGTTGCCCTTTCCGCATAAGCAGCACCTGGAACAGAAGGGCGCCAAGCCACCACCGCCTACACCGGTCCAGCTGAGTAAGGGTGACTCACAGCATTATGAGGAGCCATCCGGAAATCATAACCTACTCATCTCGCAGCCTCTGCCTTGGCTGGTAGCCGTAATGTTTTCAACTTGTCTCAGTTTTTACCAGATATGGGGAATGGTCCGCGGGAATCGGCGCTCCTCAGACGGGATCTTTTCCGTTTTTCGCAAAGCTAAAGATGGGTCGCTGACTTTGCTTCAGAGCGTCAGTTGTGCCCTCGCGGTTATGCCGCTGATCGAACTCACATTCGTGCGGTTCATCCCGAGGGATGTAAACCGGGTTAGCAGCCAGCCGGGATCGTTGCGTCTTTGGTCTTACTTCGCTGTCATCCTGGTTTTGGCGATGGCGGCAACTCTGTTCAGGCGGTGGATCTCGCAAGGGAAGTGGTTAATCGCGGCGCTTGGCTGTTATTTTTTCGCCTTGGCTTCTTTCTGCGCGATCTACGGCTATGCCTTCGCCATGCAGTTGGACGAAACTACCGCTGTCCCGCTTTTCTACCGGATGTCGCATCTGACGGATGGCGTTTCTCCGTTGGTTCCAATCCTGTTGCTCACGGCTGGGTTTTACCTATGGGCATGGCAGGCGATGGCGGGAAACCTGATAGTTGCGAAGGGCTGCCCAACTCTGCCCGAGGCGGATAGCCAAAGCAAACCGAGATCCAAGAAGCAATTCAGCAAGCCCTGGTACTCGCTAAAAGGTCTGAAGCAGCGGTATCGCAAGCTGCGTGGAAGCACATACTACAAGCTTATTGGTTATGCCGCAGCAGCGCGCCGCGGGGCGTGTTTGCTTCCGCCGTCGGCATCCAGAGTCAGCCAGGCGCTGGGCAAGCGCATCCTGAAGATAGCGCATCCTGTATCTATAACCCTCAAGATCGCGATCGTGCCAGTGCTGCTTATCCTGGCGGCATTACTTTGCTTCGGCTTCAAGAACCTGCCGCTGCTAAGCCTGGAAGGTAAGTCGTTCAACCTGGTCATCAATTTGACTTTGCTGTTTGCGCTCGTCCTCACATCGGCGGAGGCAGCTCGCATGTACTGGACATGGATCAGGCTGCGCAAGCTGTTGCATGCGCTCGCGCGGCTGCGGCTCCGCAGAACGCTGGCGCAACTGCGGCCGATCGAAGCGAACTCCATCTGGGCCGTAAGTGGCAATGTGCGGCGTTTTCAGTACGGTCTGTTCGTCCGGCAATTCGAAGCGGCGAACCGTTTTCTGCAGCTGCCTTTGGCTGCGTCCGGCATCCAGCCGCAGCTCGAAGAGTTGAAAACCTACGGCTCGGCATTTATCGAACGCACCGAGAAGGCAGTAGACGCCGGCGCCGCTTTCGATGTCCATGTGACGTCACCGGGCCACGCGCCTGCCGACATTCGTAACATGCTGTCAGACGAAGCGGCTCATATGTACAGATTCTTGAGCGAGGTGTGGCAGCGCGAGACCGAATCCCTGGACCTGACGACCTCCGGCAGCGACACCGAAGGAGAAGACAAAAAATGCCCTGCACTGCCACTGAGTAAGTGCGAGAAAGTGAAAGCGGCCGAAGAGTTCCTCAGCTACCACTACATCGCCTTCATCCAGAACATTATTGCGCGCATGCGGACGATGACTCTCTCGATGACCTTCCTGTTCGTTGCCGTCTGCTTCGCGATCTCGTTCTATCCCTTTGTTCCGCGCACTGAGATTGCGGTATGGATGATGCTGAATCTCGCGCTGATCGGCGGGGCAGTGGCCTACGTGTACGCGGGAATGGAGCGGGATGAGATCCTGAGTTACATCGCCAATTCGAAGCCCGGGCAGTTGGGAGCCGAGTTCTGGCTGAAGCTGGGCGGGTTTTTGATTGGTCCGGTCATCGGCATCATCACTACGCAATTTCCGGCGATCGCAGACACTGTGCTGCAGTCGCTGCAGCCTGGACTCGACGCAATCAAATGATTCATTCGCTGTCCTTGAGCGCGGCGCGGAAGGCCTGCCTGAAGTCGCCCGATTCTTCATGCGCCTCCGGCTCGAATGAGATGACGGTTTGCTCGACCGCCCCGGCGATGACGACGGTCTTGGCGTTAAGGAACTCGCGCATCCCCGCGCCGGATAATTCCCGGCCGTAGCCGGAGCGCTTGATGCCGCCGAACGGCAGGCGCGGATCGCTCGCCACGATCGTGTTGACGAAGACCTGTCCGCACTCCAGCGCGGCGATCAGCAGCTTCTGTTCCTCGGGGTCATGCGTCCAGACCGACGCCCCGAGGCCGAATGGGGTGTCGTTGGCGATCTCGATGGCTTCGGCAAGGGATGCGGCGCGGAAGAGCATGGCGACGGGGCCGAAGAACTCTTCGCGGTAGACAGGGGCGGTGCGCGGGACGTTGATCAGGACGGTCGGCTCGAAGAAGTTGCCGACACCGACCATGCGCTCTCCGCCCGCGAGCAGCAGGCCTCCGGCGGCCTTGGCGGCTTCGATCTGGCGCTCCAGATCTTCGACCAGCCTGGCGGTCGCGAGCGGGCCGATGTCGGTCGAGTCCTTCATCGGGTCGCCGATCTTCAGGGCTTCCATGCCTGCGATGAACTTCTTCTCGAACGCCTCATAGATCGCGTCGTGGACGATGAAGCGTTTGGCCGCGATGCAGCTCTGGCCGTTGTTGATGGTGCGCGACCTGACGGCGCAGTCCACGGCGCGATCGAGGTCGGCCGACGGCATGACGACGAATGGGTCGGAGCCTCCGAGTTCGAGCACCGAGGGCTTGATCAGCCATCCGGCCTGCGCGGCGACGGCGCGCCCGGCGGCCTCGGAGCCGGTGACCGTGACCGCGGCGACGCGCTCGTCGGAGAGCACCGCTTCGACCTGGCGGGATTCGATGAGCAGCGTCTGGAAGGTGCCGCGCGGGAAGCCGGCCCGGCGCACCAGCGACTCGATCGCTACCGCGCACTGCGGCACGTTCGACGCGTGCTTCAACAGCGCGACATTGCCGGCCATCAGCGCGGGCGCGAGGAAGCGAAAGACCTGCCAGAAGGGGAAGTTCCATGGCATGACGGCCAGGATGATGCCAAGCGGATCCGAGCGCACGTAGCTTTTGTTGAGGTCGGTCTGGATGGGTTCTTCGGCGAGGATGCGGGCCGCGTTTTCGGCGTAGTAGCGGCAGCCGGCGGCGCACTTGCGGACTTCCTGACGCGACGCTTCTATGGTCTTGCCGACCTCCTGAGTCAGCAGCGTAGCCAGTTCTTCGACCTCATGCTCCAGAATTCCCGCCAGTTTGCGCATGCACAGGGCGCGATGTTCGATCGGGATTTCGGCGTAGGCGCGGAAGGCGGCGTGTGCGAGGGCGATCTTGGCTTTGACGGCGTCGTCGCCGAGGGGCTCGAAGCTGCGGAGTACTTCACCAGTTGCGGGATTGATGGATTGAATGGACATCTCTGTTGCAGGTTACTCTTTTTGCGGTTTAGCAAGGAGAGCGCGTGGTCTGGAGGATGGTTTCGAGGCCGGACGAAGCCAGACCCCCTCCCACAAAAAAGTATGTAAAGGTCCAAATCTACGGGACTTAGGTCTGGACCTTGGTCTGCAAAAAGTTGAACTGATTTTGGTACAGCAGCTTTTTCCAGGGCATTGGCCTGTGTTGACACGGCGGTACCGGGCAGCTGTGCGACAATCGACTTTTATCCCGAAACTGAAGGACAGCATGCAAGGTAACCCAGAGTTTATGCGGCAGGCGATCGACCTGGCGACGGAGAACGTCGTTACCGGGGCCGGCGGGCCGTTTGGAGCGGTGATCGTGAAGGATGGCGCGGTAGTGGCGACCGGAGCCAACTGCGTCACGGCGACCAACGATCCGACGGCGCACGCGGAGATTACCGCGATCCGTAATGCGGCGAAGGCGCTGGGGAACTTCGAGCTGACCGGATGCACGATCTATTCCAGCTGCGAGCCTTGCCCGATGTGCCTGGGGGCGATCCTCTGGGCGCGGTGCGATGCGCTCTACTTTGGCAGCACGGCGGACGACGCGGCGGCCGCTGGTTTCGACGATTCGGCATTTTATGACGAGGTTCGGAAGAGTGTGGACGAGCGCAAATTGCCGACCGGGTGCCTGATGCGAGAGGAAGCGGCGGAGAGTTTCAAAGCATGGGAAGTGTTTGAGGCGCGGATCAGGTACTGAGAGGTTTGGCTTGAGATAACGGCCGGGCAAAGAAGGCAAAGGTTCATGAGCTATAAGCGAAGCAGCTATAAGCTGTGAGCTTGAGACGAGGCACGATGACGAAGATTGCGATTCTGGGGTTTGGGACGGTGGGACAGTCGGTTGCGAAGGCGCTGCAGATGCTGGCGGTGCCCGGCGTCGAGCTGACGCATGTCTACAACCGCGACGTGGCGCGCACGCGGGCGAACGCGGCGGCGCGGTATGCCGGGGCTGATGTTGTCTGGACCGAAAGCATCGACGATGTGCTGGATTCGGATGTCGATGTGGTCGCCGAGCTGGTGGGCGGCATGTCGCCCGCGGGCGATTGGATCGAGCGAGCACTGAAGGCCGGGAAGTCGGTCGTGACGGCGAATAAGCAGCTCATTGCGTATCGCGGTCCTGAGCTGGCGCGGCTGGCGGCGCAGCATGGCGGACAGCTGCTGCATGGGGCGGCGGTCGCAGGCGGTGTGCCGGTGATTCCTGGCATGCTGCAGGGGCTTTCGGGCGACTCGATCACGCGGATCAGCGGCATTCTGAACGGAACGTGCAACTTCATTCTGAGCAGGATGGAGGCGGGCGCACCTTATGCCGACGTTCTGGCGGAAGCCCAGCGGCTGGGGTACGCGGAGGCCGATCCGACGGCCGATGTGGGCGGCTTCGACGCACGGGCAAAGCTATGCATCCTGGCGCGGGTGGCGATGCACGCCGAGCTCGACCCGGAGCAGGTGGCGACGCAGACGATCGGCGCGATCGACGCGGTCGACTTCGCCTATGCGAAGGAGCTGGGCTGTACGATCCGCCAGGTCTCGCGTGCACAGGTGGAGGGGGACGGCATGTATGCGCGGGTCGCTCCGATGCTGGTGCCGCTGCAGTCGCCGATGGCGTGGTCGCATGGGACGCAGAATATGGTGGTGTCGACGGGCAGGATGGGCGGCGATGTGGTCTTCAGCGGCCACGGCGCGGGCGGCGATGCGACCGCGGTCGCAGTGATGAGCGACCTTCTGGCAGTGGCGCAGGGGGCGAGAGCGGTGCAGATGCCTGTGGTTGCAAAACAGGTGACGGGAGACTCGGTAGCGCCACATTATCTGCGGTTCATCGTGGACGACAAGCCGGGGATCGTGTCGGCGATCTCGGGTGCGTTGAGCAGGGTGGGGGCAAATATCGACTCGCTGCTGCAGCGGCGCGGCTATCCGAAACACCGGCTGCCGTTTGTGGTGACGACGGAGCCGACGCTGAACTCGACCATCGCGGAGGCGGTGGATTCGATCGCTGCGATGGACTGCATGCTGGAACGGCCACTGGCGCTGGAGATGCTGGTGGTGGACGACAAGGATGAAGAGACGGCTTAGGTCCGCGTTCCTGCGTACAACGAACGGGTGACGGTGCGGGAGCGTTTCGTCATGGCGAGGCGATGGGTCTCGAAATACTCTTGTACCAATGGGTACAGAGAGGGATTTCGTGAAAAACGCCTCGCAGGTTCTCCCCCTCACTTCGCTTCGTTTCTTCGCGGCGTTTTACGTTGTTCTGTTCCACACCCTGGGGCAGGTTGCGCCGTCTGCTCAGTCGCCCGCGAATGCTCTCGGCAGATTTATCGGGCTGGGGTATGTTTCGGTGAATCTCTTTTTCGTCTTGTCGGGCTACATCCTTGCGAGCGTATACCTGCGTCAGGGTGCGGTCGAGGATCGAGCCAGCTTCTGGGTTGCGCGGTTTGCGCGCATCTATCCGCTCCTGGCGGCGACGCTGTTTCTGGATATCGCTTTCGGATCGCTCAAGACGCGGGCGGCCCTGCTCTGGACCGGCAAGGTGCTGGGCGTGAACCTGCTGCTGCTGCGGGCGTGGCTGGTCGATCTCGGCGGAATCAACAATCCGAGCTGGTCGCTGTCGGTGGAGGCTTTCTTCTATGCGTTGTTTCCTCTGATCGGCGTTTGGCTGGCGCGGAAGAAGCTAAAGAGCCTTGTGACTATTGCGGTCGTGAGCTACGGATTGGGTCTGCTGCTGGTTGCCGCGGCGTCCAGGCTGCCGATCTCGCTGGACTTTCTGAAATACTGCCCACTTCTCCATCTCCACGAGTTTGTCGAAGGCTGTTGCCTGGGCATGATC
>CAXTMK010000145.1:1129-12359 GCA_964245315.1 uncultured Acidobacteriaceae bacterium | reverse complement strand
GGGGGACGATGACCTGGGGTTCGGGGGTGGTTAGAACCTGGCCGGAAGGTGGGATTTCGGGAGGCGTTTGTGCGACGCCGGCGGCGGTGCATAAGGCGGCGAACAAGACGAGCAGGCAACGGAAATTCAAGGGCATCAATGATTGGACGGATGGGGAGAGTATCTGCGCAGGCCAACGATGGATTTGTCTGGCCGGAATGGGCGCGACTGAGACTGGCGGCTTAGGCCGTCCCTTCGAGCGTGTCCAGCCGATCTTCGTGGCTGTCGAGCCGATGTTGGTGGAGTTCGGCGATATTGGTAAGTTTCACCAGGGAATTGGAAAGTGTCGTTAAAGACTCGCCGATAAAGGCAAACTTCTTATCCAACTCTACCTGTCGCTTTTCCCACTCTACCTGTCGCTTCTCCCACTCTACTTGTCGCTTTTCCCACGCAGCGTCTCGCTCCTTCCACTGCGCATACCGTTCGCGGTCTTCGATGGCCGTCAGTTCGATGGTTTGCGTGAGGGCTTCGTGCCGTTCGGTGAGCTTCTCAAGTCGTTCGTCGATGGTCATGGTGTTCCTTATACGGTCCCAGAGTTATCTTTCGCAAGCCAGAATCATCATAGGCGACGTCTTCCGGATTATCCCGGATGGCTTGCAGAACCAGAGAGCTGGCTGCTGGTTCCGCATGAGTCCATGCACGCACGCATTCGGATGAATTCAAGGAACTGTTCGATTCCGGCCATCTGTTTGGCGGTCATTTTTCGGTCAGAGTGCCGGCACTTACGCTCACATCGATTCCAGCGATGCTCATTGCGGCGGTTTATAGCATGTCTCGGCGCGTTGATTTTGTAGTTAGCTGGCGACGAAGCTAGCGAGGTACTTGCCCGCTTGAGCGCTTCAGTGCACCTTCTTTCGGCACTTCGCAGGTGGTTGAACTTGTCGGCTTTGCAATATCCGGGGAGCCATCGGAGGGGAAGTTGTAGGCGCGCACGGTGTAGCAGACCGAGGTGTTGCGAGCGAGCAGAACCTGCTTCTGCCTCGCCAATCGCGACCGCGCAGCCGCGAGGTCAATGCTCGGAACTTCATTGCGCGAGTCGTGCGGAACGAGGTAGTCGTGGGGGAATGGACTGGCTACAGAAGCAGGAGTTGGAGCGTTTGGAAGCAGAGATTCGGGGCTGGACAGCGACTGCGCTCGCGCGCAGGCTGTAGCGGCGGTGAGGATCATGGTTGAGAAGAGCGGTATGTGGCTTCGCATAGCGATTCCCTCCTGGGTGAGGAAATTATAAGCCCGTGTGACAGCGTTCAGAGGGAATACCCCCATGGTCGACGCGATAAACCGCGTCGAACATGGGGCACCCCGGTGTCGGTGTCTGTCCGTACTTAGAGGTGCCCACACCTGCTATTGCTTCGTGGCCGTAAACGTTCCGGCATCCGTGGAAGAGTAACAGTTTGCAGTGTGCGATACCGTATAGGTTCCCTGCGCGGCATTGGAAGCGAGCGTTGCGGTCATGCTGAGGGTCTGCGTGGAGTTCACACCGCAGGAAGTCGACCCTGTGATGGTGAGGGCGCCGCTGAAAAGCGTGCCCGTGAAGTTGAAGGTAGCGGCTTTCATCGAATTTGTGATCGTGCCGGTCAACGCCGTACCTGTCTGCGATACGGTCATTCCACCAATGGGAGCTGCGAGCGTGGTCGACCCATTCACGCCCAGTCCCTGTCCGGACTGTGACACAGCAGCTGTACCGGAAGAAGTTCCGTGGCCCTGGGTGGAGACTGCTTTTACCGTCCAGGTGCCCGCCAGGTTCAGGGAGGACGGGCCGGAAGGAGCGCCAGCCCCACCACAAGCGGTGAGAGACAGTGTGATGCCAGCGGCGAGGACCATGCTGAGACCAGCGATTGCAATACGATTCACGTGTCTGCCTTCTTTCGTAGAAATTACAGCAGGTGACGTGAGGTATGCCTCACATCGCCCTGCCAGCATACGCCATGCTTGAGGGATGCCTGCGGATTATTTTGCGGCGGACTTCAGCTGGAAGATTGCAGCTGAGATTCCGCCCGGGGGCGGCGGACGTTGGTTCAGCTGCCCAGGCCTTTGCGCGGTTTAGCGGGTTTGAGCGCGGCGACGGGCGCGGATGGTTTGCTGCGCTGGCGGAGCGCCTCGTACATCACGACCGCGCCCGCGACCGAGACGTTCAGCGACGCGACGCTGCCGGCCATGGGAATGCGCAGCAGGTGGTCGCAGGTTTTCTTCACGAGGTCGTGGAGGCCGGCGCCCTCCGCGCCCAGCACCAGCACGCAGTCGAGATTGAAGTCGAAGTCCGTGTAGTCGGGGGTGCCGCGTTCGTCGAGGCCGCTGACCCAGACATTGGCTTTCTTCAACTGTTCGAGCGCGCGGGTGATGTTGGTGACGCGGGCGATGGGCACATGTTCGCTGGCGCCGGCGCTGGTTTTTGCGACGACTCCGGAGATGGGGGCAGATCGGCGCTCGGGCAGCAGCACGCCGTCGACGCCGGCTCCGTCGGCTGAACGCAGCAGCGCGCCGAGGTTATGGGGGTCTTCGACGCCGTCGAGGGCGAGGAAGAATTTCTTCTCGAAGCGGGCTGGCGCTCGGAGCAAATCTTCCACGGTCAGGAAAGAGCGCTCGCGGACGGCGGCGACTGCTCCCTGGTGGGCGTCGGTGCGGGCGATGCGGGTGAGCTGGTCTTTGCCCTCGTAAGAGACGCGGATGTTGGCGGCTTTGCAGAGCTCGATGAGCCTGGCCAGACGCGGTGAAGCGTCTCGCGAGACCAGCACGTAATCGACACGGCGGCCACCGGAGCGGATGGCCTCTTCCACCGGATGCAGGCCGTAAAGGACTTCCATAGGGTCCAGTTTACCGCTTAGAATAAAAGAGTCTGAATTGTAGACAAAGTCCGACCGAATCGCGTCAGGACCTGCAACTTTCGACGCGCGATTGCGTCTTCAAGGAGAGAGTGCACATGACAGCGACATTGACGGCGGCGATGATTGAGGCGGGGCGTCTGGAACAGGTGCAGCGCGAAAACCTGGCGATCGCCAAAGGCCTGAAGCGCAACGACCCCGAGTTGCTCGATCAGCTGATCGAGACCTACCAGCACCGCCTGCTGCGCTACCTGCTGTTCCTGACCGGCAAGCGCGAGGTCGCGGAGGATCTCTTCCAGGAGACCTGGATGCGGGTTTTGCTGCGCGGCGCGCAATATAACGGGAAAGCGCGCTTCGATACGTGGCTGTTTACGATCGCGCGCAACCTGGTGATCGATCTTTCCCGCAAGCGCCAGATGGCGAGCCTTGACGAGATGAGCGAGGCGGGCGAAGATGAGCGTCCGTTCGAGGTCGCGATCGGTGGGCCGTCGCCGTTTGAGCAGTTTGCCAGCCGCGAGGATCGCGCCGAGGTGGCCGAAGTGCTGCTGAAGCTGGAGCCGAACTACCGCGAGGTGCTGACGCTGCGCTTTCACGAGGAGATGTCGCTCGAAGAGATTGCCGGCGTTACGCGGGCTCCTTTGTCGACGGTGAAGTCACGGCTGTATCGCGGCCTGGCCGCGCTGAAGCCCGAGGTAGAGCAGTTGCGCCAGAGTCACGCTGCCGGGAGTGCAGGTAGATGAGCAGCAATACCAGAATCAAGCTACCGACGGAAGACGAGATGCTGCGGAGCCCGGCGTTTCGCGGAGGCGCGGGCATGCGTCCAACGGCCTCGGCGGCGCTGGTGAATCGCACCCATCGGGTGGTGCATGAGCGGGCGAGGAATCTGCAGGCGCGGCGCTCGAAGATGCGCAGCCTGTCGATTCCGCTGGCGGTAAGCGCGTGCATGCTGGTGGCGCTTGCGGTAGCTATGTGGACGGCGTTCGAAGGATACGAGGTATCGCCGACTGCGCTTCCCGGCATGAGCCAGGCGCTTGTTCTGATGGGCTGGTCGCTGCCGATTACGGGCATGGTGCTGGCGGTAGTGTGGTTCCGGCGCCTGAATGCACGGACCGATGACGAGAGAGCGAAATGACTTTTCCATGGAAGCGCGAGGATCGGTCGCCCGGAAGCCGTGAGCACGCGATGAATGCGAACTCGGCGCAGCGGGAATCGATGGCATCTGACGACCTGGGGATGATTCCTCTGTGGTCGATCCTGCTCGCGATCGCGGCGTTCGCCGGCATTCAATACGTCTTCCACTTTGTGCTCCCGCCGCCGCGCCACGGCTTTGCCTTCATGCATGTCTTCAATGCCTACTCGTGGGGCACGCTGCTGGCGAGCTATATCCTGCTGATTGGCTACGTTAGCCGCGATGTAAGGCGGCGCAACATGCAGGCGGCGCTGTGGATGCTGATCGTGGTGCTGATGCCGGGCGGAATCGGGGCGGTGGTGTACTTCCTGCTGCGCCAGCCGATTCTGTCGCGCTGCCCGCACTGCTCGAGCGAGATCGCATCGAGCTGCAACTTCTGCCCGCAGTGCCAGTTCCAGATGGCTCCGGTGTGCGGCCAATGCTTCCGCGGAGTGGAGATTACGGATGTGTTCTGCAAGCAGTGCGGACACGATCTGCAGGAAGACCAGGTTCCGGCGCGGTTGACGGCGTATCGGGATTAGAGCGAACTGTGAGATTCACGGTGCGTGGCGAAAGCGGATTTTTTGCGGTAAGACAACAGTTAACTTCATTTGTGATCCCACTGGGATCTGCTTTGCTGTGCTTTTCGCCCTACCGTCTCTCAGTTGGCAAATAGCGGCCAGCGAACTCGATGAACGTCGGGAAATCCGGCAGCGGGGTATGTCCGCCGGGATGCTGGCGGAAGCCGAGGTCGCCTGCGGTTACGGCCGTTCCGACGGCTGGGTAAGTTACGGTACCCAAGTCCTCTGCCCCGAGCAGGCGGTAGACCTGGCCGGCGGCGACCTCAGCCAGGAAGGTGCCGGGGACGTCGGCCCAGCCGTCGCCGCCTTCTTTCGTGCCTCCGCCGAGAAAGACCGGGCGCGGCGCACAGAGCGCGATCAACTCGTGCGAGTCTACGGGCAGGTCGGCCGGAGTCAGCGGGCCGGCGTACTTGAGGTAGTTGCCGGCCATCCAGTGGTATTCGCCGCGGCCCGCAATGTTTTCGAGCTGCTCGCCGTAGTGGCGACGCTCCAGTGTGGCTCCGCCTGCGCCTGACGAGTTGATGTAGGCGACAGCGAAGCGCGGATCGTACGCCATCGCGACCAGGGCTGTCTTGCCGAAGCGCGAGTGGCCCTCGAGTGCGACGTGTTTGGCGTCGACGGATTTATCTGTGGCGAAGTAATCGAGGATGCGGCTGGTTCCCCAGGCCCACGCGCGTATCGCGCCCCAGTCGTCGAGCTTGCGCGGCTGGCCGTGGTTGGTCAGGCCGATGATGCCCTGCGTGAGCCCGGCGCCATTATCGGCCTGCAGCGTGGTGGGGTAGAAGAGCGCGTAGCCCCAGCCTTTGGCGAGCACCTGCTGCTTCCAGGTGGGTTCGGGATCGGGCGGCGCGGGAGGCTTCGGCTTACTGCTCGGCGGCTGGGGGTAGTTCTCGAAGGATATTTCGAGCACCACGGGCACCGGGCCGGCGGCGTTCGCGGGCGTGGTCAGCGAAACTTCCATGTCGACGGTGATGAGCGGATAGGCGGAGTTGTCGACGTGGCCGAGCAGCTTTTTGGTTACGGTTGCGATGCCGCCGTCGCTTCCGTTGGTGGTGGACGCCACCTCCCAGCGGACGCCGGGGACGTTGGCTGGGACGCGGCCGTAGACCTCGCGGTTGAAGAACTCAACGATCTGCGGACGTCGCTCGGACCACCAGGTCTTTGCGGATTTGACCGGCTTGCCGTCGTTCAGGATGAGCGGATTGGGAAGATTCGGCCACGGATTTGCTTTGGATTCGTCGTAGTTGGCGTCCTTGGAGCTGACGCCGGGGCGAGGATCCGTGATGTGCAGCAGATCGAGCAGGCGCTGATGATCCTGCTCGGCGGTCAGCTGGACGGGCGGCGCTGGAGCGGGCAACGTTGACAAAGACGTCTGGGCTGACAGGAAGACAAGCGTTGCGGCGACGAGGAGAGCTTTCATGGCGCTGGATGGAACGATAGCACAACGCTTTTTTTATTTTCTAGTCACATGGAGTGCGTTGAATTGGATTTCCACCAGCTAACTTCGCGCGTCGAGCAGCATCCAAACCAGAACGCACGACAGGAGACGACATGGCTTATACGAATGATGCTCAGTTTGAAGATGACTTCCGCAAGGTGGGGAAGGATGTAACCGCGGGATTTGAACCGGTTGGCTCCGCGAGCAATCCAACCGAGCATGCCGGCAGCGAGAACGTAGATGTGGCCGCCGACGACGATCTTGACGAGACGGCCGATGAGCTCGAAGACGATGAAGACGAACTCGAGGACGACGAAGTGGAAGACGACGACCTCGAGGACGACGAAGACGAAGATGAAGACGAGGAGCCGGCGGCCGACGATCTGGTCGACGAAGATGACGACGAGGAGTTGGAGGATGACGACGACCTCGACGATGAAGAGGATGATGACGAGGAAGAAGAAGACGAAGAGGCGTAGCGTGACAAGAGCATAATGGGCTATGGCTTACAGTCATGTAGTTCGCGGAGTGCGGCACAGCTTCCCCGATCTGCGCACGCTGTTGGCGGAGGCCTCGCCGCGGCGTAGCGGGGATGAACTTGCGGGCCTCGGGGCTGTGGGTTCCGAGGAGCGTGCGATCGCGCAGATGACGCTGGCCGAGGTTCCTCTGTCTGCGTTCGTGCACGAGCCTCTGATTCCGTACGAAAGCGACGAAGTTTCACGGTTAATCTTGAAGGATTACAGGGACGGGCACGACGCCATGCGCTTCGTGCCCGTCGCCGCGTTTACGGTCGGTGAGTTTCGCGACTGGCTGCTGTCGGATGAGGCCACTGGCGAGCGGCTCGCGGAGCTTGCGCCGGGGCTGATGCCGGAGATGGCGGCGGCCGTTTCAAAGCTGATGCGGGTGCAGGATCTGATCGCCGTGGCGAGGAAGATCGGCGTGGTGACGCGCTTCCGCACGACGGTCGGGTTGCCGGGGAGGCTCTCGACGCGGCTGCAGCCGAATCATCCTACGGACGATCCGGCGGGCATCGCGGCGAGCATGCTGGACGGGCTGCTGCTGGGCTCGGGCGATGCGGTGATCGGGATCAATCCGGTCTCGGACGATGCGGCTTCGGTGACCACTTTGCTGCGCATGATCGACCATGTGCGGATGCGCTATGAGATTCCTACGCAGAGTTGTGTGCTGGGGCATGTGACCACGCAGATGGACGCGATGCGTCAGGGCGCACCGCTCGATCTGCTGTTTCAGTCGATCGCGGGGAGCGAGAAGGCGAATGCGTCGTTTGGCGTGAACCTGGCGCTGCTGGCCGAGGCCGAGGCGATGGCGCGCGAGCTGAAACGCGGCGGAATTGGCGAAATCGGTGGCGAGAATGTGTATTACTTTGAAACCGTGCAAGGCAGCGCGCTGTCGGCGAATGCGCATCATGGCGTCGACCAGCAGACCATGGAGGCGCGCGCGTATGCGGTCGCGCGGCACTTCAAGCCGATGCTGGTGAACACGGTCGTGGGCTTCATCGGGCCGGAGTATCTGTACGACGGCAAGCAGATTCTGCGGGCGGGGCTGGAGGATCATTTCTGCGGCAAGCTGCTGGGACTGCCGATGGGCTGCGACATCTGCTACACCAACCACGCCGAAGCCGACGGCGACGACATGGATGCGCTGCTGACGATGCTCGGCGCGGCCGGGGTGAACTACATCATGGGCGTGCCTGGCGCGGACGACGTGATGCTGAACTACCAGAGCACGTCGTTCCATGACGCACTGTATCTGCGGCGGGTGCTGGGGCTGCGACCGGCTCCGGAGTTCGAGGCCTGGCTGGCCGGCGACGGGTTTGCGCGGCTGCAACTGATCGGGCAGCCGGGAGCGCTGCTGCCGGCATGAGAGACCTGGCGACATTGCGGAGATTTACCCCGGCGCGAGTTGGGCTGGTTCGTGCCGCAACGGCGGTTGGGACGGAGGCTCAGCTTGCGTTCCAGCTGGATCACGCGCTGGCTCGCGATGCGGTGCATGCGCGGATGGACGTTTCTCGCATGCTTGAGGGATTGAAGGGTCTGGGGTTCGACGGGATTGCGTTGCGCAGTGCGGTGACGGAGGGAGCGGACGAGCGGCAGATTTACTTGCGGCGACCGGATTTAGGGCGGAGGCTCGACGAGGCTTCGGTTGCGAGGTTGCGAGCGGTCGAGAGCAAGCCGGAGATTGTGGTGGTGATCGCGGATGGGCTTTCGGCGCTGGCGGTAGAGCGGCATGCGCTCGCGATGGTGGAGGCGATTGCGGCGAGGCTTGGGCGGCAAACCCATGTCTCAGAATCGAGACATGGGGCACCCACATGCGTCACGGCCGTGGTGAGCCAGGGGCGAGTCGCGGTTGGCGATGAGATCGGCGAGTTGCTGGGGGCGGCGCTGGTGGTAATGCTGATCGGCGAGCGGCCGGGGCTGAGCGCGGCGGATTCGCTGGGGGTTTACATTACCTGGCAGCCGCGCGTGGGAAGGACCGATGCGGAGCGAAACTGCATCTCGAATGTGCGGCAGGAGGGATTGAGCTATGGGGAGGCGGCGGATCGGATTGCGGCGCAGGTTGCGGAGGCGAAGCGGCTAGGGATGACCGGTGTGGCGTCAAAGGGTTTGCCGCAACAGCCAAAATCACTTCCTGAGCTATAAGCTCTCGAGCTTTGAGCGAGACTCTTTCAGTTGGATTTAGATCATGCCTGAGTTGCCGGACATTGCGGCGTATCTGAGTGCGCTGGAGACGCGGGTGCTGGGCAAGCGCCTGCTGACCGTGCGGGTGCAGAGCGCGTTTCTGCTGCGGACGGCACAGCCTCCGCTACAGAGTGCCGAGGGGCGGACGGTGCTTGCACTACGCAGGATCGGCAAGCGGATTGCGTTTGGCCTCGAAGGCGATCTGTGGCTGGTGCTGCACCTGATGATCGCCGGGCGACTGCACTGGCGGGCGGCGGGCGCGAAGCTGGCGGGACGGAATGCACTCGCAGCCTTCGACTTCGAAGATGGGTCGCTGGTGCTGACGGAGGCAGGATCGAAGCGGCGGGCATCGCTGTATGTGCTGCAGGGCGAGGCGGCGCTGGAAGGAATCGATCCGGGTGGAATCGATGTGATGGCGAGCGATATGGCGGCGTTTCGCGCGGCGCTGACGGTGGAGAATCGCACGCTGAAACGGGCGCTGACCGATCCGCGCATTCTGAGCGGCATCGGCAATGCTTACTCGGATGAGATTCTGCATGCGGCGCGGCTTTCGCCGATCGCGATGACGCGCAAGCTCGACGACGCCGAGTGGGAGCAGCTTCATACAGCTACGCAGGCGACGCTGCAGCTTTGGATCGATCGGCTTCGCGGCGAGGCGGAGGCTGGATTTCCCGAAAAAGTAACGGCGTTTCGCAAGGATATGGCCGTGCATGGAAGGTTTGGCGAGCCGTGTCCGAGGTGCGGAGACAAGGTGCTGCGCATTCGCTATGCGGATAACGAGACGAACTACTGTGCGAGCTGCCAGACGGGCGGGAAGGTGCTGGCGGATCGGAGTTTGTCGCGGCTGCTGGGGAAAGACTGGCCGAAGACGCTGGATGAGCTGGAGGCTTTGAAGAGGAGATAGTGGTGGCTCCCACTCATCACGGTGAAGCTGCGATGAATGGGGTACGGAGTTTTCAGACGGCTTCAGCGAGGGTGAGGGCGTAGAGGCAGTCGGGGTCGTTGAAGGTGTAATTGGTTTGGAAGCCGGAGGGTGTCAGCAGGGCGGACAGCATCGCGGGGTTGAACTTGTAGCTGTTTTCGGTGTGGATGGTTTCGCCGGCGGTGAAATGCAGAGTCTGCGCGGGGCCGGCGGAGTCGGCGGGGATGCGGACGGTCTGGGCGCAGCTGCTGGCGAGGTGCATCTCGATGCGGGATTCGGCGGCGTTCCAGCGGGCCTCGTGGACGAAGCGGTCGAGATCGAAGTCGGCGCCGAGTTAGCGGGTCAGTCGCGCGAGGATGATGAGGTTGAAGGCGGAGGTGACGCCGGCGGCATCGTCGTAGGCGGCGAGCAGCGTCTCGACGGATTTGGTGTGGCCGGGGGCGAGGTCCGTGCCGAGCAGGAGATTGTCGCCGGATTTCAGTTGCGAGCGAAGATTGGTAAGTATAGAGAGGGCCTCGGCGGGCGAGAAGTTGCCGATGCTGGAGCCGATGTAGAGGGCGAGAACCTTGCGATCCGGCTCGCGATGGATGCGGATCTTTTCAGTGACGTAGTTGGCGACCTGCGAGCGGACAGTCAGATATGGAATGTGGCGCGCCAGGTTTTTCGCTTCGTCGAGCGCGCTCGGGCTTACGTCGATGGGCTGGTAGAGAACGCCCTGCCGGAATCGGGACGCGGCTTCGAGCAGGATGCCGGTCTTGGTGGCGGTTCCGGCGCCAAGTTCCGCGATGGTGATGGGTGCGGTGACGATCTCTTCGGCGTGGCGCTGGAACAGCGCGCGTTCAGTGCGGGTGAGGTAATACTCCGGCAATGCGGTGATGTCCTCGAAGAGCTGTGAGCCGGCTTCGTCGTAGAAGAGCCATGGCGGCAAGGTTTTCCGGGGTTCGGAGAGGCCGGATCGTGCGGCGGCTGCGGATGGGTCTACTGCTTCGGCTGTGTGGGACACGGAGACTCCGGCGGTGTGGGTTACGGGCACTGTACTATGACGCGGTTTCAGGGATGCTGGATGGAAAGACTTTTCGAGATCATTTCGCGAGGCGCAGGCCGCAGAAGTGCCAGCGGGTGGCGGGGCTGAAGAAGTTTCGGTAGGTGGCGCGAATGTGCGTGGCCGGGGGGACGAAGGAGCCGCGGCGGAGGATGATCTGCGACGACATGAACTTGCCGTTGTACTCACCCAGCGCGCCGGGCAGGGGTTTGTAGCCGGGATAACCGGTGTAGGGCGAGGAGGTCCACTCCCAGACATCGCCGAAGAGCTGCTGGAGATTTGAGGAGCGGGTGGCCGGCGTTGGGTGGAGAATCCCGGCTTCCAGCAGGTTGCCAGTGCACGGGAGACGCTCGCATGTGGCGGCGTGTTCCCATTCGAATTCCGTCGGGAGTCGACAGCCTGACCAGCGCGCGAAGGCGTCGGCCTCGAAGAAGCTGAGATGACAGACGGGGGTTTGGGCTAGGTCGTCGAGGGATTTGAAGCCGCCAAGAGTGTCGATGTTCCAGCCGGAGTCGGTGGACT
>CAXTMK010000145.1:548-1050 GCA_964245315.1 uncultured Acidobacteriaceae bacterium | reverse complement strand
CGCCTGCCAGTTCTCCGCCCGGCAGGTGGTCCAGCCCTCGGAGAGCCACAGCTCTGGGCGAGTGTAACCGTTGTCGTCGATGAAGGCGAGGTACTCGCGTGCCGTGACGAGGCGGTTGGCGAGCGCAAACGGCTGAAGGAAGACTTTGTGGCGGGGAGTTTCGTTGTCGAAGGCGAAGGCGAGCGGGTCTGAGGGTTCGGGGGTTATGCCGACTTCGATCAGGCCACCTTCGAAACTGGTGAAGGTTGGGCTGGTCCGATCCCACGTCTCAGAATCGAGACGTGGGGCACCCAGATCTTCGCTGGGTTTGTAGGCGGGGTGGAGCGGGTTGGTGAAGAGGGCGTGCTTGATGTCGTAGGCGGCGAGTTCCAGATGCTGCTGCTCGTGCTCGATGCCGAGCGCGACGCGGCGCAGGATCTCGTCCTCGTTGTCGCCGAGGTCTTCATCGAGCAGCGCGGCGATGGCGCGGTCGACGTGGGCGCGGAAGGCGAGGATGTCGTTG
>CAXTMK010000145.1:0-538 GCA_964245315.1 uncultured Acidobacteriaceae bacterium | reverse complement strand
GGAGCGCAGGTTTTTGGCGGGCATGTCGCCGAGCGAGTTGTAGTAGGAGTTGAAGAGCCAGTGGAAGTCGGGATGGAAGGGCTTGTAGCCGGAGGCGTAGGGGGTGAGGACGAAGGTCTCGAAGAACCAGCTGGTGTGGGCGAGGTGCCACTTGATGGGCGAGGCCTCGGCGCAGCTTTGCACCATCATGTCCTCGGGCGAGAGCGGCGCGGTGAAGGCGAGCGTGGCGGCGCGGGCCTGGCGGAAGCGCGCGAGAAGTGTGGTCAGGCTCAGGTTTGCGGTGGAGGTACTCATGCCATCATCCTCGGGTAGTTTTCATTCGATGCTTCGTAAGTCTTGACGGTTCAGTGTGCCACGAGCGGGGCGCACGGCGGAAGGGCCGGTTTGTGCCTTATAGTCGGGGGATGCGCGCTTTGTTGATCGGATTGGCGTTGATGCTACAGGCTGCGGGCAATGCGCCGGTGGCAATTAAGGTCCAGGGCATGGTCGGAGCGCACGATCCGTCGATCGCTCGTGAAGGATTCGCGGGTCGCCAAGG
>CAXTMK010000144.1:0-12439 GCA_964245315.1 uncultured Acidobacteriaceae bacterium | reverse complement strand
GGTGGGGATATCGGCAGCGGCAGCGGGGATATCGGCAAAGGTGCGGGCGAGGGAGCTGGCAAGACGGCGGAAGGCGTAGGCAAAGGCGCCGGGGATCTCGTCACGCTGCACCCGGCCGGCGCGGCGGAGAATGTCGGCAAAGGCGTCGGCGTGGGAGCTAAGGACGTGGGCGTCGGCGCAGCCAAGGGTACAGGGAAGATCGCGACCGGTACGGGCAGGTTGATTGCCAAGCCGTTCCATCACTCGAAGAAGGCAGAAACGCCGTCCCAGCCTGCGTCCTCCACTCCGCCTCCGTCGTTATAGTTTTCATGCTGCAATGAGTGGGAGTACGTCTAACCTTTCCCCAGCTCCACCATCCGCACGCTCGCGATCGCCTCAACCTTCTTCAGCGCGGCCAGCGCCGGCGCCGCATCGCCGGCGCTCGGCACATCGATCTGCACCACCGCCAGCGCCTGCCCCTGCGGAACCTTCTGCGAGCGTGTGCTCCGGCCGAGCGCGAAGTTGGCGATGTTGATCTGGTGCTCGCCCAGAATCGTGCCGATGCGTCCTACCACGCCCGGCACGTCGTGGTTGCGAATCGCCACCAGCGTCCCGTTCAGCGGCGCCTCGATGTCGATGCCGTCATAGGCCAGCAGCCGCGGCGAATTGCCGTGCAGCACCGTCGCCGCCGCGCTGGTATCGCCTTCGGAAGAATGCAGCGTCAGCTTCAGCACCGAACCCGAACCGCCCGTCACGAACTCTTTCTTGTCTTCCTGAATGCGGATGCCGCGCTCCAGCGCGATCGCTGCCGCGTTAATGCGGTTAACGCTGTTCTCGCCTTCGGTATCGGCGAAGATGCCGGCGATCGCGGCGTTGCGAATCAGGTCCGTCTTGCCCTGCGCGATGCGGCCCGTATAGGTGATCTGGATATTCTCAAGATGCCCCGGCGTCGCGTGCGAGAGGAAGCGTCCCAGCCGCCCCGCCATCTCGATATAGGGCGCGACTTCGATGTACTCCTCGTGCGAGAGCGACGGCAGATTGACTGCGTTCTGCACCACTCCCAGCTTCAGATAATCGCGCACCTGCATGGCGAGCTGGATGCCAATCGCCTCCTGCGCCTCATCGGTCGCGCCCGCGATATGCGGTGACAGCAGTACGTTGGGCAGACTGAAGTAGACCGAATCCTTCAGCGGCTCGGCGTGAAAGACATCCAGCGCCGCGCCCGCAACCTTGCCCGACTTCAAACCCTCGGCCAGCGCCGCATCAACGATCAGCTCGCCGCGCGCGCAGTTCACGATGCGAATTCCCGGCTTCATGATCGCGATCGACTGCGCGTTGATCAGGCCTTCGGTCTGCGGGGTCAGCCCGACATGCAGGGTCAGGAAGTCGGACTGCTTGAAGACCTCGTCGATGGACGTGAGCGTCACGTTGTTCTCGCGCGCGATCACCGGCGCGATAAAGGGATCGTACGAAATCAGGTCCATGCCGAACGCCGCCGCCCGCCGAGCCACTTCAAGCCCGATGCGCCCCAGGCCGACGATGCCCAGCGTCTTGCCGCGCAACTCCGAACCCTGCAGCGACTTCTTGTCCCACTTGCCTGCGTGCATGGTCTCGTTCGCGCGCGGAATCGCCCGGCACATCGCGATCATCAGGCCCAGCGTAAGCTCGGCAACCGCGACTGCGTTGGCTCCGGGCGTGTTCATCACCACGATGCCGGAGAGCGTGGCCGCGGCGGTGTCGATATTGTCGACGCCCACGCCGGCCCGGCCGATGACGCGCAGTTTGGGCGCATGTTCCAGAAGCTTGGCGTCCACCTGCACGGCCGAACGCACCACCAGCGCGTCGGCGTCCTTCAGTTCATCGGGCAGCGAGGTGATCTTGTCGGCGGTAATGCAGTTCCAGCCGGGTTCTTTGACGAGGATAGCGAGGGTTGCGGGCGAGACTTTTTCTGCTAAGACGATCTTCATGTGATTTACAGTTTATCCGTTCGCGACGATTGCGGGATGAAAAGACGGTTCAACGCGTGGACCAGAGTTCATTGCAGTGCAGCACGAATCCGGCAACAGGCTCTTCCGCGACCACAGATGCGGGTTGGTCGAGCGTTTTGGGCTGATGGCCGGGACGGTAAATCGTGACTTTGCCGTCAACGGGATCGATCAGCCACGCCAGCGTCGCACCGTTATCCAGCCAGGTCTGCATCTTCGCTTCGAGCATACGGCGTGGGTCAGTCGCGGAGCGAATCTCGATGATGAAATCAGGACAGAGCGGCGGATAGCCGATCTGCTGTCTAGGCGTCAACGCTTTCCAGCGCTTCAGCGGCATCCACGCGACGTCGGGCGACAGACAGGAACCGTCGGGAAGGTTGAATCCTCCACTCGGACTGAAACTCTTGCCGGTGCCGTTCTGCTTGGTCCAGATATAGAACTCCCCGGAGACATATTCCTCGTGTGTGCTGCCAATTCCACCGATAGGGGTCATGATCCTTAGTTCTCCGTCTCTCGTGCGCTCGATCTTGTAGGGCTTGTTCTGTTCGGAGAACCGCATCAGATCTTCATCGGACAGCGGAGCGCTCGGCCGCAGGACGATAGGCAGTTCAAGGGCGAAAAGATCAATCTGGCCGGCGCGCATCGGAGATTCCTCCACTGCGACGATGTTATCCCAACCCCATTTCTTACTCGGAGACAAACCGTCCTCGGACCCGAAATCTACTTCGCCGCCGCCTTGCGAGCCCTTTTTACAACCACCTTTCGAACCGCCTTAGGCGGTTCCGGCGGCAAAGGCGGCAGCCCCGCGAGCACCAGCAGCAGGTTGTTCGCTTCCTTGAACACGTTCAGATGCGTCTCGATCGCGCCGTCCGTTACGGCGAGGAAGATGCCCGTATGCCGCGCCTGGTTGAGCGCGATGTAGGTCAGAAAGCCCGCGCCGCCGCCGGTCTTTTCCGTGATCGTCTCCGGATCGGCGGCGGGAAGCAGATGCAGCCAGCCGAGGCCGATGCCCGTGGGCGTGCCGGCATGGTCCAGCCCCTGCTCGCTTACCAGCGTCAGCGGATCGACATAGACCGCCTGCGCCGCCGGATCCTGCGCCGGAACCGCCGGTGCGCCCGTGCCCAACAGATACTTCAGCCAAACCGCCATGTCGGGTGCGGTCGAATAAACACCGGAGGAGCCGGCCGACGACTGCGTATCGGTGCAGAAGCCTTCATCGTGCGCGCCCTGCAGCAGGCGATTGCACTGCGCGAGCGTCGGCGTGAAGCCGGTCTCGCGCATGCCCAGCGGACCCGTCGTCCGCTCCGCCAGCAATGTCGCATACGGCTTGTGCGCGGCTGCCTGCAGCGCATCACCCAGCAGGTCGAACCCGATATTCGAATACAGCGCCGCCGTGCCCGGCAGGGTCTTCAGCCGCTGCGCCGGCAGCCAGCGCCAGCGATACGCATAGCCTGGAAACGTAAAGTGCGCCGTGCCCCGCGGAGCATTGCCCACCTCGCGCGGCAGCCCGGCGGTATGGGTCGCCAGCTCCAGCAGCGTGATGGGATGGCCCGGCCGGGCAGGCACTGTTACCCTGGGCGGAGCGAAGCGCTGCAGCGTATCGTCCAGCCGCACGGTCTTGTCCTGCACCATCTTGTTCAGCAGGTCGGTGGCGAAGATCTTCGAGAGCGAGCACAGCCGCAGCAGCGACTTCTCATCCGGCACGCGCCCGCTGCCGGGCGCCGTCTCGCCGTAGCCGCGAAAGTAAACCTCATGGTTGCGGACGATGACCAGCACCATGCCGGTCGAGCCGGATGCGAGGAAGAGATCGGCGCCGAGCGCGTCGGCGGACTTGATGTCGGGCAGAGGTGTTTGCGCATGCGTGGGTGCCGACAGCGCGCAGACCGATGCGAGCAACAGGGCGATGGGGTTTGGAAAAGGAAGACGCAAGGCGATAGTTTACTGCGCTGGCCAGAGGTCGCCGCAAGGAAGCTCAAATCCCGCGACTGGATCGAGTCCCACAACCACGTCTGGGCGGCTTAGAGTATACGGGGTACGACCAGGTTGATAGATCGTCAAGCTGCTAACGATCGGGTCCACCAGCCATGCTAGTCTTGCTCCATTATCGAGCCACTGCTGCATCTTCGCTTCGAGGGGAGCGCGCGCGTCCGACATCGAACGAACCTCGATCACAAAATCGGGGCACAGTGGCGGATATCCGCTTTGCTCGCGAGCGCTAAGCGCATTCCAGCGGGACATCGAAAGCCAGGCGGCATCCGGCGCGAGACAGGATCCGTCGCCAAGGTTAAAGCCCGCATTGGGACCCAAAGCGATTCCATGCCCGGATCGCTTGTTCCACTGGAACAATGCATCGAACACCACCGCCTCGTGAATACTGCCGGTGCCGCCGACTGGCGACATGACGATGATCTCTCCGTCCTTCTTGCGTTCGAAACGATGGGGCTTATGCGCTTCCGAAAAGCGCATCAGATCCTCGTCCGACATGCGGGTACCGGGCGCAACCAGGAGAGCCTGAAGACCGCAAGAGTCGATAACGCCGGTAGCCATCAACCTGCCTCCGTTGTCTGATCTTACCCTGCCGCCCTTAACCACTAACTGAAATAATGTGGCACAAATGAACTCAAATTATCCGTAATCGCGCCCGCCGCCTCGCGAATCCCCAGCCCGCTGCACTCCTGGTCGATCATCCACAAACCCAGCACCGGATAGCGCGCCTGCCCTGATGAATTCTCAAACACCGCATTGGGCGCGATCGCCTGCCGGATGAATGGTCCCGCGCCATACGGCCCGGGGGTCTCGATCGTCTGCGCGTTTGGCCGCACGATTGAAACATTTGCCCCCTCGCGCGAGTGCAGGGGCTTGCGCACATACGAGAACAGCCGCTGCTCGCTGCTGTGCTTCTGGTCGTCGCCCGGACGCTCGAAGAACGCCGGCAGCAGCAGTTCGTGATTGGGATAAAGCTCCCACAGAATCGGCAGAATCCCCTTGTTCGACAGCAGCATCTTCCAGATCGGCTCGATCCACGTCATGTTGCGATAGGTCGCCAGCGCCGCCGGGCCGAACTCCTCCACCAGCATAGCCTCCCACGGGTACAGCTTGAAGAGCGAGTGGATCTGGTTCTCGTCGAAATCCATATCGACGAAGCAATGCCGCTCCGGATTCCAGCCGATGTCCTGAATCGGGATATGCCGCGTCTGCAAACCGGCCTGCTCCGCCGTATCGCGCAGATAAGTCACCGTCAGCAGGTCTTCGGCGGCCTCTTTCGCCACCTGCGGGTCGGGCTCGTCCCACTCCAGCGCGGCGAAGTAGAGCGGCTGCGTCAGGTAGTCGGCGACATCCTTCCACTTGGCGATCAACCGGTCGTGGATGGAGTTGAACTGATCCGGCCGGTGCAGAAAGCTCGTCCCGGGAAGCTCGGTGCCGAGCTCTTCCGTCCAGGCCCATTGCACCACCGCCGCCTCCAGCAGCGCGGTCGGCGTATCGGCGTTATATTCGAGCAGCTTTGGCGGCTGTCCGCTGGTTGCGCCCGCCCAGCTGATGTCGAAGCGCCCATAGATCGCCGGCGGCTCCTTGTTCCACGCCCACTCGATCAGCGGAACGGCATCGGGCGGTATCGCCAGCTCCGCATAGCGCTGCCTGTCGATCACATGCTGCGCGGCCGCCAGACACATCGTCTGGAGTTCGTTGCCCGCGGCTTCGAGCGTGTCGATCTCAGCCGCCGTAAAGTGGTACGCGGCCGATTCATCCCAATACGGCTGCGGAGCCATGGCCGCGGGCGAGTGGAATGTCAGGCCCTGCTGCTCGACCCTGGCCTGCCAGTCGACACGTGGGTTGATGGAAATTCTCTGCATCAGGAACCGCTCCCCCCGGCTTCGCCGCCGCCACTCGAATGGCCACCGCCGAAGCTCGATCCGAACCCGCCGCGCGAGGTGCCGGTAGAATACGACGCGCCGCTGGATGGGATGTACCCGCCGCCGGACGCTGTTGACCCCACGCCGTAGCTGCCGAAGCCGCCATAATAGTAGCGATAGATCGGCATGTTTCCGTAGGCCCCGCGCGTCTGCTGCGGGTTCTGGCAGAAACTATCCGGCACGACGTTGTTATGTTCGTCCACGCAACGCTGCATCTGCGGCTTGCGGCAGCCCGTGGTCAGGGCCAGCGCGGCGGCTGCAAGTAACGGAGCGGAGACGTGGAACGAACGCTTCATGCCTGTCAAGCTTAGCAGGGCAGGCGTTGCATTGCGTTGGC
Source organism: uncultured Acidobacteriaceae bacterium (assembly GCA_964245315.1). Lineage (GTDB taxonomy): Bacteria > Acidobacteriota > Terriglobia > Terriglobales > Acidobacteriaceae > Edaphobacter. Next base: position 6,227 of record CAXTMK010000144.1, on the reverse strand, counting down.
ATCTCAGGTACAGCGTCGTTGCTAGCGCCGGCCCGGAACATAAGGCTGGGGAGCGTTCGCCGCCACAGGGGACGTCGCATCCTGATTCACATCGGCACCCGCCGGCATGTACGCATGCCCATGCAGCGCCGTATCCGACCCGCCCCACGCCGACGCGCCCAACTCAGTACCGCCGTAGCCGCCGAAGTACCAGCGATGCGACGGCAGCGGATTGATGCTGCCTGGCACGCGCACCTCGCTCACCGGACGCTCGCACTCGTGGTAGTCCAGAACATGGTCGCGGAAGTCGATGCAACGCTGCATCTCCGGCTGGACATTGCAGCCGGTTGCAACGCACACAGGAATTGTGAGAAGACAAAGGGAAGAAAGCTGAAGAATACGCTTCATGACCGGGAAACCTCACACAGAAAAGCAGTGAAAAGTGAGATGCGGTCGGAAGCCGGCTATTTGGCTGCCGGAATCTTAATTTCGAAGATATTCGGCCACTGCTTGCCCGTCACGAACAGCCGGTTATGCGCCGCGTCGTAGGCGATGCCATTCAGCACCGACTCCGCGTCGATCCGCTTACCGATGGGTAGCAGCCCCGTGCAGTCGATCCACGAAAGCACGCGTCCGTCGGCCGGCGCGATGCGCGCGATGCGGTCCGAGTGCCAGACGTTCGCGTAGATCTCGCCCTTCACGTACTCCAGTTCGTTCAACTGCTGCACCGGCATGCCGCCGTCGCGCACGGTGATGGTGTGGGTCTCGTCGAAGGTGTCGGGATTGCGAAAGCGCAGGATGGCCGTGCCGTCGGAGGTGATCAGTTCGTGGTCGGTGCGCGTCATTCCCCAGCCCTCGCCGGTGTAGTGGAACTGCCGGACCGGCTTCAGCGTGGCGCGATCAAGAAAGGTCCCGACATGCGACTGCCAGGTCCATTCCAGCAGATACGAGCCCGAGTCAACGATGCCCTCGCCAAAGTATTGGGAGGGCACATCGTAGTGCTGCACCACGGTCCCATCGGGTTTGTAGGCGAGAACCTGCGAGTGGCCTTTAAGACCAGTGCCCTCGTAAAACAGGCCGTCCCTGAAGAAGAATCCTTCCGTGTAGGAGGCTGTGGAGTGAGGGTATTTGGCGAGAACCTTGCAGGGGTAGACAGGCGCTGCGTGGGCCAATATCGCCAGAGTTAGCCAGCAGCATAGAGGAAGGAGAGATCGGTATCTCATCATGCAGTTTCGTTAGACCCCAAAGGCGTGGCAATGTGAGACTAAGGTACGAGAGAAGGAAACTTCGCCTCAATCCAGCGCTCGACGAGTCTCTGAAATGCGACAGCCTCGACGAGTAGTTCGTCCGCCTCTGTCTGAGTTGCAACAGACGCCGCCATATAGTCGATCACATTGCGTTTCCGGCGGCATAGGTCGAAGTAGTCCGCGAACGGGAGCGCTTCTGCTCCAATCGCGAGTGCGGCTGCGTCAAAAGTAATGCAGTGATGACCGGTGCGTGCGGTCACGCGGTGTCCGGAACAGGCAACTGCCATGTTTGCGGAGGTGAGGGTTGCGTTGTAAGCCGTCGCGAAGCGCCGATCTTCGGAGAGCGCGTGCAGTGCGGCATCGCCCAGGTCGCGAACGACGAGAGCGCGCATGTTATCCAATTCCTGCTTGCTGGTGCGATGCGGCTTCACATCGCCCAGGCTAAGCCAGTGCTGCCAACTCATCTTCGTCGCCTTTAATAAATAGCTTGTCGCCTTCAAGCACCGATGTCAAAAAATGATCCTGATTCCGGATACTGCTTTGAAACTCTTCAGCGGAATAGATCATTGGATTGATCGGTCGTCCCAGACGTGTCTCTGCGCTTCGCAGTGCCGGAACAAGGTCGGCAAGTCCGATTGCACCCACCACCATCAGGTCGATGTCGCTTTCCGAGCGTTCCAGCGAGTGGGCAATCGAGCCGTACACGAAGGCCACTCGGATGCAGGCGTTTCGGGGCACGAGTTCGTCCGCCAGGACCGGAATCAAGCCGGCTGTTTTCTCCAGAAGGTGCGCAAGGTCGGAAAAGATGGGGCACGTCTTATCCGCGGCAACGTACAAGCGGCGCCCATCGCGCCACTGCCGCAGAATGCCCGCCTGGCTCAGCGACTCGACCTCCCGCTGAAGGCTCGACGGAACGGTGCCGAGAACTCCTGCAAGTTCCGTCAGGTACCAGGATTTTTCCGGCCGCAGGACCGTAGCGGACAAGATGCGGCTGCGGACCTCGGGAAAAAGCGCAGCGGTGATTCTTGAAGTACGCATATTGCGTAATTATCTACGCAAGATGCGGAATTAGCCATACTGTGAGCTTACCTACAACGATGTCGTTTACATCTATCGCGCCTACCGAGGCCAAACTTGCTTTGGACGCACGGAACCGTCAAAGTATAAGGAGTCCCCGAAAAGTGGTTCGGCAAGCCATTCGCCGTGCTGACGGAGTGGAAAGGGCTGTTTCACTACCCTAATGGTGCGCGCAAACGGAAGTCTGGGGCATGGTGTGCGTGGTCGCGGCAGAAGCCTCTGCGGGGGCCGAGCGGTTCTCTGGCTTCTGCTCCTTGCCGCTTCCGTTGCAGCCGCGCCCATTGCCATTCGCGCCCAGGCACCCTTAGCCGATCCCGCTGCGGCTCCCCAGCAGATTCAACCCGGCGACATCAGCGGCACCGTGACCGATTCCGACGGCGATGCCATCCCGGCCGCGCAGGTCACCCTCTCCGACGGCCACACCACCCACTCCATGGCGGCCGATGGTCAGGGCTGGTTCAGCTTCCTCGACATCCCGCCCGGCGTCTGGAACCTCACCGTGGCTTACCCCGGCTTCGGCACCGTTACCAAACCCGTCACCCTCCACTCGAACGAGGACCTCGAAACTCCCGACGTCATCCTGTCCGTCAGCGCCGACGTGAGTGTGGATGTGTCCCCGGAAGCGCAGTTTCAGCGGGCCGAAGTGGAGTTGCACGTCGAAGAGGCGCAGCGGCTGGGTGGCATCGTTCCCAACTTCTACGTCACCTACGACTGGCATGCCGCACCCCTGACCTCCGGCCAGAAATTTCGCCTTGCCTGGCACAGCATCATTGATCCCGCCAACTTCGCCATCGACGCCGGCATCGCGGGGGTCGAGCAGGCCACCAACTCCTTCGCCGGCTACCGCCAGGGCGCGCAGGGATACGGCAAACGCTTCGGCTCGACGCTGGCCGACAGCACGGTGGGCGGAGTCGTTGGGGGTGCAATCTTCCCCAGCCTGTTCCGCCAGGATCCGCGCTACTTTTACAAGGGAACCGGCAGCGTCGTCTCGCGCGCGCTCTATGCCATGGCGACCGCGTTCATCTGCCGCGGCGACAACGGCCGATGGCAGCCCAATTTCTCCAGCGTTGCCGGCGATATAGCCTCGGGCGCCGTCTCGCAGATCTATTATCCGGAGAGCAATCGCAGCGGCGGTGTACTGGTTATCGAAAACGGCCTCCTGAACGCCGCTGAAGACGGCTTCGGCAATCTGTTGCAGGAGTTCCTCTTCAAGCGAATCACGCCTAAGTCGAAGGCGGCCCAACCCTGATCTCCCACCGAACTCTGTGCCCCATTCATCGCGCAGTTGTTTTAAGCGATGAGTGGGTACACCCTTTTTCGACCATGCGCGATGCCAAATCCCATACCCAGAATCCCCGCCAGACTGATGCCCGCTCCGATCATCCGCACTCGCCTCCACGCCGAAAACTCCAGCCGGATGCGATGACTCCCGGCCGGTACCCGCACCATCAGAATGCCATCGGCATCGTTTTTGGTCGCGAGCGCGAGCCCACTGCCTTCATCGCTCGCATGCCAGTATGGATATCCATAAATCCCGACCCGCACCCAGCAATCGATGGCACAATTCGTCGCGACTTTATCGGTATCCACCTCTGGCGCCCTTCCTGGTTGCGAAGCCCTTGTGGACACCCCGACCGGCCAATACTCCGCCAGGCCCTCGTACCCCTTGCTTTCCCAGCCGCTCACGAGCGAGCTGAACCGAGGCACCCGCGTACTCGGCGTCATCTGCAACTTTGCGTGCTCAAAGAACGGCAGCAAGGTCATCAACCCCACCGCAACATACACCGGTCGGCGCAGCCTGCGCGGAGTTCCCTGCGCCAGCAACGCCAGCGGCAGCGCGACGCCGAGCAGCGGCAGGAAGCGGAACGGAAACTCGGCGGCCTTCAACTCCGGCAGATACCGCCAGAGCGGAATTGCAAGCGGCAGCTGGAAGAAGAGGGAAACCGACGCCAGATATCCCCACGTTCGCGCCGCATCGTCGGCCCCGCCGCGCCGCCACAGGCACAGCAGCACCAACAGAAACCCCGCGAACGCAAACAGCCAGCAGCTGTATCTGAAAATCTTCAGCGTCTCCTGCCCACCTGCGGCGCGATGCATGATGAGCAGCCACTGTTGAGGATCCGAGCGCATCAGCCCGGTCTGGTTAATCCACGCCCGCTCATACCAGAGCGGCAGCAGATAGAACGCGGCCAACACGCCGGCGACGGCTTCAGCCACCAGGAATCGCAACACAGGCCACACAGCGCGTTGTCGCCACGCGCAAAGCCCCGCAACCGTCACCAGCCCATACAGCAGCACCAGCGACATCGGGGTATTCGTGCACCAGCTAAGCCCCAGCAGCGCTCCCAGCAGAAGCGTCGCACGCCGCGAGCGCTGCCACACCATCCCGTAAAACTGCAGCACAACCAGCGGCAGCGATGCCTGCACCAGCAGGTCCGCCGCCGCAAACCGCACCAGCGAGGACGTCACGAAGTACGGGCTCAGCATATAGAGCACTGCCGCCGCCAGCCGGTCCTCTGCCGCCACAAACGGCTCACACGCTTGGTACATCGCCACGCCGGCCAGCAGCAGCGCGAACCATACGAAGACAGCCGGCGCCGCCATCAACGACGCCATGCTCAGCAACCCGCCCCCCGCCAGCGACACCGGCGGATACAGCACCAGGTGCGGATCGCCCAGCCCTAAGTTCGCCAGTTGCGCCGAGCCCGGCGCGAAGTGCCCGCCCAGCCATGCGTGCCGCAACTCCATCCACGAGCTCGCATGGAACTCAAAGTCCTGCCCGGCGTAGCCGAAGACCGCGTAGGGTACGATCGGCAGCAGCGCAAGCGCGGCGAGACAGGCGATGGCTTTGCGTGTTTGGATAGATGGCTCCGTGGCCTTAACCCTACCGCCATTTCCCGAGTATCCTAAGAAAATTCATCCGAGGTTTCCGCCGATGCGCCTCAAGGCCAAAATCGCTTCCGTACTCGTCTCCACGTCGATGGCTCCGGCCGCGCTGCTTGCCGCGCCTCCCAAAGGCCATGCCATGGTGGTCTCTGTCCAGCACGACGCTTCAGACGCCGGCCTCGAAATCCTGAAGCAGGGCGGCAACGCGGTCGATGCCGCGGTCGCCGTAGGCTTCGCGCTCGCGGTCGTCTACCCGCGCGCCGGCAATCTTGGCGGCGGAGGCTTCATGCTCATCCGCGACCGCCACGGCAAGGCTCACTTCCTCGACTTCCGCGAGCGCGCCCCCATGGCCGCCACCGCCGATATGTATCTCGATGCCAGCGGCAACGTGGTGCCCGGTATGTCCACGCTCGGCTACAAGGCCATCGGCGTACCCGGGTCCGTCGCCGGCCTGGTGCACGCGCAGAAGCGCTACGGCAAGCTCACCCTCGCGCAGGACATGGCGCCCGCCATCCGCCTGGCCAGCGACGGCTACGTGCTGGCGGCAGCCGAAGCGCAGTCGCTGCACAGCAACAACATGACCAGGTTCCCCGAATCCGTCCGCGTCTTCCAGCGCGGCGGCGACTTCTACAAAGAGGGCGAGACCTTCAAGCAGCCCGATCTCGCCCGCACCCTGCAGCGCATCGTCGCCGACCCCGACGACTTCTACCACGGCAAGATCGCCGCCGAGCTTGCGAAGTCCGTGTCCTCGCACGGCGGCCTCATCACCGAAGCCGACCTCGCCGCCTACAAAGTCGCCGAGCGCGAGCCGCTGGTCGGCAGGTACAAGGCCCACGGCGTCAAGTACGATGTCATCACTTCGCCGCCGCCATCGTCAGGCGGCATCACGCTCATCGAGACGCTGAACATCCTCTCCGGCTACGATCTGCCCGCGCTCGGCGGCGACCGCTCTCCCGCGCAGATTCACCTTATTGCCGAAGCCTTTCGCCGCGCCTACATGGATCGCGCCGACTACCTTGGCGACCCCGACTTCAACAC
>CAXTMK010000143.1:8518-12481 GCA_964245315.1 uncultured Acidobacteriaceae bacterium | reverse complement strand
CGCACATAGTCACCATCCCATACTTCACCTTCCTCCGCGCCATCTCGCGCAGAATCGTCGCGGTCAGCTTCGCCCCTGTACATCCCAGCGGATGTCCCAGCGCAATCGCGCCGCCGCTCGGGTTCAGCTTGGCCGGGTCGATCCCCAGCACCTTGATGACCGCCAGCGACTGCGCCGCGAAGGCCTCGTTCAACTCGATCACGCCGATGTCGTCAAGCGTCAGCCCGGTCATCTTCAGAACTTTCGGGATAGCATGTACCGGCCCGATGCCCATCTCCTCCGGGTCGCAGCCAGCGTAGGCGAACGCGACGAAGCGTGCCATCGGCACGATGCCCAGCGCATCGGCGCGGCTGCGCGACATCACCACCGCGGCGGCGGCGCCGTCCGAGGTCTGCGACGAGTTCCCCGCCGTCACAGTACCCCTGGCGTGGAAGACCGGCTTCAGCTTCGCCAGCGCTTCGAGCGAGGTGTCGGCGCGCGGGCCTTCGTCGCGGTTGAAGATCGTATTGGTCGGCTTCGTCTTCGACTTCTTGTCCGGCACCGCGGAGACGACCTCGACCGGCACGATCTCGTCATCGAAGTTGCCGCTCTCGATCGCCGCCAGCGCCTTGCGGTGCGACTCATACGAGAACTGGTCCTGCTCCTCGCGCCCAATGCCATAATGCGCGGCGACCCGCTCCGCCGTAAGCCCCATGCTCATGTAGCTGCCCGGATAGTTCTCGACCAGCCACGGGTTCACCGAGATTTTGTTGCCGCCGAACGGCACGAACGACATGCTCTCGGTGCCACCGGCGATGATGACATCCGCGCCGCCGCCGCGAATCCGATCCGCCGCCAGCGCGATCGACTGCAGCCCCGAGGCGCAGTAGCGATTGATCGTCATGCCCGACGCCGTGACGGGCAGAGCGGCGCGAAAGCTGGCCACGCGCGCGACGTTCATGCCCTGCTCGGCCTCAGGCATCGCGCAGCCCAGGATGACGTCTTCTACCTCCGCCTTATCGAGCTGCGGGATGCGGGCGAGCGCGCCGGTAATGGCGATGGCGGCAAGGTCGTCCGGGCGCGTGGTGCGCAGCGTGCCGCGCGGAGCCTTGCCGACGGCAGTGCGGACGGCGGCGGCGATGATGACTTCGTTCATTGAATGACCTTCTCCGCGTCAGATTCTGCGACGCAATCACACGATAGAAGCTGACCACCACACCTCGGACACTCTTCCAGATCGCAGCCGACGTGGTGGTAGTTACCCGGAAGGGCGTCACAATCTCCGCATCTGCGGGGCGTTCCATGGTGGGAGGGATGCTCGGGACGAACCTCGCTCCCGTAGCGCACCGGATCGTACAAGCCATCGGCGGCCTTGATCGGCACGAGAATGAATCCTGCAACTTCGTGCATCTCGCCATTACAAAACTTACAAATCGCCATCAGCGGCTACTCCGTACTTCTTCCCTACGCCCCTAGTTCCTCAGCGGCTTGCCCGTCTTCAACGTAAACGCAATCCGTTCCTGCGTCTTCTTCTGCCCGCACAGACTCAAAAACGCCTCGCGCTCAAGGTCGAGAATGTACTGCTCGCTTACCAGCGTTCCCGGCGTCACCTTGCCTCCGCACAGAATATGCGCCGCCCAGTTCGCAACCTTCGCGTCGTGGTCGGAGATGTACTGGCCCTCGCGCATCGTCCACACCGCGAGCTTCAGCGTGGCCAGCGCGTTCTCGCCCGGTGCGGGAATATCCATGCGCGCCATGGGCGCGGAGTAGCCCCCGGCAGCCAGCGCCAGTGCGCGTTCGGCGGCGTCGGTGACCAGGCGATCGCGGTTCATCGTGACACCGTCGGAGGCGCGCAGAAAGCCCAGCCCTCGCGCCTCCGCGGCGGAGGTTGAAACGGTCGCCTTGGCGATGGTCTCGAAGCTTTTCTTCAGAGCCTCGAAGATTTCTACGCCTTCTCCGCGTGCATCGGGGCGGATCGACGAGCCGGCTTCGATCGTCCTCAGCAGCATCTCCTTGCATCCGCCGCCGCCGGGAATCAGGCCTACGCCGGCCTCGACCAGGCCCATATAAAGTTCCGCATGCGGCTGCCGCGCCGCCGCATGCAGCGAGATTTCGACGCCTCCGCCCAGGCACATTCCATACGGCGCGACCACCACCGGGCGCGGGCAGAACTTGATCCCCTGCGTCATGTTCTGGAACTGCTTTACCGCAATCTCGATCTCGTCCCACTCCTCTTCCTGCACGCTCAGCAGAAGCTGCATCAGGTTCGCGCCGACCGAGAAGTTCGTCGAATCGCCAGTGATGACGAATGCAGAAAAGTTTTGCACCGCATCGCTCGTCGGCTTCAGCGTCTGCGTGATGAAGCTGACGATATCGCCGCCCAATGCGTTCATCTTCGAGTGCAGTTCAATGGCCGCGACGTCGTTGCCGAGGTCGATCAGCGAGGCTCCGGGATTCTTCTTCACCACGCCCTTCGCCTTCTTGACGGTCGCCAGCGAAGCTACGCCGGCGGCAACCGCAACGGGCTGATAGACGCCCTCGAATGGATCGAAATACTGCCGCCCTGACGGCGTGGAGGGATCATCCTTATACCAGTTCTCGCCGCTCGCCAGCAGCTTCTCGACGTTGGCGCTGACCGCAAGGCCCTGCGTGCGCATCTTCTCCGCCGTCGTGCGCACCCCGGCTGCGTCCATCATCTCGAAGGGCCCAAGCTCCCAGTTGAACCCGGCCTTCATCGCGGCATCCGCCTCGACCGCCGACCGCGCCGGCTCCGAGCCGTCCGCCGAGATTCGATTCGCCGCATAGGTAAACAGCTCCGTCAGGAACGGCCAGTAGAACGCCGCAGCCTTATCCTTCGCCGGGTCGGCATGCAGCAGTTGCGCGATGCGTGCCGTCACCTGCTCGATCGGTTTTGCCTGTTCAAGCGCGGGCAGCTTTGGCCGCGTCGCCGGAAGGTAATCGAGCGTTTGCCAGTCCAGCACATGGCGCAGATCGCGCCCCTGTTCGTCCTTCCCCGTCTTCTTGTAAAACCCCTGCCCCACCTTGTCGCCGAGCCACTTGTTCTCCAGCATCTTCGAGATGAACGGCGGAAGTACAACATCGGGGCGCTCATCGTGAATGCGCTCGGCCTGCGTAGCAAAGTTCATCGCCACATGCGCCAGCACGTCGACCCCCACCAGATCGCCCAGCCGGAATGTCCCGGTGCGCGGCCAGCCCAGCGGCGTGCCGGTCAGCGCGTCGACCTCCTCGATCGTCAGCCCCTGCGCCATCATCAGGCGGATCGCGTTCGCCATCGCGAAGGTCCCGATGCGGTTGGCGATGAAGTTGGGCGTGTCGCGCGAGCGCACAATGGTCTTGCCCAGGCGCCGGTCGCAAAACCCGGCGACGACCGTAATCGCCTCGTCGCCGGTCGCCTCGGTAGGGATGATTTCCAGCAGCCGCATGTAGCGCGGCGGATTGAAGAAGTGCGTGCCGAACCAATGGCGCCGCAGGTCGTCATGCATGCCCGCGACGATCTCCGCGATGGGCAGGCCCGAGGTGTTGGTGGTGGTGACAGTCCCCGGCCTGCGATGCTCCAGCACCTTCGCGAGCAGCGTACGCTTGATCTCCATGTTCTCCGCGACCACCTCGATAATCCAGTCGCAGCCGGCGATCAGCGCCATGTCGTCGTCGAAGTTGCCGAGGGTGATCAACCGCGCCGCATCCGCCGAATAGAACGCCGCGGGCTTCGATTTCTTCAGCCCATCGAGCGCCGCCAGCGCGAACTTGTTGCGAGCGGACGCGGGAGCATCGCCTGCGGTTCCGGGCGGCACGATATCGAGCAGCACCACCGGCACGCCGGCATTGGCGATGTGCGCCGCGATGCGCGAACCCATGGTCCCGGCCCCCAGGACGGCAACCTTCGTGATCTGGCGTTCAATCGACATTGAGAAAGCGCTCCCGTCCTTGCTCCGGACTTAGGTGGAGCTTACTGAATGACCATTC
>CAXTMK010000143.1:8058-8508 GCA_964245315.1 uncultured Acidobacteriaceae bacterium | reverse complement strand
GTCAAGATCGGCAGCGCGAAGTTGCGTCTGGAGTTCCACAGACTGGCCGGTTCCTGAGAGCGGCAGTACGGGTAGAGTTCATCGCTCAAGCACGCAAGCGCATGAACTGCCCCTACAATACCCACAGGAGAACCGACCCTGAACCTCCGCCAGCGCATCCTCCGCCTTGAGAAATTCAAGCGCCTCTGCCAGAGCATCGGCTTTGCCTCCCTCATCCTGGTGATGAACTACGGCGAGATGCTCGGCGGCGGACGCGACGTGCGTCTCCACGTCCCGCTGCGCCTCACCGGCATCGCCCTCGCGCAGATTGCCGACATCCTCATCCTCGGCACCGCCATCTTCCTGGTGCTCGCTCCGCTGCGCCGTACCCGCTTCTACCCGTGGCTGCGCCTCATCCTCGCGACCGGCATTCCGCCTTACCTGCTGCACCGCAACTACCCGCTCTTTCCC
>CAXTMK010000143.1:5928-8048 GCA_964245315.1 uncultured Acidobacteriaceae bacterium | reverse complement strand
CCCGGCTCAAGGATCTCATCCCCGTCATCGCCGTCTTCTGGGCTGCCTTCCTGCTGCTGCTCATGATGGTCTTTCCACCCTGGTATCGCCGCATTATTCGCCTGGGCGACGCGCTTGGCATCTTCTTCGCCGTCTTCGCGCTCTCCGCCATCCTGCAGCTGCTCTACGTCATCGCCTGGAAGCCCGAGCCCCAGCAATACGCCGCCGCCTGGGCGCAATCGCCGCAGCCTCCGCGCGACCACCCGCTGCTCGTCTGGGTCGTCTTCGACGAGCTCTCCTACGACCAGCTCTTCGAGCATCGCGCCCGCGGACTCGACCTCGCCGCCTTCGACGAACTGCGGGGCCTCAGCACCACCTTCACCGACGTCCAGCCAGTCGGCCTGAAGACCGTCAAGATCATCCCTTCGCTGCTCAGCGGCCATGCCGTCGACGACTTCAAGTTCAGCTTCGACAACCGGTTCGCCGTGCACTTCGCCGGCGTCCACGGCTGGCACCCGCTGGACGGAGCCAACACCGTCTTCGGCGACGCCAAACAGGCCGGCTGGCGCACCGCCGCCGTCGGCTGGTACAACCCCTACTGCACCATCTATCGCGACGCCATCGACAACTGCTACTGGGCCAACTGGGACAAGATCGACGGCCCCATGGCGCAGCGCAAGACCCTGAACCGCAACATCTTCGCGCCGCTCGAAGAGATCGTCCGCGACGTCAAATCCTCCTCCGAGGCCGACCGCGCCAACTGCTCCTACGAGGTGCATGAGCGGCTCATCACCCATCTCGACCTCGAAAAGCACGCCTTCCAGCTGCTCGGCACCGACCAGGCCGACTTCGTCTTCCTGCACTTCTCCATCCCGCACTCGCCCAACGTCTGGAGCCGCATCGACGAGAACTACACCCCCACCTGCGACAGCTCCTACATCGACAACCTCGCGCTCGTCGACATCGAGCTGGGCCGCATCCTCAAAACCCTCAAAGCCTCGCCGCGCTGGGATAAGACCAACCTGATCGTCCAAGGCGACCACTCCTGGCGCGTCCACCTCTGGGACTGGCTCCCCGCCTGGACCGACGAGGACGACCACGCCTCGCGCGGCATCTTCGACACCCGCCCCGCGCTGCTCATCCACCTCGCCGGCCAGACCGACGCCGCCACCAACGCGACCGCCTGGCCCATCATCGACGTCCACAACGTAGTCGACCGCATCGTCCGCAGCCGCCCCGTCACCTACTAGCGGGAACGGTATTAAGCTTTCAGCTTAGCGCTGGAGCTTAAAGCTCTCGAACCCGGTGTTTGTACTACTCCGCTCCTATCCGTCTTCCCGTCCTGTCTGTGGCAAGCATTTGTGTAGAGGCACCCATGTTCGAGCGCTACACCGAAAAAGCCCGGCGCGTCATCTTCTTTGCCCGCTACGACGTGCGCTGGAACTACGCGCCGCATTCCGGCCCAATCCCGCTGCAGGAAGTCATCCTGACCCTTGAACCCATCGCCCCGGAAAACCCGCCGCCCTATAAGTGGTGCACGGCCCAAAACCGAAGTCCGGGCCTAAGTCTCATAGTTGGAAGACTTTGACAAAAAAGATCGCTCAAGGAGTTAACTAAGTAGTAAGCAGACGCGGAAATCCGGGTGCCCATGTCTCGCTTTTGAGACATGGGACGGACCGACCGCAAATCCCATGCTCTTCCTCCAGGCCCCGCATCCAACGCGTATGCTTCCCTTCCTCGAAGACATCCAGCGTTTTCTCCCCACGCCCGCCGAAGCCAGCGCTCGCCGCTGGATCTATATCCCCTACGACCGCCTGCACGACCGCGTCGGACCACTCGCCGAGACAGCCCCCAAGGACGCAATCCTCGTCTTCATGGAATCCCGCACTAAAGGCACCCGCCGCCCGTACCACAAAAAGAAGCTCACGCTGGTCCTCTCGGCCATGCGCCACTTCGCGCTGGAGCAGGGCGAGCGCGGCTGCCGCATCGTCTACGGCGCGTCGCCCAGCAGCTTTTCCGATGGCCTGCTGGAGCTGCAACAGCGCTGGAACTGGCCCGAGCTGCTCGTCAACATACCCGCCGAGCGCGAACTGCGCGTCGAACTCGCGGCAGTCCCTGAACTCCGCATCCGCCAGGTCGCC